>CAMJNC010000105.1 GCA_946407195.1 uncultured Treponema sp. | reverse complement strand
CTGGTGGAACAGACAACCACCTTATGCTTTGTGATGTAACTGTTTACGGTCTTACAGGAAAACAGGCAGAAGCTGCCCTCTTCAAGTGCGGTGTAACTGCTAACGCAAACGCTCTTCCATACGACAAGAACGGTGCATGGTGGACATCTGGTATCCGTATTGGTACTCCAGGTCTTACAACACTTGGCATGAATGAAGCTGATATGAAGGAAGTTGCAGACATCATCGACTTCGTTCTCAAGAACACAAAGCCTGGCGTAACAAAAGAAGGAAAGCCAGCTAAGGGTAAGATTGAGATTTCTGATGATACAGTTGCTGCAGCACGCGAGCGCGTAAACAAGCTCCTCGGTGCACACGTACTCTACCCAGAGCTCGACCTCGACTTCTTAAAGAAAGAATTTGTTAAATAAACTTCTTAAATAAATACCTTTCTTTACCCACTGTAATGGAGCCGTATTCAAGGCTGTCTTTGGGGCAGTTACAGATGCAGTCCATACAGTGGGTATTTTTTTCCCATTCAGGCTTTTTTTCTACACATCTCTTACATTTTATACACCTATTTCATTTAATACAAAAAAATGTTATATTGTTCATTATGAAAAAGAAAATCCTGTGGGCATTATTCAGTTTGTGTCTTTCAATCCTCACAATTTATGCACTTTTCTATAACAGCGGACTTTCTCTTTCTGAACTCTGGTACAATATAAAAGAAGCTTCTCCTTTATGGTTAATTCCTGCGGCTCTTTGTATGTTCGGCTTTATTTTCTTTGAAGGCCGTTCACTTGTTTTGATTTTAAGAACCTTAGGATATCCTGCAAGAAAAAGAAGAGGCTTTTTATATGCTTCAGCTGATATATTTTTCTCTTCCATCACTCCATCTGCAACCGGAGGACAGCCTGCAAGCGCTTACTTTATGCACAAGGATGGAATTTCTGGTGTTGCAGTAACAGTTTCTTTGATTCTTAATCTTACAATGTACACCATTGCAATTATTACTCTGGGTCTGCTTTCACTTATTTTCTTCCCGCATGTTTTCATGAGCTTTGAGTTGCCATGTAAAATAATGATTCTGATTGGTATTGTAATGATGTTTTTACTTACCGTTTCCTTCATTATTCTTTTAAAACGTCAGAGCATTCTTGTAAAAATGGGAAATATTCTTATTTCCATTATGACCCGCCTGCATTTTAAGACTGCAGCAGAAAAGTTCAAAGCTAGACTTAATACAATAATTGAAAACTACAACGAATGTGTTGTTACCCTTGCAGGTAAAAAGAAGCTTCTGGTAAAAACCTTTCTTTTAAATCTTATGCAGAGAGCTTCGCAGATTCTCGTTACAGTATTCTGCTATTATGCATTACATGGAAAGCTTTCTGACGGCCTTTTAGTTTTTGCTATTCAAACCTATGTTGTAATGGGATCGAATTTTATTCCGGTTCCTGGTGCTGTAGGAATTTCAGAATTCCTTATGTACTTCGGCTATACAATGCTGCTTGGTGAAGAATCTGCATATTCACTTGCAATTCTTGGAAGAGGAATTTCCTTTTACACCTGTAGTATTATCAGCATAATTACAGTAATATTAGGATATATAATTATCCGTTATAATAAGATCAAGAATGAGGAAAAAGAATGATTGGATATTATGACTACACAGTAGTTCTCACTTACCTTTCAATGCTCTCTGCAACTACCGGCATTATGCTCTGCTTAAATGACATTGGACATCCGTATCTTGGAATGTTCTTTTTGATGTTCTGCGGACTTTGCGACGCATTTGATGGAAAGGTTGCCCGCACTAAGAAAAACCGTACAGAACAGATGAAGCAGTTTGGTATTCAGATTGATTCACTTTCAGATCTTGTTGCCTTTGGAGTTTTACCTGCCTGCATTGGAATTGCTATGCTTCGAAGCAGTATTGAGTTTTCTATTTTCCCTGATTTCAAATTCCTTCACCTTGCAGATAAATCAACTGTAATTAAAATTGTTCTTACAGTTATTGCCGTATTCTATGCTCTTGCAGCAATGATTCGTCTTGCATATTTTAATGTACTCGAAGAAGAACGCCAGAAGACAGAAGGCGGTGGAGTTAACAAAACCTATATAGGTCTCCCTGTAACAAGCTCTGCTCTGGTATTCCCTACAATTCTTTTAATTCATATTTTCTGCAATGCTGATTTAACACTCTTGTACTTTGTATTCCTTGCAATTGTTGGCTTCCTTTTTGTTTCTCAGATTCAGTTTAAAAAGCCAACAATGAAGGGCATTTTGATTATGATTTCAATTGGTCTTGTTGAGGCCGCTGCCCTTGCCTGGATTTTCATCGTAATGAAAAAGCAGTAATTTATGGATTCGCTGACCTTCCTTTATAAAACAAAACCAGGAAGATTTTTCTTAAAACCACTTGCATCCCGTGCAGTTTCAAAGCTGTGCGGAGCATTTCTTGATTCACGCTGTTCGGCCTTTTTAATCAAACCATTTGTACGCAGTAATAATATTCAGCTGGATGATTACGAAACAGACGGAATTAAAACCTTTAATCAGTTTTTCAGAAGAAAAATAAAGGTAGGACGCAGACCTTTTGATATGGAAAGCACACACCTGTGCACTCCCTGCGACGGACTTCTTTCCGTATGGAATATAGAAAATGAAACTGTAATTCCTGTTAAGCAGTCGCAGTATACAGTAAGTTCACTTCTTAAAGATAATCAGCTTGCCTCTGAATATAACGGAGGACTTTGCCTTGTATTCCGTTTATGTGTAGATAACTATCACAGATACAGTTATGCAGACAGCGGTAAAAAAGGTCCTAATATTTTTATTCCGGGAATACTTCATACTGTGCGTCCTATTGCTCTTGAAACCGACCCGGTATTTGTAGAAAACTGCCGCGAGTATACAACAATCGAAAGTCCTGAATTCGGCAAGCTTGTACAGATGGAAGTTGGTGCTATGCTTGTTGGTCGTATCGTAAACCTTGAAGGCGAAGGTATTGCAGAACGTGGAAAAGAAAAAGGTTATTTTGAATACGGCGGCTCAACAATCATTCTTCTTATCAAAAAAGATATGGTAAAAATTAAGGACGAAATAATTCAGAACTCTAAAGCCGGAATTGAAACTCCTGTAAAAATGGGTGAAATGATAGGAAGCAAAAAATAACTGCTCTATACATTTCTCCACTTTATTTTATTTCATTACAAAGAACATATTTCTATACAAAGGCATTTTCAGCATTGAAGTATTCCAGAGCTTTTTGAACTCAGAAGTACTTACAACACGATTGTAATAGATTTTATCATTATTATTTAAGTCAACATTTATCCAGCTTTCAATTGAATCAGCAAAATAAATATTGTTTTCGTCATATCCTGTAATGCAGGCAAAATGAAGGTCGTTTTTTCCTACAAAAGAACGGATTACAACAATAACAGGCTTTCCTTTTGCAATTTCATTTTTAAGTGCCGAAAGATTACCAGTGCAGGCTGTCATTTTAATTCCTTTTTTAGCAAAGAATCCAGGAATACTTTTTGGAACAGCAGCTCCACCTCTCATCTGGTGCGGCACTTCCTTAAAGGTTTCATCTCCAGAAGCCTGTGTTCCAAGATGTCTAAGCACAAAAGCAGAAGAAAATCCTGCACAACCACCCTGCTGCTGATATTCAAAAAATGAACCAGAAGAAGCTTTTACAGTTTCTGTACGTGGAGAAACAAAAAACTCTGAATGCTTTGTTTTACCGGCAAAATGCGGACAAATTATTCCAAGCAGAAAAACATCAACAATTGTTGTTATAATTAATGCTGTTCCAGCAAACTTTACAACCTCAAACAGAATCTTTGCTACCATATGATCTCCTTTTGTCTTAAACATATAAATTACCTCGTTTCGTTTTATTTAGTTTACATTTTGAATAATAAGGACAATAAAACGATAAAACAACCCGGTTTTCGGTAAGATGCATTATTCCTATGGTAAAGCATCAAAAATATGAGGTAAAAATTTCTATGTTATTAGAAATCTATTAAAAGTCGGGCTCACAAACTATGTGCATTACTTCGCCGCTGGCAGGATGTGTAAAAGTTATTTCTGTAGCGTGGAGCATAAGCCGCTGCCAGTTTTTACAGACTCCATAAAGAGAGTCACCCACAATTGGAATTCCAAGCCCACCCTTTTCTACCGGGCAGCTTGCCGCAAGGCGCAGCTGATGAGTACGGCCGGTAAGCGGAGAAAACTCGATCCTGGTAACACCACGAACCACACCAAGCTTTTTCCACTCTGTTATTCCAAGCTTTCCGTTTTCTTCATCATAAATCTGATGAGGACGGTTTTCTACATCGAGTCTGAACGGTAGTTCTGTGCGTCCCTCAGGCTTTCCGTGAAGAATACCGTCTAAAAGAGCTATATATTTTTTATGAACCTGTCCGCTTGCAAACTGCTCGTTCATTGCACGGTGCGTTTTTTGATTTAAAGCCATAACTAATATTCCGGAGGTTTCCATATCAAGCCTGTGAACGGCACACTGTTCAGGCGCCTGGGGAAACAGTTTTCTTACCCGTGCTTCTGCACAATCCTGTTTTTCTTCGCCCTTACCCGGCACCGACAAAAGTCCGCTTGGTTTATTTATTACAACAATGTCTTTATCCCGGTACAAAATCTCTATACCGAGAATAGAAGGCAGAATATAGCCGCAGCGTTCATCGCAGGGAACATAGGAAACACCGTTTATTTTATGAGTCGTATCTCGGCCGTAATAGACCTCGTCCATACTTACAGGTTCAAGGCCATGTTCAAAGGCATAACTTAATAATTTTGGTGCACAGCAGTCGCCGGTTCCAGTCGGTGGAAGGTGATTATTGTGTGAGACAATTATTTCATTCAGTGAAACCTGAGTGCCATCGAATCTTGTAAAGCTGTAAAGAGAAAAAACTTTTCTAAGGGATTCATCTGTAAGGGATGTTCTTTCATTTATGAGAGCTTTACGTTCAAACGAAGTTTTATTAACTAACGTTAGTTTGTTTATCTTATCTGTAAGCTCATGAATTTTTACATCATTTTCTTCGAGTGCAGCATCGATTTTTTCTGAAGAAACTATTGAAGGAACAAAGATTGATTTTTCAGGAAAGAGCTGCTCAAGGGAACGCACTGCACTCACCTCAAGCTGTTTATTATTTCCGCTTACTGCATAAAGAACAACACGGCGACCGGAACTGAGTCCGTTCCCGCTTAAATCAGTCTCCCAGCAGACAAGAGCTCCAATCATAAGCCCCTGTCCTTTACGCTCCTCACTTTCGCGCCCGCACTGCTTTAATAAAACCTCACCCTTTTCTATTAAAGAAATGAGCTTCTGGCAGTAATGACGGGCAGACTCCTGTGGAAACAGCGGAAACATTTACAGCGCCATTCCTTATTTAAGGTTTCTGATTTCTACAGAACCATCTTCCTTAGAAATAAATACGATTGGTTTATTCTGAGTAAACAAACCGGTTTCAACGACACCTACGATTGAGTTGATTTTTGTTTCCATTTCAGGAACATTAATCGGCTCTTTCCAGGTACAGTCGAGAATCTGGTTTCCGTTATCTGTAATTACAGGACCAGCCTTGCGAACACCCTCGCGGAGAACTGCAGTTGCACCAAGAGCAGCAAGAGCATTCATTACAGGAACGCGGGCATCTCCAATAATTTCTACAGGAACCGGGAACTTTGTACCGATTGTCTGAACTGATTTTGAAGAGTCAGCAATTACTACAAAAATCTTTGCATTGTATTCAACAATCTTTTCGCGAACATGAGCCGCACCGCCACCCTTAATACAGTTGCAGTTTGGATCAACCTCATCGGCACCATCGATTGCAAGATCAAGCTGTCCGCCGATAATTCTGTCGTTCATTGAGTAAACAGGAATACCGTAATCCTGGCAGGCATTCTGTGTCTGAAAGCTGGTAACTACAGCTTTTACATCCTTGAGGGTTCCGTCAGCAATACGTTCTGCAAGACGTTTTACAGCAGGCATTGCAGTCGAGCCTGTTCCAAGTCCGATTTTCATTCCGCTGAAAATCAGCCCTTTTTCTATAAGTGTATCAATTGCAGTATTTGCAACTAAAGTTTTCTGTTCAGACTGAGATAACATTTTATTCCTCTTTATTTATCATAGTTTAGACCAGTAAACAGCTTAAACTGTTCATAGGCCTGATATTCTAACATTTTATAACCGTTGCAGACACGACAGCCTGCAATAGAAGCTCTCTTCATAACCGGGGTTGTAGAAGGCTCATAAATTATATCAAAGAGCAGCTCATTACCACGGAAATCGTAAAAATAAATCGGGTCATTTTCAGCAGTGCTAGGGCCTTCAGAATTCATGCCGACAGAAGTGGTTTGAACAATAAGATTTGAATATTCATCGAGCTTTGCAATACAGCGAGGTTCAAGCTGGCAGTAATTAAAGCCATACTTATCTGCAAGTTGTGCGGCAGTTTCTACAGTACGGTTGAAAATACAAACTCGTGCACCCATCTGTTTAAGAACATAAGCTATAGCTTTAGCTGCACCACCCGCACCAATAATTGCTACCTTTTTATGCTTAATTTTTACCGGACCAAGAAATTCTTCAAGGGCACGGCGGAAGCCAGGCGCATCAGTATTATAGCCAAGCCATTTATTATTTTTGCGGACAATAGTATTGCAGGCACCAATCTGAGCAACCTCAGGAGACTGCTCATTTATGTAATACATTACCGATTCTTTATGCGGAATAGTAACAGAAAGTCCCTTTACACCAATTCCTTCGCAAAAAGAAAGTGTATCAGAAATCAGCTGAGAACGGAAAGGAAGATAAACTGCATTAAGCTTTTTAGCAGCATAACCCTTATTATGAATTTCAGGGCTAGAAGTCTTAATCAACGGCCAGCCTGCAATTCCATAAAGCGCAGTATCCTGATTGATTGACTTAAAATGATACATATCATTTAAAGTTACAGGATCTATATGACCAATTGATTTTGTATTTTCAATAACCTCTTCTGGAGAAACATAAGTAAGATATGAATTAGTATAGCTTGCAAGTACACGAGATGGAAAACCTACTGGTCCCATAGCACAAAGAATATGCTCGTATTGAGTCATAGCTTCACCTTCTCTCAGAAGGTTCAATACATCCGAAAGTGAATGAGGCATAAAAGCAATTTTTGGGATTTCATACCCGGTTTTACGCATTATATCGCAGCGTTCACGAATATTTGTAACCGGGTCTGTCATATTATGATAGCTTCTGATAATTTTAACACCAAAAGCCATTGCCGCATCCTGAATACTTGGAATATGAAAATCATCTTCAAAATCTACAAAGGCAAAGTTTTTTGATTTATCCGGATTTGCAAACGCTAGCGCACGTGCAAAAAGATTAGTTCGCGCAAAGTCTCCACCGGTAAACTGACCGCCGTCTATATCGCGTCTGATTGTAAGAATACACGGCTGGTATATCATGGCAGGAAACCGGCGGGCACTAAGCTGCTCATCTTCATTAAGATGGTCAACCCGCAGCTCAACTAAATCAATATATTTTTCATATTTTTTTACAAGCTTAAGATCTTCATCAAGAGTCTTGCCTGTAAGTGTCATACATACCAGCGGCTGATTCATTTTAGTTCACCGTTTTTTTGCTGACAACTTTACTAACTACCGTTAGCTCGAGTGTTGTTCCCTTAGGAACGGCGTAAGGTACAGTAACAATTCCACCCGGATGGTTAAAGCTGAGCAATGTATAAGAATTACCCTCTGCAGGATAAGCTTCAATTTTCATAGGAACAGGGTACGGATAATCTGCAACCTTTTCCTCATAAATTCCGTAAATATTGTCGTTATACTCTCCCTGTGGCAAAGCCATTTCGAGACTAACGCGTGTGTAATTTGGAATAAACTCACTGTCAAAGGCCTGCTGATCTACAACAGTACCAGGCTTTTCATCAGCAGAAGCCTTGTGAGAAGTAATATCAAATACGAGTTTGCTTCGTGTAATAATCTGAAGAAGGTCATTAACTGTCTGTCCGATAAGATAAGGTGCCTTTGTATTTTCAAAGTTAGGGCCACGGCTTACAACAAGCTGTACAGTAACAGGCTCAGAAATTCTTGTTCCTGCCGGTGGATCCTGCTCGAGGATTGTACCCGCATCAGAAGCATC
>CAMJNC010000104.1 GCA_946407195.1 uncultured Treponema sp. | reverse complement strand
TTCTTCCATAATAAAAAGACTGTCTACAGTTTTGTCCATAAAGTAGCGGTCGTGACTTACGAGCAGAAGACAGCCCTCGTAGTGTTCAAGGAACTGCTCGAGAATATTCATTGTAAAAATATCAAAGTCGTTGGTAGGTTCGTCTAACACAAGAAAGTTAGGGTTTTCTAACAAGAGTCTTACAAGGTAAAGCCGCTTGCGTTCTCCACCGCTGAGAGTGCTTACCGGACTGTGCTGAATCTTTCCTTCAAAGCCAAACTCTTCGAGGAACTTTGTAGCACTAACTTCTTTTTTACCATCGTTGAGTGTCATGTGCTCGGCAGTTTCTTTTATATATTCAAGTACAGTTAAGTTAGTGTCGGCAAACGTCGGGTTTTGTGTATAATAGCCGAACTTTGTATTTACACCAACATCAATAGTTCCGGTGTCCGGAGAAAGATTGCCGGTGATTATGTTAAGGAAGGTAGACTTACCGGAACCGTTGTCGCCAAAGATTCCAATTTTCTGTCCCTTTGTAAAAACATAAGAGAAGTTTTTAATTACAGGAATATTGCAATGCGGATTTGAAACATCGTTAGACGTTTCGAATCCGTGTGGAAGCTCTCCAACATAGCCCTTAGGATAATCCTTTGAAATTCCATGGAGCTCTAAGACCTTGCCGCCGAGTCTTTTTCCTTTAACCTCAAATGTAAACCCTTTATCTGCCTGGAACTTCTCACGGTTAATCAGCTGCTCGTCGCGCTGAATACGTGCTTTAATTTTTGTACCGCGTGCACACGGACCTCGCAGCAGCCACTCGCGTTCAAAACGCAAAACAGATTCAATACGTCGTTCTGTGTTTGCTTCAATTTCGGCTTCGGTTTCTTTTTTCTCGAGGTACTGGCTGTAATTGCCTTCATAAAGCTTAAGATGATTACGAGCCAGTTCATAAATATTTGTACAAACTGCATCCAGAAACCAGCGGTCATGAGTAACCATGAGAACGGAACGTTTTGTATCATGCAGGTAATTCTGCAGCCAGAAAATTGTCGTAATATCGAGGTGGTTAGTAGGCTCGTCGAGGAGCAGAAGCTTTGTGTCTTCTACGAGAACCTGGGCGAGGGCAACCTTTTTACACATTCCGCCCGAAAGCTCTCCCATACGGCGTGACATATCACTAATACCGAGTGTACTCAAAATTGAGCTGATTTGGGCTTCGTAATTCCAGAGGTCCCCGCTGTCCATCTTGTGCATAATGTCTTCATAGCGGTGCTGAAGACCTGTGGTTGGAGTGCCGCCAGCCTGCGTCATTTCCTCGCATATTTCCTCGTATTCGCGGATTACGGCAAGCTTTGGAGAATCATTCTTAAAAATATGTTCACGGATTGTATCATCCGGATTAAAAGCCGGTGTCTGAGGCAGGTAAGAAACTCCAGCCTCTTTATTAATTACAACTGTACCTTCATCAGGCTGTAAAACGCCTGCAATTGTTGCAAGCAGGGTAGACTTTCCGGTTCCATTACGTCCAATAAGGGCTGCTTTTTCGCCCTCCTGAATTCCAAAAGTAACGCCGGTAAAAAGCGGTTTTTCCCGCCCAATTTTCGCAAGATTATTTATAGAAAGAATGTTCACAAAATTGATTATAACGATTTACGGCTGGCGTGAAAATTGTTTTTTTTGGCAAGATGGTATAACATGTTTGACTATGGGTGGAAAGAAAAAGACAAATAAGAAAAATCAAAAATCAAAAGTAATATATGTTGTTTTGGTTGTTATTTTACTGATTGCTGCTGGAGTCTGGTACCTATATGGCAAGCCAGATGCGCATGAAGAGGTTCAGACAAAAGTCATTGAAACTGAGATTCCTTCGACTCCTCTCAGAAATCACAAGTCGGGACAAGAAGCTTCTAATCCCTCTCTTGATGAAGGTCATGCAGAAAATACTCCGCTCTTATTTGGAAATCCTTCAGATTCAATAAGCGATACTTCAGCTGCTAAAAACTATCTTATGGAAAAGCCTCAGTTTACAATCAGCTACAATAGCGAAACGTTGAATCCAAACTGGGTAGCCTGGCACCTTTGCTGCAGCGACCTTGGAGAGGCAGACCGGGCCGACACCTTCCGTCCGGACACAGAACTGCCAGCCGGCTGGTACGCTGTTCGAAAAAATGATTATAAGTTTACTTATTACGGCTTTGACCGCGGACACATTTGTCCTTCGGCAGACCGAACCGCAAATACAGAAGATAATTCAATGACCTTCCTCATGACAAACATGGTACCTCAGGCTCCGGACAATAACCGCATAGTCTGGGTTGCACTTGAAAAATATGAGAGGGAAGTGGTACTTCAAGGCAAGGAAGCTTATATTTTTGCAGGCCCTTACGGAAAGGGCGGTACTGGCGACAAAGGCTATTTCGAAGAAATTCCAGTTTCGCTTAAGGATGGAACAGAGCTCTCTATTATAGTTCCATCTCATACCTGGAAAATCCTGCTCTTTTTGCCGGAAGGCGAAGCTGATTTTGAACGCGTAACCAGTGCAGACGAGGTTGAGGTTATTGCCGTTTGTGTACCAAATGAAAAGGGCTGCGGCAAAAACGGCAGCTGGCAGCAATATGCTTGCAGCATTAATTACATAGAAGAAATCACTGGTTACGATTTTTTTGAGCTTCTGGATGATGAAATTGAAGAGGCTCTTGAATCACGAGTTATGGAGACTATTCAATAGTTGAATATAATTCCATGCTCTTAGAGGCAAGCTCTGCAAGTTCTGCGGCAGTATAGATTTCTGCAGAATGCAGCAGGGCTTTTTTTGCTTCCGTACGGTTTGCTTCAGAAGGCTTTCCCTTTAACAGGATAACAGCCTTTATGTAATAATCAGCTCCAAGCGCCATAGAATTTTCTGCAAGACGGTCATAATGAATTGCTGTATTTAATGCTTCAAGTGCACCCTTTTGATTTCCAGACTGAGACTGATTCTGCGCAATTTTATACCAGGTAATTCCTATTTCAGAAAGATAGCGCTGATCTGTAAAAAGCTTAGCCGCTTCATGGTAGATTTTATCTGCATCCTTATACTTACCGGCTAGTCTGTATACATCTCCCAAAATACTGTCGCACTGAGCATGATTATAAGGCTTGTCTTTAAATACCTTTTTTGCATTATCAATTTTATCTACGATAGATTCAAAGTTTTCCTGGACTTTATTCTGTGCAATGAGAATTCTGGCTTCTGACATTGCACATAAAAGCTCGCTTTCCTTAAGCTTTGTTGTGTTTGGAATCAGCTCATAAGAGCTTGAGACATACTTTTTAGCTTTTGTAATTTCCGGCGGATTATAAGAAAGGAAGAGGCTCACATGCGCAAGATGAACCGAAAGCAGTAAATCATAATTATCAATTGAAAGAGCCTGAGTTTTTGCCCGTGCAAGAATTTCTTCTGCCTGCTGATAGTTACCATTTAATATGCAGGCATTAGCTGATTCAATCGAATCCTTGCAGGAATCCTGAATGGTGGTTATAGACATCTGACGTTTTGGCCCGGAGGAGCAGGCTGTTAATAAACATGAAACTATAATACTTGCTGCAATCAGATATTTTTTCATCAGAAGTTATCCTCCCTGAGCTTTGGTGCTGCATTTTCTTTTTCAGGTTTTTCGGAAATTCCGTTTTTCAAAAGCGGATTATTTTTAAGTCCTTCCATTACATCCTGCATCTGCTTTAAGAGAGTCTGCATTTGAGAAATAAGAATTGAAACTCCCGGCATGTTTCCTTCTACAGAAGTGGTTATGCTGTTGATGTCTCCCATTGTAGAATCCAGCTGAAGCAGAACATTTGCAATAGAGCCCTCGGCATTTTCATCTTCCAGTAATTTTGGTACAAGACCCGAAGGATCTGCCGTAATGGCATTTATATTTGCAAGAATTGCATTCAGCTGAGTGATTGTGTTTGAAAGAGGAGTCTGCTCTGAACCTTCAAGTGCAATGTTAATCTGTTTTACAAGAGTATCAATGTCACCGACCAGAGTAGTAGCCATCGCAAGAATTGTATTGATGGAATCAGTCTGTTCAACAACGCTTACCTTATGCTCACGGATAAGAATGCGGGCTTCGTCGCTTGCACGTTCCGGAACAAACGAATTATCCTCCAGAGGAATTATGCTGTTTCCCGGATAAAAAACTACAGAAGAACCGAGCGGGCTTGTAAGTATTTCGATAATTGAATTCTGTACAGCCTTTGTTTTGTAATCATCAGTTATATAAAAATTAACAACAACCTTGTCTGAATCATCCAGAGTAAAGCTTTTTATTTTTCCGATTTCAAAGCCCTTGTAGGTGATTGCTTTTCCAACGCTGATATTTGAAGCTGAAGAAATTACTGTGTAATAGTTATGTTTAGGTACAAACCATTTCTGGGTAGAGCCGATTAAAAAGATGATGAATATTAATGCAATGATTGCAATGAGACTCAAAATACCAACAATCTGATCTGCATACTTAATTTTAAATTTCATAAATCACCTTCATAATAATCATCTATCTGGTTTATGTCATCAAGAAGAATCTTTTCTTTTATTTCTCCATCTTCAAAATAAATTTTATCACACAGAAACGAATTAATTAAATAGTTGTCATGACTTACGTAAATGACAGTTTTGTTCTGTTCAATAAAATCCTTAAGAATGGAAATAAAAAGCTCTTCTGTTTTTTCATCAATTGATTCTGTAGGCTCGTCTAAAAATAAAATTTCCGGCTCACAAATTAAAGCCCGCGCAAAGCTTATCTTTTTCTGTTCACCGATGGAAAGAGCTGCCGGGCGTATAATCAGCGGCTTATGAAACTCAACACGCTCTGTCATTTTTTTAATCCGGTCTTTTCGTTCTGCCGCACTCATGTCTGGAAAATGCAGCAGGAGAGGAAGCTCCAGATTATGGTAAATATCCTGATTTGCCCAAAGTGCCGAATCCTGAAACATGAATGAAGCTCTTTTTCTAAAAGCTTCATTCTGCTTATGATTCATGCTGTGAATTTCTTTATCTTCAAAGGTAATGGAGCCCGAGGTAGGAGTAATGAGTCCTGCAAGCAGCTTAAGCGCGGTAGACTTTCCGCTTCCCGGTTTTCCAAGAAAGGCGGTAACAGAGTTTGGTTCAATATAGTGAGAGATGTTGTTTATGATTTTCTGGCCGTTGTCTTCGTAGCAGACATTTATCATCTTAAAAACCGACATCAAAAACTCCTGCTTTCCTTACAAAGAATAGGAAAGCGTTGTAATAAATACATCAGCTATGATGATATACAAAAACGCTTTACTTACAGCCCGGAGTCCCGCCATAGGAATTTCGGTGGAAGCACGCCCCGCATTAAAGCCATACAGAGTTGCAGAACCCGAAATAATCATTCCAAAAACGAAGCTCTTTAAAATTGAAATTAAAATTATTTTAAAATCAAGTGAAAGAAACAGGTTCATTATATAGTCTGAAATGCTCGTGGTTGAAATAAACTGAATGATGATGGCAGGGCAGAGCAGACCGAAAAGTGAAAAATAAATGTTCAGGAAAAACAGCGAAAAGGTAACGCCAAGAAAGCGTGGTGCTGCAATATGGCTGATTGGATCAATACCCACAGAAATATAAGCTTCTATTTCGTGGCGGACAACCATGGTACTGATTTCTGTTGCAATGGCAGTTGCAGAACGGGCTGTTACAATAAAGGCAATCAGAATAGGGCCTAGCTCCCTCATTATCAGGAGAACCAGAAGATCATATTTCAAAGTACCTTGTCCAAAGGCAGTAAGAAATGTATTTCCTATCATAAAGACAGAGGTTCCGATTCCGGCTGCAAGAAAACAACAGATTGGAAGTGCCTCTACATAGGTAAAGAGCAGCTGCATTGTAAGGATTTTTCGTGCGGTTTTTCCGCGTTTGGCAAAAAAGAAGGAAGCGGTTATGAGTTTGCCCAGATAACCGATCATGTATAAAAAATCGCTGACTTGTTGTCTTATGGAATGACCTAGTGCAGTAACCATTTTTGAATGCCTTCTTCTATATATAATATACCAATAATCTAAATTCCGCTACTGTTCATTTTTGTACAATTATTAACTATTTTCATATATTTGAATCCTTTGAATTGTCATGATAATATATTGTTATGGACAACAAAATTAAAGATTTATTATCAAAACTCACCCTCGAGGAAAAGGCCGGACTTTGTTCCGGAAAAGATTTCTGGCGTACAAAACCTGTTGAACGCCTTGGTATTCCTTCTGTTATGGTGAGCGACGGCCCTAGTGGTCTTCGTACTCAGCACGATAACGGTGTTGACGAAAACGATTCACGCACTTCTGTAAGCTTTCCTTCAGGCTGTGCAACTGCTTCAAGCTTTGACCGTGACCTTTTGCGCCACCTTGGCGAGATTCTCGGTGAAGAAGCTAATAACTACAATGTTTCTACAGTGCTCGGACCTGCAATCAATATCAAGCGTTCTCCACTTTGCGGAAGAAACTTCGAATATCTTTCTGAGGACCCTTATATTTCTGGAGAACTCGGAGCCGCTTATATTAAGGGCGTTCAGTCTAAAAATGTAGGAACCTCTGTTAAGCATTTTGCCGCAAACAATCAGGAAACAAACCGCTTTTCTGTAAGTGAAGAAATTGATGAACGCACCCTTCGCGAGATTTATCTTCCGGGCTTTGAAGCCTGCGTAAAAAAATCAGCTCCAACTACAATCATGTGCTCATACAATGCTATCAACGGCGAGCTTTCGAGCCAGAACAAGTGGCTTTTAAAAGACCTGCTCCGCGACGAGTGGGGTTATAAGGGTATGGTTGTTTCTGACTGGGGTGCTGTATATAACCGTGTAAAAGGTATTAAGGCTGATCTCAACCTTGAAATGCCTTACAGCGGCGGACTCACAGACAACGACATCGTACAGGCTGTAAAGTCTGGCGAATTGACTATGGAAGAGCTCGATGAATCAGTTTCGCATGTTCTCGAAATGGTTTTGAATTATACAGAACATAAGCAGAGCGGTGTTTTTGATATGGATAAAGACCATGCAGAATCTGGCCGTATTGCTGAAGAGGCTTGTGTTCTTCTTAAAAATGACAACGCTGTACTTCCAGTCAAAGCTCCTGCAGAAAAGGTTCTTTTTGTCGGCTGCTTTGCAGAAAATCCACGCTACGGTGGCGGCGGAAGCTCAAAAATCAAATGCTATAAAATGACAAGTGCAGTTGATGCTGCGCGTGAAGCAGGCCTGGACGTAAAATATGTCAAAGGCTATAATACTGATTTTGTTACTACAACTCAGGCTCTCACAGACGAAGCTCTGGCTGCTGCCCGCGAAGCAGATACAGTAGTTGTTTTTGCAGGTCTTCCTGAAAGCTTTGAATCAGAGGGTGCAGACCGCACAAGCCTCGACATGCCTCAGGTTCAGAACGAGCTGATTGAAAAGCTTGCCGAAGTGAATCCGCGCGTTGTAGTTGTGCTTCATAACGGTTCTCCTGTTGCAATGCCTTGGGTAAACAAGGTTCCTGCAATCCTCGAGTGCTATCTTGGCGGTGAAAATATTGGTACTGCTCAGATTAATATTCTTTTTGGAAAGACAAACCCAAGCGGAAAGCTTGCAGAAACCTTCCCGCTCCGCCTCGAAGATACTCCATGCTACATGTACTATCCTGGAAACGGCCGCACCTGTGTTTATACCGAAGGAATCTTTGTAGGTTACCGCTGGTACGACAGCCGCAAAATGCAGGTTCTCTTCCCATTTGGACATGGTTTAAGCTATACAAGCTTTGAATATTCAGACCTCAAGCTTTCTAAATCAGCTTTTAAAGACAATGAGGGCGTAGAGGTTTCTGTAACAATCAAAAATACCGGCAGCCTTGCAGGAAAAGAAATTGTTCAGCTTTACGTGAGCGACAAAACCGGTGTAGAAATCCGTCCGGAAAAAGAGCTTAAGGGCTTTGAAAAGGTTTTGCTTGGAGCAGGGGAGTCTAAGACTGTTACCTTCAAGCTGGACCAGCGTTCCTTTGCTTACTGGAATACTGATACTAAAGAATGGTATGCGCCTTCTGGTAATTATATTATCAGCGTTGGTGCTTCCAGCCGTGATATCCGCCTTACTGCCGAAGTTGATGTTACATCATCCGGCAAAAAAGCCTTTACAATTACACCTCAGACAACAATGGGCGACATGCTCCGTAACCGCGAAATGGCAGCCCTTATTCA
>CAMJNC010000103.1 GCA_946407195.1 uncultured Treponema sp. | reverse complement strand
ATGTTGATGTTTCTATCACTGGTAACTCAACAAACCCAACACGTTTCCAGCACCCTGTTGCAGGTACTTACAAGAAGGAACGCTTGCTCGCTGGTAAGAAATACTTCTCTGTAGCTTCTGGTGGTGGTACAGGTCGTACACTTCACCCAGATAACATGGCTGCAGGTCCAGCTTCTTACGGATTTACTGATACTTTGGGTCGTATGCACTCAGACGCTCAGTTCGCAGGATCTTCATCAGTTCCAGCACACGTAGAAATGATGGGCTTCATGGGAATGGGTAACAACCCTATGGTAGGATGCACTGTTGCGTGCGCTGTTGCTGTAGCAGGTAGTTTCTAGTTCTATTTTGAATGATTATAAGGGCTCCGTGGCTAAACGGAGCTCTTTTTTTATAGACACATGCTACCGGGCAGCCGTGCGAGTTTATCCGTTTTTTTTGCGTAGCAAAAAAATGCGAGCCCTTTGGCGAGCAAGGAGAAACTCGTGAAGCAAACCGAAGGTTTGCGACTTGTACTGTTGCGTGCGAGTTCACTATGAATATTGCGATTTCAGTTCTTTAAGAATATACTACTCTCACGATATTATGAAAAAACAACCCAGACTTTCCAGTCTAATCGACAAGGCATGTTTCGACTATAATCTCATAGAAAAAGGCGACCGTATTCTTATTGGTGCCAGCGGGGGTAAGGATTCTACGGCACTTATAAAATATTTTGCAGACAGAGCCCGCCGCCCGGACTTCGATTTTGAATATAAGGCTTTATTTATCAAAAGCGACTTTGCACCAGACTTTCCTGTGGGGATTGGAGAACTCTTTAAGGACTGGAAGGTTCCATTCGAAGAACTTAATGTAAACGTTTTAGAGCGCGTAAAGCCCGGCCAGAAGATGAGCTGCTGGTGGTGTTCTACACAACGCCGTACTGAGCTCTTAAATTACGCAATTGCAAACGGCTACAACAAGATTGCCCTTGGCCACCATATGGATGATATTCTTGAAACCCTTTTAATGAACATGCTGAACAAAGGTGAACTGGCATCTATGCCGCCGCGATTAAAGTATGATAACTTTCCGGTTACAGTAATCCGGCCACTTTGTTATGTGAATGAAGCCCGCCTGATTGAAGAAGCAAAGGCTTGCGGTTATGCGGGCTATACCTGCACCTGTGACTATCAGGATAATTCGGGACGCAAAGAGGCGAGGGCAAAGCTCGAGGCTCTGACAGATGGCGACGAGGCAAAAAAAGAGCGGCTGTTTGCTTCGATGAAAAACATACAGCCGCTATATTTGCCTTAGCTTACTTCAAGTTTTTCTCAATGAAATCCTTTTTCAATTCCATCAGCTTTTCTGTTAGCGATACCTTGTAAATATGTGGGTTCAGGATTCGCTTATATGACTCGTCGAAGCTTTCGAGCTGGCTCTGCATTGTTGTACGGCTGATCTTAAGCTGTTCGCTGTCTGGAAGTCGCTCTGTTACTCGTTTTCCGTCTTCGAGTCTCTTTTTCAAGAGAGGTTCAATTTTAGCAGCCTTGCAGGTAAACTGACGGTAGTCTACCATAGGGTGGTGGTAGCGGTATTCTTTGCCTGTTTCAATTGTCTCACCATCAAGAGCAAGAATATCAGCCAGTGCCATATCGTTTTCATCATAAAGACGGAATACATTTTTGATTCCAGGGTTTGTTGTTTTTGCCGGATTATCAGAAAACTTCATTGCAGGAGTCATACTGTTTGTTGTTTTGTCGTGACGTGCAGCAAGCTTGTAAACACCTGTGAAAGAAGATTCGTTTCCACCGGTAACCATGTGAGTACCAACACCCCAGCTGTTGATTGGAGCACCACCGGCAACAAGGGTAGTAATGATTTCTTCTGTAAGTTCATTTGATACGCTGATTTTTGCCTGAGGGTATCCGGCTCTATCGAGTTCCTTGCGAACCTCGCGTGTAAGGTAAGAGATATCTCCAGAATCAAGGCGTACACCAAAGTTGTAGCCTTTTTCTACAAGTTCACCACCGGCAATAATTGCGTTCTTAATACCAGAGTGAAGAGTGTCGTAAGTATCAATAAGGAATACAGAATTTTCAGGATAGATTTTTGCATATTCACGGAAGGCCTCAAGCTCTGAAGAGTGAGACATAATCCAGGAGTGAGCCATAGTTCCCATAACAGGAATGCCGAATTCTTTTCCGGCGAGAGTGTTAGAAGTTCCTGCAGCGCCTCCAATGTAAGCAGCACGAGTTGCACTCATAGCACCATCAGGTCCCTGGGCACGGCGAAGACCAAATTCCATAATAGGAGCTTTTTTACTTGCCAGCCAGATTCGTGCAGTTTTAGTTGCAATAAGACTCTGGAAGTTTACGTGGTTTAAAACAAGGCCTTCGAGAATTTGTGCTTCAATAAGATTTGCGTGAATGCGTACAAGCGGCTCCTGAGGGAAGATAACAGTTCCTTCGTCCATTGTGTAAAGGTCACCGGTAAAGTGGAAGTCGCGAAGATAATCAAGGAAACCCTGTTCAAAAATCTTCTGCTCTGCAAGATATTTAATGTCATCTTCACTGAAGCGGAAGTTTACAAGAATATCCATAAGAGTTTCATTTCCGGCAAGAATTGAAAAACCGCCGTTAAAAGGATTTTTACGGAAGAACATATCAAAAACAACTTTCTGATTCATGTTCTCCTTCCAGTAACCCTGAGCCATTGTCAGTTCATAAAAATCCGTAAAAAGTGCGCTGTTAATTGAATTCATAATTATTCCTTAAATAAAATCAGAGACCGAAATCTCTTTTTCTTTCATCATGTCTTCATCCGGATTGTGGGGACGAGGACTGTATTTATAGGTAAATCTTGCTCCGAGGTAACGGCCAATAAACCGACTCAAAAAAGCGTTGATTCGCCATTTAGGTCTGTAAAGTGCAACTGTCTTTCCCTTAAAGGCACGCTTGAGACATTGAGCAACAACCTTCTGTGGAGGAAATCCGCCCTTTACTTCTTTGCGTGCTCCGTTAGAAGCAACATTTGCAAACTCCGTGCTTACAGAACCAGGACACAAAGCGCATACCTTAATTCCCTTGTCTCGAAGCTCTGCAGCAAGCGCAACAGAAAAGCTTAAAACAAAAGACTTTGTAGCACCATACACCGCAAAATTTCCCAGCGGCAGAAAGGCAGCCAGCGAGGCGGTGTTAATCACAACAGAACCGGCCTTAAGGTAGGGAAGTGCAATTCCACAGATTCCGGTTACAGTAGTACAGTTGAGTTCAATCATATCCATCTGACGGTTGATTGAAGTTTCTGCAAAAGGTCCGTAGGTTCCAAAGCCTGCATTATTAATCAAAAGTCCAATTTCAATTCCGCTTTCTACCTTGTGAAGCTTTTCATCTTCTTCGGCAAGAAAGTTCTTGAGAGATTCAACACCGGCCTTACCAGCAACATCCATAACTACAGGACGTATACAGTTAAAGTTTTTTGTTTTGTTTAATTTCTCAGCAAGAGACTGGAGCTTTTCTTCGCGGCGCGCAATAATCCAGATTTCATCAAAATCATATTTTGCACAAACCTGTCTGGTAAATTCTTCACCAATTCCCGAGCTCGCACCTGTAATTATCGCAATTCGCTTCATAATTATTCTATTATATATATTTATTCAACTTCACGCAATGTTATAAAAAATGTATAATGAACTTATGAGAGCCAAAAGTTTTATACATGCAGGATTTTTGATTTTACTTTTGACTTCCTGCACCGACAAGCAGACAAAAAAAGAAATAAAAGCACATGCGGCAGCAGCCGAAGTTCAGACCTATATAAATCAGATAAAATCAGAGCAGGAAGCTGCGCTTACACGTTACGTAGAAAAACTGCCGCTTGAACAGAAAATTGCACAGCTTTTTATTGAGAACCTGGAAGGTTGTACTAAGTTTCGCTCGTATGAGACGGTAGGTGCAATGACTGGCAGCAATGATAAAACACCACTTATAGCAGGCGGATATATTTTCTTTTCTTATAATATTGCAGAAAACCGTAAACAGATGCAGGATTATATTGCTTCGATTCGCGAATATTGCGAAATCTACGATAATATACAGCCGTATCTTTGCGTAGACCAGGAAGGCGGATGGGTTAGTCGGCTTAAAAAACTTAATCCAAAGCTGCCATCCAACGAAAAGGTGGCACAGGAGTTTGAAGTAAACGGAAGTTATGCGCTGTACACGGAACAGGCGGCCGGCATGAGGGAGCTCGGTTTTGATATGAATCTTGCGCCGGTTGTTGAGGTGTGTACGGAGGATAATAAGGAGTTTCTTGACGGCCGCAGCTTTGGAGAACTCGAACAGGTAATTACTTATGGGCGTGCATGTATAAATGCTTATGAGAACAATGGAATTGCCACAGTACTAAAACATTTTCCAGGTAACACAAATACAGACCCTCACACAGGACTTCCTGAAATAACTCTTTCAGAATCAGAGCTTTTAAGCAGTATAGAATCCTTCCGCCAGCTGGTGCAGTATAAGCCTGCTGCAGTGCTTATGTCCCATGCACGTACAACAGCAATTGATAACGGAGTTCCAGCCTGTCTTTCAAGTGTTTGGGTAACAGATATTCTGCGTAATCAGTATGGTTATGACGGGCTGATTTTTTCTGATGATATTTTTATGGGTGCATTGGCAGATAACGGATACCCTCCGGAGGTTGCTGCAATCCGTGCTGTAGAAGCCGGAGTAGACTGTATTATGATTTCTGAAAAACGCTTTGCAAAGGCTGGTAAGGTTTTATATCAGCGTGCAAAGCAGGACAAAGCTTTTGAAGCAAAAATTGACGCAGCTGTAATGCGTATTATAAAATATAAAATTGAGGCAGGGCTTATTGATGGGAAAGAAATCCGCTAAAGCAAAAGCTTCTGGAAAAGAAAAGCTTTTCGGAGCAGACGGATTTGAACAGTATTACGGAGAACTCTATGGCGAACGCTGGCAGGCTCTGAAGGAGTCGTTTGCAGGCGAGGGAAGTGCCGTAGAATACCACGTTACCGGAGCAGAAAAATCCTACTTCCTCGACAGCGCTTCCGTGCTGGCCGCCCTCTGCCTGCCGCTTGAAAATGCCACCGACCTTTTAGACCTCTGCGCCGCGCCCGGCGGCAAAACCCTTGTGCTTGCATCCCGTATGTCTGCCGATGCAACACTTTCCTCAAATGAACGTTCCCCAGAACGAAAACATCGTCTTTCAACTGTAGTACAAAGTTGTCTTCCACCGGAGATTTCCGAGCGCGTAAAAACCTCCTGCAGCGACGGAGCCACCTGGTGCACCCGCCAGACAGAATGCTTTGACCGTATACTTTTAGATGCTCCCTGTTCTTCTGAACGCCATGTAATTGCAGATCCTAAATATCTCAACAGCTGGTCACCATCCCGAATCAAAACTGTTACAACAGAGCAGTGGGCTCTCCTGTCTTCTGCATATCGTCTGCTTCGTCCGGAAGGAATTCTTTTATACTCTACCTGCGCCCTTTGTCCCGAAGAAAACGACGGCATGATAGAAAGACTTTACAAAAAGTTTAATAAAGACGGTTCTTCCTTTACCATGCTTGAGCCTGCTCCAGACCTTGCTCAGGTTTCTGACTTTGCTCCAGCTCTTTCACTTCCGGGCTTTGAAAAAACTCAATACGGCTATATGATTATGCCTGACAGACAGAATGGAGCCGGGCCTATATATTTTTCAATAATCAAAAAATTAAAAGCCTTGTAAAAATCTTGTTTAACACTTGATTTTTTACAGTTTTCATTCATAATAGAAATGATATGAGTGAAATGGACCACGATGATAAACTTCAGCGCATCATAGAAATTGAACGTGAACTTGGAGAGATTCAGGACGTTGACGTTCTTCTCGAGCGCATTCTCACAGAAACCCGCAGAATTGTTAATGCGGATGCAGGCTCAATCTACGTTGTTGAAGGAGATAAGCTTAAAATCAAATATGGACAGAATGATACTCACCTTAAAGAGCTCGCTCCTGGTGAAAAACTGCCTTATACAAGCTTTTCATTTCCAATCAATGAAAAACAGATTTGTGGTTATGTAGCGCTTTCTGGAAAACCTCTTAATATTAAAGACTGTTACAAAATTCCTGAAGCAAAACCATATAAGTTCAATAAAAATACAGACCTTACTACAGATTACCGTACAAAATCTATGTATACCATTCCTCTTAAAATGGCAAATGGTAATCTTCTTGGTATTCTTCAGATTATCAATGCAAAGGATGACGCTGGAAAAATCATCACTTTTGATGAAGAAGCCGAAATGCTCATTGCGCACTTTGCAACTGCTGCTGTTCAGGCCTTGCAGCATGCATACCTTACTGCAAATATGGTAAAGCGTATGCTTAAAATGTCTGAGTTCCGTGATCCTAAGGAAACATACCCACATATTGAACGTGTATCTTCATATTCTCTTGAAATATATGACCGCTGGGCATTCAATCATAATGTTCCGGAAGCAGAAATACACCGTTACCGCGATAACCTTAAGATTGCTGCTAAGTTCCACGATGTTGGAAAGGTTGGTATTTCAGATGTAATTCTTAAAAAAGCATTCCCTCGTTTTACAGATGAGGAAAGAAATATTATGAAGGGCCACACCTGTATTGGTGCACAGCTCTTTGAGCCGCCGGAGTCACTGCTTGATGTTATGTCTCAGGAAGTTGCTCTGCATCACCACGACCGCTGGGATGGTGGCACAACCGGATACCCTGGAAAAATTAATTTAAGCGATTTCTCTGTAAAAGATGGAATAGTTCCTCTTACAGAGCCTTTAAGTGGAAAAGACATTCCGCTTTCTGCACGTATTGTTGCAGTAGCTGATGTTTTTGATGCTTTAAGTCACAAGCGCTGTTATAAGGAAGCCTGGACAATTGAAGATGCCTTTACTGAGATTCTGAACAATTCTGGTTCTCAGTTTGACCCAGAGGTTGTTCTTGCCTTCATGCAGGTTAAAGACAGAATCTGTTCTATTCAGATGGCATACCCGGATGAGCCGGAAGACTAACGCAAAAGTCTGTGTATAACCCTATCAAAAGAGTTCGCGAAAGCCGCGAACTTTTTTTTGTCATAGCCTTCGCGGTAGTGCTTTATCATTCCTATTTCTGCAAGCTGGCGGTCAAAATCACTTACAGAAAGTCTTTCATTAATAATTTCTGAGGTAAACTCTGTGCCACGGTCGTTAATTGTGCATATACCGCGTTCTACCAGGCGGCCTGCAAAAACAATATCGCGGGTAATTACGAGATCGCCAGATTTACAGTTTTCAAAAATATAATTATCAGCGGCGTCCTTTTCTTCCGGGCAGACAATCATTTCAAAGTCGCCTGTGTCGCAGCTGATTTTCTTATTTGCCGCAAAAACAACCTTTATACCAAGTTTGTTTCCAATTTTTACAGTGTGATTTCTTACTAGAGAAGGGCAGGAATCCGCGTCCACCCAGATTGTGAGAGCCGCGCCTTCCATAAATTAAAGCACCTTATCGATTTTATCAATCATATTTTGGGTACGGCGTTCAATTTCCATTGTGTCCATGTCATTTTCTACAGGAACATATTCACCGTTTTCCATTGCAACCTTAGCCTGCTTTTCCTTATACAATTCATCACAAATCATAATGCCGGAAAGAATTGCAGTTTGCAGAGGATTTTTGATTGAGTCGATTTTATTTACGTCTTCTGTGATTCTTTTGTAGTAGCCTAAAAGCTTTTCGAGATATTCGTTATCTTCATTTGCCTGGATTGTAAAGGAGGTTCCAAGCATTTCAATTTTTAATTTTCCCATTTAGAAAATATCAAAGCCAAGACCGTCGTGGTTATCATCTTCGGGAGCATCAATGTCTTCTTCGCCCTCAAAGCTTTCTTCTTCAGTTGTCTGTGGAACTGTGTCCATTGTATCAAAGCTTGGTGCCTGAACAGAAACTGGTTTTTCAGCTGGTGCTGGTTCTTCTGCCTGTGGGGCAGGTGCTGGCTGAACAGGAGCAGCTGGTTTTGGTTCAACAGGTGCCTGTGCAGCAGGTTTAGCAGCCTGAGCCGCCTGATTGATCTGAGTTGCAGTTTTTAAAACTGAGTTCTCAATAGAATTCAAGCGGTCAAGCGCCTTTTTGATTCCTGTCTCGATCTGGCTCTGATCTGACTCAAAAGAAGAAAGCTGCTCCGACTTCGCAGAAAGCGCATTTGTGAGCTCAGTACATTTATTGCGCAGAGCATCGTTTTCTGCCTGTAGCTGCTGAATCTTTTCAACAGCACTTTCAACCTTTTGTTCAAGAAGATAAACCTGATCGAGTGAAATCATATTCAAACTTCCTTAAGCCTGTACAGCTTTCTTAGCAGCTTCAACAACTGCTTTGAATGCAACTGGGTCTTCAATAGCCATATTAGAGAGAGCCTTGCGGTTCAACTTAATACCTGCTTTGTTAACTCCGTTGATGAACTGTGAGTATGTCATTCCTTCTT
>CAMJNC010000102.1 GCA_946407195.1 uncultured Treponema sp. | reverse complement strand
GAGATTGCCGGAGCAGAAGAAGTAAAATACGTTCCTGGTTACTTCCCGTTCACAGAGCCTTCTATCGAAGTTCATATCAAGCACCCTGTTTTGGGCTGGTTCGAGCTTGGTGGTTCTGGTATCTTCCGTCCGGAAGTTACAAAGGCTATGGGCCTTGATTGTCCTGTTCTTGCCTGGGGTATCGGTATTGACCGTATGGCGCTGATGGCACTTGGCCTCAACGACCTCCGCGAGCTCTTCTGCGAAGACATTGAGAAAGTAAGACTTAGAAAAGCTAAGTTCTAGGATAGATGCTGAAACAAGTTCAGCATGACGAGGACGGTGGTTGAGTGCTTCGCGAAGCGAAGTGTATCGAAACCACCGTTTTTTATTTTAAATTACGCTTTGAACAAATCTACTGTAGTATTCAGGGCTGCCTTTATGTCGGCTACGCTATCCTGGTTGAGGACAGCAATTTTGAAAATAGCTGATTCCATGAGGCCGTAAAGAGTTTCGTTTACGTCTTTTACATTGACCTCTTTAAACTCGCCGTTTTGAATTCCTTTAATTACGATTGTACTCAAAAGGTGACGTACGCGGATAACTCTGCGGCGAACGCGTTCACTTGTATCTACACCAGATTTTTTGAGCTGCATAAGATAGTTCAAAAGTACGCTGAAGAGCTTTTTGTTGCTTTCGCAGGCGTCTGTAAGTCTGGCAAGAACCTTACGGAGTGCTTCTTCTGAAGAAAGACTTGTATCTGACATAATCTTTTTAAGGTCTGTTTCAACCTCTGAAAGAAGCTCTTTTATACTTCCCAAAAAGATTTCGTGTTTATTCTTAAAGTAAATATAAAGAGTAGTACGGGTAATGCCGCAGCGGTCAGCAATTTTCTGGAAGGTTGCGTCTTCGTAACCTTCTTCAATAAATACGTCGAGTGATTTCTGTAAGATTTCCTGCTTGCGTTTATCGTGCTCAACTACAATTGCCATTTCGCTTACTCCTTATCTTCTGTAAATATAGAATGAGGTATCGAGATTTCCAGCCTTCAGTTTTTTGATGGCTGTTGTTTTGTGTCCAAAGCATTCCTGGAATTCTTCGTTAGAAGTAATAATTCCTAAATCCCAGCCGTTGAAGTCTGTCCAGAGACTCTGCATTTTTTTGTAGAGCTCACGTGCCTGGTCTGCGTCTCCAAGGCGTTCACCGTACGGAGGGTTGCAGAGAAGAAGTCCTTCATCGTAAGGTGCTTCAAGATCTGCAAAATCAGACTGAATGAAATCAGGGC
Organism: uncultured Treponema sp.; assembly: GCA_946407195.1. Taxonomy (GTDB): domain Bacteria; phylum Spirochaetota; class Spirochaetia; order Treponematales; family Treponemataceae; genus Treponema_D. Next base: position 7,358 of record CAMJNC010000102.1, on the reverse strand, counting down.
GTGGAATATGAGCGCTGATATCAATTGACTTTAAGGCACGACCGGCCATAACACAGGCGTACTCGGCGTTTTTCTTTGCACGCTCTACTGCGGCATCATCGATATCAGATCCGGTTATACGAACTTCTACGTCTGTACGGATTTTTGCAGCCTCTTCGGCTTTAATTTCCTGAGCACGCTTTTCGTTGTATATCGGAAGGTTTTCCAAAGCAAAGCGGCGGCCGAAGCCCGGAGCAACATTGAAGGCGTAAAGAGTTGCTTCAATTGCAATGGTTCCCGAACCGCAGAACGGGTCGTGAAGCGGAGTCTTTCGTCGCCACATCATTTCCTGAAGAAGGGTAGCAGCAAGAGTTTCGCGCAATGGAGCAATACCGCCGTCTACACGGTAGCCGCGTTTGTGGAGTGGAAGTCCGGAAAGGTCCAGAAGAACAAGCACCTTGTTTTCATCAACATAAACGCGAATATCGCTCTGCTGGCCGGATTCCGGCATAGATGACATTTTCCAGACATCTCCTAGCTTAGAGTAAATTGCTTTATGAACGATTCCCTGAATTGAGTGTTCGGAATTAAGCTTACTCTTGTAAGTGCGAACCTTATCAACTACTACACGGGAATCTTTATTCAAATAATCCTGCCAGGCAACTGCATAAGTTCCATCGTAAAGAGCGTCAAAATCTAAAGCGTCATATTCTGCAAGCTGGAGGTAAACACGGTCTGCTGTACGTAAACAAAGATTTGCTTTAAAAAGAGCGTCATCGTCTCCAAGAAAACTAACACGTCCAGGAGCGTTACCGTTGAGTTTATAACCTAAATGTTTAATTTCGTTACCGAGAATTCGTTCGGCACCGACTGCGCATAATGCGACCAGAGTATTCATACTGGTCTAAAAATACCATTTTAACAATTTTTGTTCAATTGTCAGAATAAGCACTGCCGGTATAATCAGCCGGGGCAAGAGTTTTTTTAGTTTATGTTGAGAGAGATGTCTAAGCCGGAAGAACCTGACTGAGACGGAATGTTGATTACCTTTGCGCTGCCTGCACCAAAAAGCTCGAGTTCCAAAGGTTCAGTCCAGATTATAGCTTTCTTGAGCTTTTCTTTATCTGGGATACCATCGCTGTTGGAATCGTTGTCTTCCATTATATCTGTAGTGTCATCTTCGTAAATAGTTTTCTGTGCAGTAATTCCAAGGATTTTTATATCTGTATCAAGGAAATCAGAAGGAAGAATATTTCTAAGGGGAACTGCAGAACCGTCAGAGATGTCGGAAATTTCAAAGGCCTGAGTGTATTTATCACACTGAACAATCAGCATAGGTTTGTAGTTTTCAGAAGAGTATTCTGAAAAATCAGGTTCCTGAACAGTTCCATCGAATGTAAGTGTATATTCAACTGAGTCATAAATCAGAGAAGCGCCGTTTTCCTTATATGTAAGAACTTCACTTTCGTCATAAGCATTATAGTTTGTTTCAATAAGGATTTTGTCAGACCAGGCAGAGTAATAATATTCTCCGTCGATATAATAGCGTACACGGTATTCGTAAGAATGCTCTTTTGTAATAAGTGAATCAATATAGCAGTAGTTTTTATTGTCGTTTTCGAGAGCAATCGGATGATAAAGAACTCCAATGTTTATTACTTTGTCATTCTGCTTATCTCTTCTATAAATATTTACATATTTTGTATTTTTGCTGACCATTGGAATGATTAAAGTAATCTGATTATTTGTAACATTAACACCAGGCTTATCATAAAGATCTTCGTCTTCAACCTTTAATTTACAAGAGAAAAAAGTGAATGTGAGAAGTGCGAGAGAAATGTAAAAAAATGAAGTTCCCTTTTTCATATATAATACCTCAATTATTTATCGGCAGAAAAAGGGAACTTCTTTAGAAAAAGATTACCCGACTAAGCCGGGTAATTACACTGTTTTATTTTGCTTCAGACTGATTCATCTGTTCTGCGGCTTCGAGTACTCCGTAGAAGGCAGGCTTACATTCAAAATTATTGCCTCTGAAAAGCAGCGGATACTGTGTGTGGCCTTTATGCATGCTGTTAAGCCAGGTCCATTCATCGCGGACACCCCAGAGCGTAACACCTTCAATTCCGTTTTTGCCTGGCTGCTTTCGGTTTCTTAAGAACATTTCAAAGTAGGTTTTATAGCAGGCCTTAAGTCTCATGGAGTTGTAGCTTGAAGAGCCGTTTGCAACATCCATTTCTGTAATCTGAACGTTTATACCCTTTGCAAGGAAGTTCTTTACAGCTTTTTCAAAATCAGCGGCAGAATCATTTATACCGATGTGGGTCTGCATGCCGGCTGCGTCAATTCGTGCATCAGGGGTTGCCTGAATTGCGTCTATGATTTTACAGATTGCCTTATTCTTATTTACAGAGGCACAGCTGTAGTCATTGTAAACAAGCTTAACATCCTTTGGAGCATACTTGTTTGCATAGCGGAAGGCATTTACAATAAAGCGGTCGTTCTGATAAATTGCAAACCACTTGCTTGAGCTTGCATTGCGAAGGTAGTTTGATTCAGTCGCATTGTCTGATGCTGCCTCATTTACAACGTCCCAGGCAATAATCATATGTTCACCGTTATTGTTTTTCTTTTCCCATTCGGCAACATGCTCCATAACTGATTTTATGTACCATTCCATGCGGGCATTCATTTCTTCTGGAGTTACCAGCTCAGATTCGTTTTTACGGCTGAAGTTTTTCATAAAGAACCAGGCTGGAGTCTGGCTGTGCCATACAAGGGTGTGTCCACGAAGCTTAAGGCCGAGCTTTTTCATGTCGGAAAGAATACTGTCCATCTGCTTGAAGTTAGGGATATCAGCTGGAACTTCGTAGAGATTTCCGTCTTCTCCGCGGAATTCTGTAAGCTTTGCAGGCTTAGACCATCCAAAGATAAAATCAGGCTTAAATTCGTTTTCCATAGTGATTACGCTTGCCTGATGTGGAAGCCCTTTCTGCAAAAGACTTTCACGGAAGGTATTATTGTAAGAAACGCAAAAGCCAAAATAATCAAAGTAGTCTTTATAAACATCTTTAATACCAGGAGCCTCAGTCCATTTTAATGGCGGAGGGTCATTCTTTGTGAGCCCGTCGCCATTAAGACGAAGCTTGAAATTTTTAATGTAGATTTTTGTGTTGTTTTTTTCAAAGCCTGAACCGGAAACATAAAGCTGTCTTTTTCCGGAAAGATGAACTGTAAGGCGTTTATTTACGCTGAACCATTTTCCGGCTGGTTGTTTATGCTCATAAAGCTTTGGAAAATTTTCCTGAATTTCATTAACCATCCATATTACACGATATGTATTGTCGCTTTTATTCTGAATGTACATATCGCAGGAAAGCTGAAGCTCGACATCCTTTCCTTCGTAGGCAGAAAGGTCTATTACAACCGGATTTGCACGAGTTGTTTTTGAAAGATCAATTTCTGTTACGTCTTTTGCACCGTCAAATTTCTGATTGTATTTAATGGCTTTTCCATCTTCATCAATTCTTGTGATGCTGATAGAACCGTCGCTGTTTTCTACTACCTGTGGGCCAGAGCTTTTAGCACAGCAGTCAGTAAGCAGAATAAGGAGTGATGCAGTAAATACTGCAAGTTTCTTTTTCATATTCTTCATCATAAGTATTATTATTGTATCTAAGTCATAAATAATCTATAATGGATTTTAACTATTGTTCTTAATTCCGCAGCCGCGGATTTTATAATTTTATAAGGGATTATTTTATGGGAATAATGTTGAAAGACAAATTTGGCAGTGTGTTTGCAGAAATGTTGAAAAAATCACATGCTGCTGCAAAGATCGATGAAACAAAGGTTTATGAAGAAGCAAACATGGAGCTTAGACCTTACATGTGGAAGCTTTTGGACGAGGCCTTTAATTCAGAATCTGGCTTAGGAAACATTGAAAATTTTAAGGCTTTTTATGATTCAGTTGTAAAGGAAGGAAAAACTGGCCTTATTTTGATGGAGCATTATACAAATCTTGATTTGCCAGGAATCCTTTATCTTCTCGAAAAGAATGGTGAAGACTGGGCAAAAGATCTTTCATCAAGAATTGTAGCAGTTGCAGGTATGAAGCTTAATGAAGCAAATCCTGGAGTACGTGCTTTTACAGAAGGCTTTACCCGTGTTGTAATTTATCCTACCCGTTCTCTTAACGCAGTAGAAGGAAAAGAAATTTCTGAAGAAGAAAAGATTGCAGAAGAGCAGAAGGCCCGCAAAATCAATTTTGCAGCAATGCGTGCAATGGATTCCTGCAAAAAGCGTGGTCAGGTAATCCTGGTTTTCCCTAGTGGAACCCGTTATCGTCCTGGAAAGCCTGAGACAAAACGTGGCTTACGTGAAATTGACAGTTACTTAAGACTTTTTGATAAGATGATTCTTGTTTCAATTAATGGTAACTGTCTTAGAATTAATCCGGAAAATCCGGAGGATATGCTTGCTGATATTCTTGAAACCGGAAAGTGTACCTTTACAGCAAGCCCAGTAATTGACTGTAAGGAATTCAGAAATAAGATTCTGGAAAGTTTACCAGCAGACGAGCCTGATCCAAAACAGAAAACTGTTGATGCAGTAATGGAATATTTGGAGAAGCAGCATTTGGAAATTGGTCCATGTGAGGAATTATAGATGAAAGAAATCAAAAAAGAATTATCGAGCACAACATACCCAGGACGCGGTATTATTGTAGGAAAATCAGAGGACGGAAAAAAGGCAGTAGCTGCTTACTGGACAATGGGACGCAGTGCAGGAAGCCGCAACCGTATTTTTGTAACTGATACAGAAAATGGAACAGAAGTTGTTCGCACAAAGGCTTTTGACGAGTCTTTGATTGCCGGTGATCCAAGTCTTATTATTTATGCCGCTGTACGCGAGCTTGGAAAAAAGACAATTGTAACAAACGGTGATCAGACAGATACAATTAATGACGGACTTAAAGCAGGTCTCACCTTTGAGCAGTCTTTGCGTAGCCGCAAATACGAGCACGATGCTCCAAACTACACACCACGTATTTCTTCTTTAATTGATCTTGAGGGTGGAGTAGACGGTGGCTATGCTTACTCACTTTCTATTCTTAAGAGTGATTGCGGAAACGGCGACAACACTTTGCGCTTTACTTACACTTATGATAATCCGCAGAATGGAGAAGGACATTACATCCATACTTACATGGGTGACGGTAATCCTCTTCCTAGCTTTGAAGGCGAGCCGGTAAAGGTTCGTATAAGCGGCGGAATCGAAGAGTTTACAAACGAAATCTGGACCTCGCTGAACGAAGATAACAAGGTTTCACTTTTTGTGCGATTTATTGATTTGGAAAGTGGAAAGTACGAAGAACGTATTCTTAATAAGAACAAATAAAGCTTAATAAGAAGGAGAGCTGGAATGAAAAAACAAACGCGAACTCACGTTTTTTTCGTTGTGCTCTCCTTTTTTATTTTAACAGCAAGTACATGGCTTACTTCCTGCTCAAGTATTAAAAAACGCAGCTGGAACGAAGCCGAAATTGTAAACGCAAAATACAAGGGCTTTGCCGGCGCGGCCGATGCTTATCTTACAGATGCGGGCTTTCAGGGCGCGGTGCTTGTAGGGCGCGGAGACAAGATTGTGTTTGCAAAGGGGTACGGTGTTTGCGATGAAAAGGCGGCGGCCCCCGAGCAGGTTCCGATAGGAATAAACACAACTTTTGAGGCCGGGTCTATAACCAAACAGATGACGGCCGCTGCGGTGATGCAGCTGGTGCAGGCGGGGAAGCTGGCGATTTCGGATAAGGTTTCAAAATACTTTCCGGATTTTGAGGCCGGCGACAGGATTACAATTGAAATGCTTTTGAATATGCGCTCCGGACTTACGGACCATATCAATTCAGCTGATGACTTTTTTCCTAAAAACATTTACCGAAGAATAGAAATAAAGCAGATGGCCTGTGAGCCGGTAGAAGAAGATATTGTTTTAGAATACCTGAATGAAGCACCTCTTCTTGCAGAGCCGGATTCAACATATTTCTACTGCAATACAAATTACTTTTTACTTGCCCGAATAATTGAGCAGGTAAGCGGAATGTCTTATTCAGACTACATTCAGAAAAATATTTTCAAACGATGCGGAATGAGCCGTTCGAATCTGGAGTTTCAGAAAACCGATACCCGTGGCTATGACTATAAGGGCCGGTACTACAGTATTCCTGCTTCTCTTGCCGTTGGCTGCGGTGATGTAAATTCCTGCGTAACTGATCTTTTTAAGTGGAATGTATTTTTTACCGGCTCAAAGGTTGTAAAGAAAAAGACCTTTAAAAAGATGGTAGATTCTGAGTCTTACGGCTATGGCGTTTACTGTCATGAGGATTCAATTTTTCATGCCGGAGTTACTAACGTTTTTAATTCGTATGACGGATATTATTTTAATGAAAAGCTTTCTATCATTGTGCTGTCTAACTGTCCGGTTGCAAAAATCAATACAACTGTGATTGCCAGAAATATATATAAATTGTGGGATGAAAAGAAATGACAACGGGTAAAAAAATCCTTGGATTACTTTGTGTAAATATTCTTTGGCTTGTTTGCTGTATTCCTGTTATTACTGCGGGTGCTTCTACCTGTGCGGCCTTTGCCGTTACACTCCGTCTGGCAGATGATGATGAAGAGGTTTCTTCGGTACGTGGTGTCCTTCAGCGTTTCTTCAAGGCTTTTCGTCAGGATTTGCTTCAGGGCTTTTTGATTTTTGTTTTCACTCTGGTATGTGCCGGCCTCGGCGGACTTTTTATTTACCTTGCCCTGGATTACGGATTGAATCTTATTATTATTGGTTTGCTTGCGGTTTATTTTCTTGTTGCCCTTGTTTTTAATTTTTATTCTTATCCGTTGATTGCACGCTATTCAAATACCTTCGTAAATACTCTTAGAAATTCTGTAGCACTTTTTGCGCAGTATGCAAAACCAAGCCTTAAGACTCTGGGTATTGTAATTATTGAAGCTGCAGTTCTTGCTTTGACTTTTAAGTTTTATTTTCTCGGTATTCTGATTCTTCCTTCAATAATTTTCTATACAATCAGTCGTACTGCAAAAGACATATTTTTTAGGCTTGAAAATCCGCCGAAGCGTGTAGAAGAATAGTTTGAATTTTTATTTATTTTTCTATATTATGTTTCCCTATGAAAGAACTTGAATTGAAATACGGATGTAATCCGAATCAGAAGCCTGCAAAGGTTTACATGGAAAACGGCGATCTTCCTATCACTGTTGTAAACGGAAGACCTGGATACATCAACCTGCTGGATGCTCTTAATGGCTGGCAGCTTGTTAAGGAATTGAAGGAAGCAACTGGACTTCCTGCAGCTACTT
>CAMJNC010000101.1 GCA_946407195.1 uncultured Treponema sp. | reverse complement strand
ACTTCGACCCACGTCAGTACCTCACAGACGCTCGTGCAGAACTCGTAAAGATGTACGCAGACAAGAATAAGAACGTATTCGGTTCTGCAGGCCACGCATTAGACTAACCTAAAATCGAAGAACCGTTAAAAAGCAAGCCGCAAGGGTTGCTTTAGGTTCATCGAAAGAACGGTTCAGAGGCGAGCCGACTCACTTTGACATAATTAAACAAAAAAAGACTTCGTTGTAAAACGAAGTCTTTTTTTTGTTTAATTTTAATTTCTATCTTTTACCGTCAACACACCCAGCCTGCTCAAAATAAACAGCACCGGCAGCGCTGCACTGTAAATACCGCTTAGCCCAAGGATCAAAAGATAACTCATATCCATAATATACATTGTCTCAAGCACAGAAGGCACTACAATGCTTACCAGTGAAATGATTATCCAGATTGCGGTAAACACATATCTTTTTCCCCGGATTGTTTTTTCAATGTGCTTGGCACCAAGACCAAGTGAAAAAATCATAACCGTAAAAAGCACAGGCTTTATAAATAACGGGAAGGTTGTAAAGATATGCTCAGCTCCCGAAAGAATTGTGTACGGAAGGTATAGCAGATAAAAAGAAAGTAAAAGTGGAAAAAGCGCTTCTACCTTATAGGAAATTGTATCCTTTGAAATAAGGAAAAACAGACCGTAAAGAAGAACAACAGGAAGCAGAGTCTGTCTAAGCAGCAGATACCACATATTATTTTCAAAAGAAAACGGAATTACTCTATGCGAATACAAAAAGAATGCCCTGAAGCCGCAGACAAGAACAGCCGCAACAAGCCCCACAAAGATTGCAGGAACAAGATGTGCATCCTTCTTATAAAAGCACCAGGCTGCGAGAATCAAAGGCAAAAGTAAAATCATAAAAAAATACATGTTTCAAAAATACAGTTAAGCACAGGTTTAATCAACCTTTTTCGCACGGATGCGCATTATGCTTGCTCTGCCCTCCACTGTTATTTTTTCGCCAGGCTTTACGGCATATATTTCTTCTGCAAGAATCTTTTTGCCAATCTGCTCTCCAGCGCCGCGGATTACAGCCTTATCTTCACTCAGAATATACAAAAGCTGAACATCAGCCGGATTTTCTGCATCACCTGAACAGTACATGCTCCAGCCGCCCTTTACATCAATCCGCTCAAGAGAAAAATACTTACAGTCAAACTCACCCGGGAATGGAGCTACAGGCTGCATTTCCTCCCGTTTTATTACTGCAAGACCTTTTTCTATATGAACCTCGCGTCCGCGCCCCCAGTCATAAAGTCTGTAGGTAAGATCGCACGACTGCTGGGTTTCCATAAGTCTTAAACCACCACCGATTGCATGAACGGTGCCGGCTGGAATATAAATGAAGTCGCCAGGCTTTACGTTTACAAACTCAAGATACTGCTCAAGATTATTTTCTGTAATTGCCTTTGCAAGCACCTCGTTTGAATAGCCCTCTTTTATTCCATATACGAGCTTTGCATCAGGGGCAGCGTCCAGAACATACCAGCACTCAGTTTTACCACGGTTACCCTCGCCTTCAAGCTTTACTGCCCAGTCATCATCCGGATGTACCTGAATGGAAAGTGTTTCATCTGCCTGAATTACCTTAATAAGAAGAGGATATTCACCGCCGCAGAAGGATTCAAATTCCTTCTGACAGCCGTTTGGATGAGTAGAAGCAATCCAGAGCTCATAGCCCCAGATTTTGTCTGATTTTATTGGATTTAGTTTAAGCATCTTAGCGGGCCCACAACTGTTCCGGATAATAGCCGTCTTTAATCTTCTTTGCGATTTCGTCTTTTACAAGCTGGCGGTCTTCCGGATAGGTCATACCAAACCAGGTTTCTGAAGAATTAAAGAACTTAATGATTCCCTTACCATGAGCAATAATATCGCTTGCTGCCACTGGAAGAAGTGCTTCTGCCTTTGGAGCCTTAGAATTATTTGCAATAAAGTTTTCCCAGTAAACGTGGAACTCTTCGAATGCCTTAGGGCTAAAGCCGAACAGGTTCATACTTACCCATTCTTTACCTGTAAAGAGCTTCTTTTCGCCGTCTGGCATTTCGCTGATTACCTGATCATTTTCACCGTAATAAATCTTAAGATTTTCTACGATGCTTACAAGCTTTTCATCAGCTACAGTACAAACACCGCGGCTTACAGAACCAGAACGGCTCATTGTATTACCAAGGATGTAGCCTACCATTGCATGCTCTGTACAATCGTTATCTATTGAAGAAAGATATTTACCCAGCACTTCAAAAGCCTGGCGGCCATAATAGTCATCAGAATTGATTACGGCAAAAGGTGTATTAATTGCTTTTTCTGCACACAAAACAGCATGAGTTGTTCCCCATGGCTTTTCGCGGCCTTCACTGTCTTTAAGCTGCTGCTCTGTCAAAAGACTTTCGTGCTGCTGGAAAACATATTCAGCATCAAAGTTACGTGCAATGCGGTCAAAAAGACGCTCGCGGAAAGCCTGTTCAATATCCTTACGGATAATGAATACTACCTTTCCAAAGCCGCTTTTCATTGCGTCATAAGTTGCAAAATCAAGAAGGCATTCGTCATGAAGGCCTACTCCATCTATCTGTTTTACTCCACCATAACGGCTGCCCATACCGGCTGCGAGAACTAATAATGTTGGTTTCATTTAATTACCTCGGTTATTCTGTAATGATTGTTTCAAGGGCAAGCTTCATCATGTCCTTGAAGGTTGTCTGGCGCTCTTCTGCTGTTGTAGCGGTACCTTTTACAATATGGTCGCTTACTGTAAGAATTGCCAGAGCCTTTCTCTTAAACTCAGCCGCTAAAGTATACAGTTCAGCTGCTTCCATTTCAATTACTACTACACCATATTTCTTCCAGAGCTTCCAGTTTTCATTATCATCATAAAAACGGTCGCTTGAAGCACAAGGTCCAACTACAGCTTTAAGGCCGAGCTCTTTAGATTTATTATAAGCAGTGTTTAATAGTTCAAAATCAGCTACAGGCGCATAATGCATAAGACCAAAGCGCTGAGACTGAAGTGATGAGTCTGTACAGGCTCCGTTTGCAAGAATTACATCGCGAAGCTCTACATTTTCACTTACCGCGCCACAGGTTCCAACGCGAATTGCCTTCTGAACTCCATAGCAGTCAAAAAGCTCGTGAACATAAATAGAAAGCGATGGCTGTCCCATACCGGTTCCCTGAACAGAAACCTTTACTCCCTTGTAGGTTCCGGTAAAACCGAACATACCACGAACTTCGTTATAACATACCGGATTTTCAAGAAAAGTCTCAGCAATAAATTTAGCCCTTAATGGGTCACCTGGAAGCAGAATTTTATCTGCAATTGCTCCTTCTGGAGCGTTAATATGTGTACTCATACCCTTTATTATATCAGCGTATTACAAAAAAACAATACCAAATATGGCGCCAAGAATTATCACTCCAATGGGATGAAGCTTTACCTTAAACAGCAGGAAGCAGAATACTGCGTAGGCAGCGATTGGAATCCAGTTGAAGAAAGCTTTCAAGCCTTCTATTGTTGTAAGAACTGACAGTGTTTCCGGTGGATTTATAAGGGTAAACATGATTACCTGAATAACCGGAACAAGAATAAGGCCTGTAGTTACCGGACGCAGAAACGCAAGAGAGCCTTTTACATAAGGATTATCATTAAAGCTTTTTAAGAAGCGCGCAATAATCAGAATAATTAGGATAGAAGGAAGTACCTGAGCACCAGTCACTATAAGGGCTCCTGGAACTCCATAAAGCTCGTAACCAATGTATGTTGCCATATTGATTCCGATAGGCCCCGGCGTACTTTCCGAAATGGCTACCATATTATAAAACTGTGCCTGTGAAATTACTCCGGTAGAAACCAGAGACTGCTGCATAAGCGTAATGGCCACCTGGCCGCCGCCGATTGTAAAGAGCCCTATATAAAAAAACGTAAACGCAAGCTGTAAGAGAGACATTATTCACCCTCCTTCGAAGCGGCGGCGGTTTCGTCCGAGACCTCGGTACGTCGAGCTTTCTGTCTATACAGCGTAAGCAGACTACCAGTTATAAGAGAAGCAATAATTATCCACACAGACTGTACCTTGAAAAAGTATATCAGCACAAAGGCAAGCAGCATAAATACGGCATTCCATACGTTTTTAATGGTCTTTTTTGCAAATTTTACAATTACACTTGTAAGCAAAGCAGCAACAGCTACGTTTATTCCATGCAGAGCCTTCTGTGCCAGCGGATACTTATCTACCGAGCTTATGGCACCTGCAAGCAGCATTATAATTACCCAGGATGGAGTTACAACTCCAAGTGTGCCTATAATTCCGCCAAACCAGCCGAGTCTTTTATAGCCTACAAAAGTTGCAACATTTACGGCGATAATTCCCGGAGTGCTCTGTCCTATGGCAAAATAATCAATAAGCTCTTCTTCGGTTACCCAGCCGCGTTTTTCCATAAGCTCACGCTGCATGATAGGCATCATGGCAAGTCCGCCGCCAAAGGTAAAGGTACCTATTTTGACAAACGCCAGATACAGCTCAAGAAAATCCTTTATTTTATTTTTCATTTTTTCTGACCTCTAATAACTTGTTGCTTATAGAAAGCTGTACACAAGTTCCACTCGGTTTATTCTGTTTAATAACAAACCCTGCTCCAATCTGATTCGCCCTGTACTGCATGGAATTTAACCCAAGACCTTTTCCGGCATCCTCAGTATTATTCACAAAACCTACTCCGTCATCAATAATTCTGATTACAGTTTTTTTACCTTCATTTTTAACACTTACTTCTACATTCGTAGCCTTTGAGTGCTTCATAATATTATGAAGTGCTTCCTGAATAATTCTAAAGATATTAAGCTTCTGCGTTTTATCAAAGTGAACTCCCTTAGGAACTCCCCATTCGTAGTTGCATTTTATCCCTGATTGAGCGGCAAAGCTATTGCAAAGGTTACTCAAGCTATGGTTCATACCAAGACTTTCGAGCTCCACCGGATACGAGTTATGAGCATACTGTCTTGTAGTCTGCAGGGTTTCACCAATCAGCTGGGCAAGCTCGAGCATCTGATTTTTTCCTACAGGCTCTGTCTGATTTGAGTAGCTTCGGCAAAGCATGGAGATTCCCGCAAGGCGCTGGCAGATATCATCATGCAGATCGTTACTAAAGCGCTGTCGTTCCAGCTCACTAATCTTTAATATTTCGGCCTCTACCTCCATACGGCGGTTATTGGCTTCTACCAGTTCTTTTGTCCGTTCGTTTACCTCGCGCTCCAGAAACTCAGAATGCTTACGGCGTTCCTCTGCCATTGTCATTCGGTTCAAGCCATGCGCAAGATTTATTGCAATGGAACTAAGATAAGGAAGAACGTTTTCATCTGCCTCATAAAAAATACAGCCAATTGTTTCATTACCAACTATGAGGAATTTCAGAATCATAGAAGGCTTGGTCTGCGGATCTATATCATAAAATCTGCGGTAAAAATGACCTAACGGCATTTTCATTTCACGATCAAATTCATAGCATTCGTTGCCGCTGCGACGTACAAAAAGCGGATCTACCGGCATTCCCTTAAAATGGCTGTTATCCAGGTTACCATTCGAAAAACGAAGAATTGCAAAGTTATCCATTCCAAGCTCATTAAGGTTCTGTCTTACAACATATTTAAGAGCTCCAAAGGTTTCGCCGTAGTTCAAGTCCTGACCAATATGGCTTACCATTCTAAGCAGGGTTTCTGACTGTACATAATTTGCCTGCATTGCACGGAACTGATCTTCGTCTGTTGCAAAATCATCCTTACTTCCCTTACAGCCACAGGACTTTCTGTATACAACACGAGATTCAATAAACACTTCCTGAGGCACATTTTTTCCTTCAAGCACCTCTTTCATAAGCTCAAGAGATTTACAGCCAATTTCATTCAACGGCTGATGAACTGTCGTAAGAGAAGGAATTTCAAAGCGTGCCTGCGGAATATCATCAAAGCCTGTTACGGCACATTCCTTAAAGCCCGGCTTATTACAATGAATCTTAAAATACTTATAAACACCAATTGCCATGTTATCGTTTGCACAGACAACTACATCTGGAAATTTACTTTCTTCTTCCATGTACTCGCCCATGGCACGAATAGCGGCAACCTCTGTAAAGTAACCTCGTTTGAGCTTATATTGCAAATCAGAAAACCATGGCTTATAGGCTTCCATAGTTTTGGTAAAAATCTGTTCTCGTTCTTCTGCATCCGGGTGATCTTCTGCACCGCTGATAAAAAGAAACTTTCTGTATTTGTGAGTGAGAATCAGGTGTTCAACGAGCTGCTTCATAGAATCTTCAGTTTCAATTAAAACAGAAGGAATACCTTCAATTTTCTGACCTACTGAAACAACCGGAATTTTTCCCCAGATGCGTTCTACATCTTCCTTAGTTGTAAAATCAGCATTTCCGGTAATAACCGAAGTAACAAGAATAATTCCATCAAGGTCAAAATATTCTTTTCGCGGAAAACAGGAAACAGGTTCGTCTTCTGTTATTTTTGAATTTTCCTGCTGAAAACAAACCAGTTCAATTCCAAAGCTCTTGGCCTTCTGTTCAATTCCCTTGTAAACAGAAATCTGATACTCTTCGTCAAGAATATTTAAAACAACTCCAATTCTCATAGATTTTTATTATACATTTATTTTAAAAAATATGATATTATATAATTATGAGTTGTAATGTAATTATTATTGATGATCATCCTCTTTTTAGTCGCGGGCTTTCACAGCTTATCGAGACACAAAAGGATTACAAAGTTATTGGTTTGGCAAAAGACAGAAACGAGGCTTTATCTCTTCTTGACAGCACCACTCCAGATCTTGCCATTGTAGACTTAAACCTGGGACAGGAAGACGGTCTTGAGCTTATTAAAGACATCATTGTAATTCATCCTCAGACAAAGATTCTGGTTCTTTCAATGCATGACGAACGCTTTTATGCAGAACGTGCAATTAAAGCAGGTGCTAAAGGCTACATCATGAAAGAAGAAGCTGAATCTCAGGTTATTAATGCCATTAAAACTGTAACCAGCGGCGAAATCTATTTGAGCGAAAATGAAAAGAACCGTATTAAGGAGCTTTCTCAGGGTCGCCCGGATTCAGGTGAGCTTTCAGATTTAATCAGTGCACTTTCAGACCGCCAGCTTCAAATTTTTACTCTTGTAGGAAAAGGTCTTGGTACCGTAGAAATTGCCAAGAGATTAAACCTGAGCATCAAGACAATTGATACACACAAAGAAAACATAAAAGGAAAACTTCATTGTGCCTCTTCTGCAGAATTGCGTCAGATGGCAATTGAATGGACAAATAAAGCAATATAAACCTTTTGCATGAAAATATTTATTTATTCTACTCAAAGGGAAATAAGTCAAATAATTTCAGACCACCTTTCATTTAAAGGTAACCATTGTATTCCATTCGAAACTCCTGAAGATTTATCTTCTCTTATAAAAACAATGAAGGAAGGCCCTGATCTTCTGATTCTTGATTATCTTACTTATAATCATGATATTTTTAATATTTACAGCTATTTAAGAGAAATTAACAGACCAATTCCGGTAATTTTTTATAACGACCCGTGCATTACAAGAAGCACACGGGTTGCTCACTGGAAAAGTATTCTGGAATTAGTGATGCCCTCGTATCCACCACGCGATTACAGCATATTCGACGAAACCTTTACAAAGCTCGAAGAGCTGATTATTTCTGAAGAATTTTCTCCATATATTTCATTATTACAGCCCCCACAGCCGGTTCCCGTTACAATGATAAAAGACAAATACACCTTACAGTATTTAAAAGACAAGGCTGATGACTGCATAACTTCATTTCGGGAAAGAAATAAACTTCCTAACAATCTATTCTATCTGCTTTCATTATTACAGAAGAATAAAGACTGTTCCCTTTCAATTCGGCGGATACTGGATTTATATAAGAGAGATGAAAAAATAATATCTGAAAAATCCTTAAAGGTTCTGCTTTCCAGATTAAAGAGTATAATTCGTGCAGACAAAGAATGCACCTTCCTTATATTTCAGGATAAAGGAAGATTTCGTTTTATAAGGTATAAATATTAAATAAAAAAGCGACGGAAACAAACCGTCGCTTTTTTATTGCAGGCTACTGAAGAACCTTAGCAATGCGCTCAAGAACCTTCTTGCGGTCAAGAGGCTTAATAATATAGCTCTTTGCACCTGTCATAAGAGACTTCTTTACAAGTTCCTCTTTACCAAGAGCAGAAACCATTACAACCTTTGCATTCTTATCAAAAGCCATAATCTGTTCAAGAGCTGTAATACCATCCATCTTAGGCATTGTAATATCCATAGTTACAAGGTCTACATTAGGGCAGAGTTCCTTATACTTGTCTACACCTTCTTTTCCATCAGCGGCAGTTGCAACAATCTCATATCCTTCGCTGGAAAGGATCTGTCCGAGCTGCTTTGCTACGAACATTGAGTCATCTACAACTAATACTCTGAAGGATGTACCGTCGTCTTTTCTACCCTCAGGCGGACGCTCATTGATTGTAGGATAATCCTGTGTCGTTTTCATTTTCTTACTCCTTTAGAATATTTTATGCACGTTCCCTGATAGAAACG
>CAMJNC010000100.1 GCA_946407195.1 uncultured Treponema sp. | reverse complement strand
CGGCTTGTTGGACAGACATTGGGTTCAATTTTTTTACAGAGAGTGTCGTCTGCGGTGGTGAGTGTCATTTGAACTACAGCCTTTGTTTTTTGATTTATGTGAGTAAGAATGTCGAAGTCGCGAAGTACAAGATCTGACTTAGTAATAAGTGTTGCACCAAAATTATAATGGTCTATGATTTCGAGGCAGCGGCGTGTAAGCTGGAGTTCTTTTTCTAAAGGGATGTAAGGATCGCACATAGAGCCGGTACCTATCATGCAGCGCTTTCGCTTTTTTTTGAGAGCGGCTTCGAGAAGTTCGGATGCGTTTTGTTTTACTTCTATGTCTTCAAAGTCATGAGTGAACTGATAACATTTACTTCGTGAATCACAATAGATGCAACCGTGGGAACAACCACGATAGATATTCATACTGTGAGGAGTAAGGATTGATTTTGCATTAATGAAGTGCATGGATTTATTATAGCATGAAAATATGACAAGTGTGTGTCATATTTATTTTCATTAAGTAGCAAATTTGAAATTCCAGCGTGTTAAAAATATATACACACTTTCTGTATAAAAATATTTTAAAAGAGGGTAAAAATGAAAAAACAGTTTTTAATCAAATCAATTTTCTGCGCTGCTGCAGTACTTTGTATTTCGCCACTTTTCGCTGAAACAAAACAGAATAAGGTAAAAGTGGAGCTGGCTAATGTAGGTTCCGTTGAAGGTAAGATTCTTGTAAGTGTTTATGATTCTGCAAAAAACTTCAGCAGGAAGAGTGCTTGCCGTGAATTGAAGGTAACTCCAACAGCGGGAACAACAGTTTTTGATGTAGAAATTCCAGATGGAGAATATCTTTTCTGTATCTGTCATGATGTAAATGATAGCGGCGCACTTGATGAAGGCTTTTTTGGAATACCTAAAGAACCTATTGCAATGAATAATTATAATGGAAAAAGTGTACCAAAATTTGATAAGCTTAAGGTAAATATTAATGGAGATACAACAATTCCTATGGAGTTGTTGTCGTTCTAATTCGAAGGTAAAAAATGAATAAGAATTATTTCTTTACCTTGTTAATGCCTTTTAGAAGCCTTATCTTTTTTTTAACTTTTATAATTGGTTCTGCCATTACAAAAAAAGAATTAAGTGAAATCAGTAACTGGTGGTCCATTGCTGCAAGCATAGTAAATATACTGATGGTATTATTTCTGATATTTGCAGTAAAAAAGAATGAGTCAAACTTTGGTCAGCTGATTAATTATCAGAAGGGAAATACAAAGGTAAAAGAAGTTATTCTTATTACACTTTTGATTATATTTGTTGGAATGGCTGGTATGTACCTTGCAGGTTTTATATGTTATGGAGTTATTCCATATTCACCTCCTGCTATGGTTGCGCCTGTTCCAGCTGTTCTTGCCATTGCAAATTTTTTGATTCTGCCGGTAAGTACTGCATTTGCAGAAGAAGGCGTGTATTTAGGTTGTGGTGTAAATCAGATAAAGAATAAGTACGCTGCAATTTTTATACCTGCATTTTTCTTCGCATTACAGCACAGTTTTATTCCTACCTTATTTGACGGCAAATATATTCTTTATAGATTTCTTTCTTTCCTGCCACTGACAATTGTATTGTGCTGGAATTTT
Organism: uncultured Treponema sp.; assembly: GCA_946407195.1. GTDB lineage: Bacteria > Spirochaetota > Spirochaetia > Treponematales > Treponemataceae > Treponema_D. The sequence goes on along the minus strand of CAMJNC010000100.1, from coordinate 7,090 downwards.
TATAAAAAAAGAAATCCTCTTCCAATTATGATTGGTCATGCAATCCTGGATGTAGCAACAACTTCAATGATTCTTGCTACATCTTTAATTCCAGGCTTGTATGAAACAATGTTAAGCCTCAAATGAAGAACAGATTAATCTTGCAATTTACAATTCTTAATATGGGCTTTAATTTTCTTTATTGCCCAGTCATAGTGGCTTGAGGTTGTGCTTACACAATAGTCACCAAGAGCTGCATTACCCGTCCAGGCAAAATGCTTTGGCATGAAGAGTTCATCATTTGAATAGCTTTCTATGAGCTTTATCACTTCTGCATGGCTTTTGGCGAGCAGCTTCTTTGCTTCTTCCAGACTTGTTTTCTGATGATTATTCCAGAACATTACATTCATTGCTCCGTAGGTTTTCCAGGAATATTCTGAAGGCAGGAAGGCGATAGCTGATTTTTTGTCGGTGGTGTCTTTGTTGTTTTTCGGGAACTTGAGCATGAGCTGATGCCATTCATAAAGATGAATTAATACATCGCGAACATTTTTATCGCGGCTCCAGTGAGCTTCTTTTTTGCTGGGCTCACCTGAAAAATCGAATGGAGTTGAGAGTTCCTTTTCGGTCATTCCATCAATCAATTTGATAAGCTTGTCATAATTTTCTTTGGCTGCAGTAAGCAGGTCGTCTTTAGTTTTTGGTCTTGGCATTTTGAATCTCCTTATTAATTATACTACGGAATTCCTTAAGCAGGGTTGTGGTGTATATTTTTGGTCTGGTAGAGTTTCGAACTTCTTTCCAGAGAATTGAAGCTGTTTTTAGTTTGTCTGGGAAAGCTTCTGTTGCTGGATCAGCACAGAAGTCCTGAACAAATTTATTCCATTGGAGAGAGACTTTGTCGTATTTGGCGTAAGTTTTTTTGCCGTAGAAAATGTCGAGAAGATCGCCGAGAGTGAAGGTGCAGTCATTTGTTTCTTTGACCTTACGAACAGTGGCGACCATATCGACATTAAATTTGAAATTTGTGATTCCGGTTTGTTCAGAGAAAAAATCGCGGAAACGTTGATTAAAACAAAAACCACATTCAATAAGGTTTGTTTGTGGAGTGAGAACTAACGACTGATAGTTTTGGTTAGTAGAAGAACGTGGTATGGTGGGCACAGCTTTCTTTGGAGCAATGAGAGTTCCCTTGAAGTACTGTTCTATGTTGTGATTGAGCTCAGCCTTCATGCCGGATGCGTCGATATTCAGAGATTTACAGATTTTCTGTAGCTCCTCACGGTACCAGTAATATTTTGAAAATTCTTCGAAGGATTTAATTTTCCTGAAGTCGGGGCGAGTTGTGCTAACGGTGGGTAAGCCTGTAGAAATAACTGGGTGTGCCGTTATTATTGTATAGCTGTATGCATTTACAGTTATGCAAATACCATCAATCTTGCAATGCCAGTTTTTGCCTTCACGAGAAATTGAACAATTATCCAAAGCAATTTTTTGTTTGCAATAATCAACTACATCAAAAATACTTTTATCAAGAGAAAGATTCTTTCTGATACGCTCTACTCCCATAGGAGTAGTGTGTACCTTGTTGAGATTCATTATTAATGGGCAGCTATTTGCGTTTATCATGCTTTCATTATATGACTTTAAATATGACAACAGAATGTCATATTTAAAATATTTTTTTTCTGCACCTGATATGTTATAATATTTATAAAGGAGTTTGTTTTTGGAAGAAATAATTCTTTTTTCAGCCTGTATATTTTCTTTTTCTGCTGTTTTAATTTCTCTTTTATTTTTTCTCAGATATAAAAAAGATTTTTTTCTACATGTGCTTTTAATTCTTTTTTCATTCTTTATGTTGAGCACAAATAATCTTTATGCGTTAATTCATAATCCGCTTACGGAACGAATTCCTATCTGTGTATTTGGTGCTTTTCTTTCACTGTTTTTTTCTTTTGGAATATTGAGCTTTACTTTTGATTTGTTACAAATAAGCGGTTCTGCTAGTGTAAGAAAAATTCTTGTTTGTTATTCAATACTTGTTTTTTTATTTTCATTTGTTCTGATTTTCTTAGATAAAATACAAAATCCAGCTTTTGTTTTAAACTTAGCCGGTATTTGGATTCCAACTGGTTTTTCAATAATTATCAGCATAATCTTTTATAAACGAATCGATACTGGGGTTTTCAGAAAAGAAAAGTGGATTATTCTTTTTCTTGCAGCCTTAAATCTTGTTCTTTCTTTTGTTCTTCACAGCGCACCATTTATTTTTATGATTACAATATCGCTTTTGATTTATCATATTTTTTATCGCTTCTATTTTTCTTCTCCAATTTCGAAAACAGAAAAAACACTTAAAGAAGAATTCATAAAAGATTTTGGAATTACAAAAAGAGAGCAGGAAATTATTGTTGCACTCTTACATGGTAAATCAAATAAAGAGCTTGCGGAAACTCTTTTTGTAAGCGAAAAAACAATTGAAACACATCTTGCAAATATTTACAGAAAAGTCGGTGTAAAAAATCGACTGGAACTTTTTTCACGCTTACAAAACGACTAAGGGTTTACCCTGATTTTTGTATCTTATAAAAATTCAGTACAGACCCCAATATATTTATCAATCTCCAGATAGTAATGTTATGGCAGTAACTTATTCTGGAGGTTATAAATGAAAATCAAAAAAATATCTGCTTTAATTATTGGACTGATAATATTATCCTCTTCAATTTTTGCAGATGAAAAGAAAACTCAGGTTGAACTTTCACTATCATTAAACTGGACTTTAGGCTGCTATAAGGAAACAACCTTTTCAAATATATCGCAGACAATTATTTCTCCAAGGTTCCAGCTGGATTCAAAAATCTTTTCTACAAATTGGCTTCACCATATTACAGCTGATTATTTTTTCTCTCATCCTAAATCAGCTATGACAGAAACGGCCGTTGTATATAAGAATTTTGATCCGATTTCTGGAGAAACTTATTTTCAGGGCTTTCAAAGCGAACTTGCTTTTCATAGAATCCGATTACAGTATGATGCCGGATACAATGTTCTAAAAAATGAAAAATATAATTTATATGTGGGTGGTAATTTTTCCACCAACGCTTATCTCCAATTTGAAAACTATCCGTCTATAACAGGAATCATTTCGATAGGACCGTCAACAACGTTTAATTACAAGCTGGATGAAAGAAACTCTTTTATGGTGACAAGTTCTATGCCTCTGTTTGGCTACGGAGTCCGTCCCCCTTATGCGGGATGCGATGCACAGCTTATGAAATATGCAGAAGAAAATTTTATGAAAATACTTACGCTTGGAAATTTTTTGAGCCTTCATAATTATCAGAGTATTTTTCTGGAGTTTGATTATAAGCTGCGTGCTGCAAAAAACTTTTCAACAGGACTTGGTTTAAGTTTTGAATATTCGCGAATTGCTGTTCCAAAAGAACGACCTTTATATTATCTGGATGGAACTTTCAAAACTATGATATCAATTAATTTTTAAGGAGAATGAAAATGAAAAAATTTAAGCTTATAAATATTTTTGTTTTTTTGCTGATTTCGATAATTCCATTGCAGAGCTGTACTTTCTTTTATGGAGAAACTACATCGCTAACTTATGAAGATATGTTTGAGTCTTTATGGAAGGATTACAATGAAACATATGCGCTATTTGAAGTTCGAGGTGTAGATTGGAATGAGCAATATCAGAAATGCAAGCCTCAGATTTCGAATGATATGACAGACAAGGAGTTTTTTGAAGTTCTCAAAAATCTTTTGTATCCGTTAAAGGATTCTCATGTCTATGTAAAAACTCCGTTTGGAAGTTTGAATGCTGGTGAAGACAATGTTACGCCTGATAATTTTTCGCTTACAGAAGTCTGCAATCAATATATTGAAAATCCAAAAAAGTGTGGAAACAATATCATAACTTATGGAACTTTAAAAACTGATAATGAAATTGGATATATTCATGTTGCTGCCTTTTCAAGCGGACAGACTGGTATTAATCAAAAGCAGGATTGGGCTGGCGATATAGATATTGCTTTGGAAGAATTAAAGGATACCCGCTACATGATTCTTGATGTACGTGGAAATCGTGGCGGTCTGACAGGAAACGTAACCCGTATTTCTGGTCGTTTTTGTTCAGAGAATAAAGTATATGCAATTTCCCGAACTAAAGATGGAACAGGGAAAAATGATTTTGGATCTGGTGTTGAGCTTGAAATTAAAAAGAATGGAAGCTGGCAATATACAAAGCCTGTAATCTTATTAACCAATGCGCAGACCATGAGTGCAGGTGAAGAATTTTCAATGGCAATGAAATCTCAGCCTCATGTTATTCAGGTTGGAAATCATACTTGTGGAGTTTTCTCTCTTGCTCTGGAACGTTGTCTTGTAAACGGATGGAAGTATTCGGTTTCGGTTCAGAAGGTTACAGATCCAGATGGAAATACTCCTGAAGGAAAAGGTATAGTTCCATCTGCAGAAAACCTGATATTGAATCCATCAGTTGATCAGGATTTGCAGATGCTCAGAGCAATTGAGTTATGTAAATAAAACTACTTGTATACGTTCAATACACTGTTGGCCAGATTCAGGATTTTTTCACGAACTGATTTTGGTGAAAGAATTTTTAAATCTGGTCCAAAGCTAAGAAGCATGTCTGTAAGCCATGGTTCATCTGGAACGGAGAAGCTTGCAGTAATGCTTCCATCTTTGTTTGGAACTACTTCAGAACAGATAAAGGTGTCCAGCAGATATGAGATTTTATTGTTTGTAACTCTGGCTTTTATTGTAACCAGTGAAGGCTGATATTTAGAATCTTCAGAGCTTGATTCGTCTTGTGAGACAGAAAGCTTTGTTATGGTTGCACTGCGTCCAGTCATAGAAACATTTCGCATTCTTGTGAGCTTAAAAAATCTTTCGGCCTGTCGTGTAGTACACCAGCTCTGAAGATACCAGGCCTGACCTTTGTAAATCAGCTTCCAGGGATGAACAATGCGGTGTTCGGTTTTTCCGGTACCGCTGAAATAGTCAAAGGATACCTGACGCTTTTTGAGTATGCAGTCGCGTAAAGTTCCGAACAGCCTTTGAACTTCGCTGCCTTCGGCGCTCCAGGGAGAAAAATCAACTTCGAGCCAGTCTGTATCTGAGGCAACAAGACCAGAAATTTTTTCGGCGGCTTTTATATTTGCATTAACTGCAGATGCCGGATTACCAGAAAGCTTGTTAAATGCTTTTACACTAGAAACAATGGCAAGCCGTTCTTCTTCCGAAAGAATTCTTTTATCGAGAGCATATTTTTCTGAAATAGCAATACCACCGCCGCGACCCTTTAGAGAGTACACAGGAACTCCTGAAACAGAAAGCGCATCTATCCAGCGGTAAATGGTTCTTGTGGAAACTCCAAAGCGTTTTGCCATTTCGCCGGCAGTTGATTGTTTTTTGTCTATGAGAATATATACAAATTCAAAAAGCTGATCGATTTGCATGAGTAAATTATACATCTGAAAATATGACACCGCAATGTCATATTTTGAGGCTCTCGACATCACTTCATTTTCTGTCTATCATAGTTTTATGAATATTAAACTTCCACCAAATTATAATTCTCTCGCTGAAGCACTGGTTTCACTCTTTGGTAATTCAGTTGCAATTGCTGAAACAGACAGGCTTTCTGGAGGAGATATCAATAAGGCTTATGGGCTTACCCTTACCAACGGTAAACATATATTTATGAAAGCCAATGCAAAACAGAATGCAGCTTTTTTTACAGCAGAGGCAGCAGGTCTTACTGCAATTGAAAAAACCGGTGCTATCGGAACTCCTGATATTTTGTGTACTGGAACTGATACTGGTGAAGATGTAGGGTATAGTTTTCTTTTACTGAAATTTATTAAAGGTGGAAAGCAGCAGAAAAATTACTGGCAGACATTTGCACAAAATCTTGCTGCCATGCACAAGGCAGACACTTCTGTATATTTTGATAATAATGGAAAGTTTGGATTTTTTCAGGATAACTTTATTGGTGCACGTCCGCAGATTAATACACCTTGTGACAGCTGGATTTCATTTTTCCGGGATAACAGACTTGCACCACAGTTTAAAGCAGCTGATTCATATTTTGATGAAACTGATCGTACGCAAATTACAAAGCTTCTGGATCATCTGGAAGAGTTTCTGGTTGAGCCGGAAAAACCAAGTCTTTTGCATGGAGACCTCTGGAGCGGTAATGTAATGTGCGGTCCGGATGAAAATGCAATGCTGATTGATCCGGCCTGTTATGTTGGTCACGCTGAGGCAGATCTTGCGATGACAGAATTGTTTGGCGGTTTTCCGCAGGAGTTTTACGAAGCTTATCGTGAAGCCAATCCACTGCAGTCAGGCTATGAAAATCGCCGCGACCTCTACAATCTCTATCAGCTTTTGAATCATTTGAATCTTTTTGGTCCAAGCTATCTTGGCCCGGTAAAGAGTATTGTTGCAGAATATGTCGGATAAAAAAGAAAACTTCAGGGAAACAATTTTGCATGAAATAGAGCCGGTGTGGAATGAAGAAAGCCGCGTTCTTTTACTTGGAACTATGCCTTCCCCTGCAAGCCGTAAAGCCGGCTTTTTCTACATGCATCCGCAGAACAGGTTCTGGAAGGTTGTGCCGGAGGTGTTTGGAGAAACTTTGAAGTTTCCAAATAACGCAGAAGATAAGGAAGCGGCCATTACCGAGCGCCGCGGGTTTTTGCTTTGCCATAAGCTTGCTCTTTGGGATGTCCTTGCTTCCTGCGACATTCATGGCGCTGCAGATTCCAGTATAAAAAATGCAAAGCCAAATGACTTTGCTCAGCTGTTCGAGAAATCCAAAATACGCCATGTCTTTTGCACCGGAAAAACTTCTTTTAATTTGTGGAAAAGATTTTGCGCAGCACAATACGAAGAACGCTTCGGTATAACCTGCGAATGTCTTCCGAGCACAAGTCCAGCCAACGCCACCTGGAGCATGGAACGGCTTGTGGCGGAGTATAAGAAAATATGTTATTATTCCAGCTATGATTCAGATATTCGGAACAAATAAATCTTTTGATACAAAGGCGGCTCAGAGATTTTTTAA
>CAMJNC010000099.1 GCA_946407195.1 uncultured Treponema sp. | reverse complement strand
GAGATTCAGGATACAAACGTAATGTTTGAAATCTTAAAATCTCTTGGTGCAAAGGTTGAAAAACTTAGTAAACACAACTGGAAAATTCAGTGCGATAAAATAAAAACAACAGAGCTTCCGAGCGACCTCACAAAAAAGGTCCGCGGTTCAATTGTTTTTGCAGGACCTCTTCTTGCAAGCAAGGGAAAATGTGAAATGACTCCACCTGGTGGTGACGTTATTGGCCGCCGTCGTGTAGACACTCACTTCCTTGCACTTAAGGCTCTTGGTGCAAACATTCATGTAAACGGACGCTTCGAGTTTTCTGCGACTAAGCTTGTTGGCGCAGACATCTTCCTTGACGAAGCATCAGTTACTGCAACAGAAAATGCCGTTATGGCCGCTGCCCTTTCTGAGGGTGAAACTGTTTTACAGAACTGTGCGAGCGAACCTCATGTTCAGGACATTTGTAAGATGCTCGTTGCAATGGGTGCTAAAATCAGCGGAATAGGAAGTAATATTCTTCACATCACTGGAGTTAAAAAGCTTCATGGCTGTGAATTTACTATTGGACCTGATTATATTGAAATCGGCTCATACATTGGTATGGCGGCCGCCACAAAAGGAAAGATCACAATCAAAGGTGTACGCGCCGAAGAAATGCGCCCGCTTAAATACAGCTTTGCAAAGCTTGGAATCAGCTGGAGCATAAACGGCGACGAGTTAACTGTTCCTAACACTCAAGAGCTTAAGGTAAACGACGACCTTGGAAACGCAATTCCAAAAATCGACGATATGCCTTGGCCAGGATTCCCTGCCGACCTTACTTCAATCATGACCGTAACTGCAACTCAGGTTAACGGAACTGTTTTGATTTTTGAGAAAATGTTCGAAAGCCGAATGTTCTTTGTAGATAAACTGATTTCAATGGGTGCAAAAATTACTCTTTGCGACCCTCACCGTGCAGTTGTATGCGGACCTAGCATGCTTCACGGCGATCACCTTGTTTCACCTGATATCCGTGCGGGCATGGCAATGGTTATTGCCGCAATGTGTGCTCACGGCGAAAGCCGCATCAGTAACGTATATCAGATTGAACGCGGTTACGAAGACCTTGTGGGCCAGCTGCAGAAGCTTGGCGCCCACATTAAAACTGTAGAAGTAAATTAGGCTTACTTAATAATCAGCTCTGCAAGTGCAACAAAGCTTGGTAAAAACAGCATACATAAAACGCTGGTAAACGAAATTATGAGACTTGCATAAGTTTCGTCGCGGTTAAACAAAACCGCAAACCCCGGAATTGTTGTTGCTGCAGGGCACATTGAACAGATTAAAGCAACAAAGAGCAGAATACGGCAATCCGGTACGTTCGGAAAGAGCTTCCATACGACATAAAGAATACCAATATTTACAACTGCACAAATTACATGGCGGAAAAGGCTCACCTTTGCAATCTTAAGCGCATAAAGTTTTCCGTCTGCAGGCTTAAAGTTTGCAAGAAGAATACCAATCAAAAGCATACTTACAGCAGTATTTGTATCACCAATCATTGTAACAGGGCGTGCTACAAATTCCGGCAGAGTCCATGGGCTGCAGAAAATTGCAATGCCAATGACAACAGCAATAATATTTGGATTTGTAATTATTTTTTTCAGATTGATGGAACCGCTCATAATATAGTAGCCATAGGTCCAGATTGTAATATTAAAAACTACAAGATAGCCCATCAGATAGAAAACGCCTTCATCTCCAAAAACACCACGAATCAGCGGAATACCGATAAAGCCGCAGTTTGTAAAGCATACTGCAAGACGGTCTACCTGCTCCTTACTTGAAAAGAAGCCAATGAGAATCATAACTGCATGAATAACAACTGCAACTATAAAAACAAAACCGAGCTGTACAAGCTTATCTGCATCAAATTCCAGATTGAAGGATTTTACAACCATGAACGGATTGATTAAATACAAAAGAAGCTTACTTACAAACTTCTGCTGAGATTCTTCTACCTTAAAGACCTTTGCGAAAATAAAACCAGCCAGCGCAATCAAAAACATTGTGATCAGCTGCTTCATTACTAAAATATACATATTATTTTCCTACCGATGCAAATAAAGCAGAAAAGAGTCCGAGACTTCCAGCCATCATAATAAGACCGGCAAGCAAAACTCCAAGCGTAACCGCAATTACTGTATCACGGAATTTCATATCAAGAAGACTCGCTGCAAGAGTTCCTGTCCAGGCACCTGTTCCCGGCAATGGAATACCTACAAAAAGAAACAGTGCAATAAAAAGTCCGCGACCAGCCTTAGACTGCATTTTTTCACCGGCAGCCTGCCCCTTTACAAGACAGAAGGTAAAGATTTTACCGATATATTTTTTATCCTGTCCCCACTCCAGAACCTTTCGCGCAAAAAGATATATAAATGGAACCGGAATCATATTTGCAATAATACATACAATAAATGATGGGATAACAGGCAGCTGCATTGCCTGAGAAACAGGAATAGCACCGCGAAGCTCAATCAGCGGTACCATTGAAAGAAGAATAATCCAAAGATATTGTTTAATCATAGCTAGAGTATAATAAAAACCACCCGTCTTGAAAATATCCATTTTTTCCTATATTATAAAAACACTTGCCGGGATGGCGGAACTGGTAGACGCCCAGGACTTAAAATCCTGTGCTGAGCAATCAGCGTGCCGGTTCGACCCCGGTTCCCGGCAGGAAAGCCTCCTTGGAAACAGGGAGGCTTTTTTTTACCCGTTACAGGGTTTTCAGGAGTTCATATGACACCACATGTTTATCCGCGCCAGTGCGCATTCAAATCAGTTGAAGATATCAAAGGTAAAAAGGTTACCATAATGGGCCTTGGTCTTAACGGCGGCGGAGAAGCGGCTGTACGTTTCTTTCTGAAAAAAGGTGCCTATGTAACCGTAACTGACATGAAAACAGAAGAGCAGCTTAAGGCAACTGTTGATAAACTGAACTCTGACACCAGCCTTGACCACAGTCGCCTCACCTATCGTCTTGGCGAACACAAAATAGAAGATTTTGAAAACGCTGACTGCGTAATTAAAAACCCGGGCGTAAAATTCGAAGGCAACAAATTCCTTGCGGCAGCCCGCGCCATTGAATCTGACCTAAGTATTTTTCTGCGCTTTACTAACTGCCCTATAATCGCTGTTACCGGAAGTAAGGGAAAATCTTCTACAGTAAGTGCAATTTATTACGGACTGTCTGAAGCCGGCTACACAACCTTCCTTGGTGGAAACATTACCGTGAGCCCGCTCACCTTCTTTGACGAAGTAAACGGCGATACTCCGGTTGTAATTGAATTTTCTAGCTGGCAGCTTGCAGACCTTCGCGGCCGCGGAGTACTGCGACCTCACATTTCAATCATTACAAAAATTGTTCCAGACCATCAGAACTGGTATGGTGATATGGAATCTTATGTTGCAGACAAACGCCTGATTTATGCAGATCAGACAAAGGGCGACTATTCTATTTTTGATTCTGATGACTGGGGTGACCGTTTTGCTGCTGAAACAAAGGCAACTGTTCTGCGTTATGGCGAAAAAGCCAGCTGGAAGCTCGAGCTTGGAGACCTTTTAGTTCCTGGTGTTCACATGAAAACTAATGCGCAGAACGCAGCTCTTGTAATGCACCTTATGGGAGTACCTGATGAACGCATTAAAGAGATTCTTCAGCGCTGGCCTGGCATAGACCACCGCCTTCAGTATTTCCACAGCTGGAAAAAGCAGAATGCCGACGGCACAACTGGCACAATAAAATTTTACAATGATTCCTGCGCAACTGTACCGGAAGCGGCAGCTGCGGCAAGCCAGGCCTTTGGAAAGCCGGTTATTCTTATGACTGGCGGAACAGATAAAGGACTTGAGCTTACCCCGCTTATTGAAACTCTTACAAAGCCTGATACTGCTAACGGTGTAATTCCTGTAAAAGACCTTTATCTGCTTGCGGGAACTGCAACCGACAAACTGGTGCCGGCGCTTAATGAAAACTCGGTAAAATATTACGGACCATATAACTCACTCGAAGAGCTTTTGAATAGCGCAAAAAAGAACCTGTTAAATGATAACGCCAGCGAAGAAGTTTTTGTCTTCTCCCCTGGCGCTACAAGCTTTGGTATGTTTAGTAATGAGTTTGACCGCGGCAACAAGTATATGGCCGCTGTCAAAGACATTTTTACACTTTAAACAGGTCTACCTGTGAACCAATCTTTCCGATTGCATCCTTTACCTGGTCAGAAATATCGTTGAGGGTCACGCCGGTTTCATTAATCTTGCGAGCACCAACGGCCATTTCTTCCATACTGGTGTTCATCATTCCGGTAGTTTCGGAAAGAATTGTCATATCGTGGACAATCTGAGTATTTCGCTCAGACATATCCTTTGAAGAATTTCTAACTTCACTTGTAGAAGAGTTCAGATGACGGAGAGCTTCCATAATCTGTTTAGAACCTTCATTCTGTTCTTCCATTGCCGAATGAATCTGAATAACAAGCTCATCGGTTTCCTTAATACGGTTAGACACTTCATTAAGAGCCGTACTTGCCTCGTTAGAAGAACCTACAACATCAACAATAGAAGCCATAATCTTTCCAAGCTGTTCACCAATCTTCTTAGACTGTTCAGAAGAGGTTTCGGAAAGCTTACGAATTTCATCAGCAACAACAGCAAAGCCCTTTCCAGATTCACCGGCATGAGCCGCTTCGATTGCCGCATTCATAGCAAGGAGGTTTGTCTGCTCTGCAATAGCGGAAATTGCAGTATTTGCTTCCTGAAGCATTTCCGACTGACCTTCAATCGTACGAATCTTTTCGTTTACATCTTCCTGCTTTGAGAAGCCGATTTCTGCATTGTCTTCGAGAGACTTAAACGAAGCCGACATCTTTTCTACAGATTTATTTACAGAATTAATATTTCCAATCATCTCTTCTACCGCAGCAGAAGCCTGAGTTACGCTTGAAGACTGATCTTCAATCAAAGAATCAAGGTCTGTAATTGCGCTGGAAATATGCTGAACGGAATTATTTGTCTCTTCAACGCTTCGTCCCTGATTATTGATTTGAGCATGAATAGAGTCGATATTTGCAATGATTTCTGTAATAGAGCTTGCAGTATCCTGAGTTCCGGCGGCAAGATTGTCTCCACTCACCCCAAGATCTGCTTTAGACTCCTTAAGGGTTCGTACAATTTCCTGCAGCTTATCCATAAAATTATCAAAATTGATAATTAGGGCACCAATTTCATCGCGTACATAAAGATTACAGCGTTTTGTCAAATCGGCATCGCCGCTTGCAAGGTCTGCAAGGAACACAGTTACATTGTTGATTCGCTTCATAATCCAGCGGACAAAGAAATAACCGGCAAACGCAATGATAAAGAAGAGAATTATTGCAATTGGAATTACAACTGCAACGGTTCTGTCTCGTACAGCATCTACAACCTTCATCGACTTAGCAACAAAAACCATACCTGTAATTGTTCCATCATCAGAAACTAATGGTGTATATACTGTTGTATATTTTACATTCGCAATTACGTTTGGACCAACGTACTGTTCTCCATCATAAAGAACCTTTTTAACAATAGCTTCATTATCAAGCTCTGTACCAATCATGTGGATACCAAGAGTTGTTGCTACACGGGTCTTTCCCTTGAAAACAGTACATTCAACACTATGATGACTATGAACAATAGAAACATAACCTTCTTCAGACATAGAATCCAGCTCGTAACCAGCTACAAGCACACCAAGGACTTTTCCATTTTTAATTACCGGAGAAGCTGAAAGAAGACCATAGACAACATTACCAAAGGTGTCATAAGCAAAGCTTCTCTTTCCTGCCAGAGCGTTTCTGACCATAGGAAGATCACTTGAATAACCAATTGCAGCCTCAAAGCCTGCATAAACTGTACCGGATGTATCTGTAATGGCAAGCATATCAAGGCCACAGATTTCTGCCTTTTCCTTTAAATATGCATTCGGATCATCTGTATAAGAACCATCAAGATAGCCCTTAATATGGTCGGTAGAAGCAAGCATATCTCCGTAACCGCCAAGGGTATCAGCCCAGTCCTGCAAAATCCATTCAACACCATCTGTTGTATGAAGCAGTTCTTCTACTGTCTGTTCGTTAAGCCCACGGTCAAAGGTAATTAAAGCTGCGGCTCCAGAAACGCCTACACCTATAATACTGGCGCCTACAAACATTGCAATAAGCTTTGCTTTTAATGAAATATTTTTTTTGGGATTAGGATCAAACCGGTCCAGCGCTTTTGCCATAAAAAACTCCTAAAAGCATTAAAATATAACAAAACTTTTAAGTATTAGTTAATTATCGCATATTATGGTAGAATTGCAATTATTTTTTGAAGTTCAAGGCTGATACAACTGCAGCAATACCGGCACGTCCTACGTTCGAACTCTTTCCAACGCCCCATGCCTGCTCGCCGTTTTCCTTTGTAATCTGAACATAAGCCATAGCCTGTGTATCTGAACCTGAACCGACAGAGTGTTCATGGAAGCTTGTAATATTAAAGCAAGGAGCCGGAGTCTGCTTCATGGCACTTACGAAGGCATCAAGAGGTCCGTTTCCGGATGCGGCAATTGCATAACGCTTGCCTTCCCATTCTACAGTTGCCATACCGGCTACCTGCTCCGGAAGATCTGTACCGCGCTCGCCTTCTACGTGGCGTTCTGTAATATCAAGAACATTGAGCGGTGACTTTGTAAAAAGCCATGTTTCTGCAAAAATATCGTAAACCTCGGAAGGACTGAGCTCCCGCTGCAGCTTGTCTGCCCGCGCTTTGACAACCGCACCAATAACCGGATGCATTGCCTTTGGGGCCGCAATACCAAACATAGTTTCCAGAACATAAGCTGCGCCGCCCTTACCGCTCTGGCTGTTGATTCTGATAATTCCGTTGTATTCGCGGCCTATATCATGCGGATCTATTGCAATATATGGAATATCCCACAAAAGCGGGGCTGATTTTTCTGAACGGGCATTAATAGCCTTGCGAATTGCGTCCTGATGTGAGCCGCTGAATGCTGTAAATACCAGTTCGCCGGCATAAGGAGAACGCGGATGAATAGGCATTGAAGTAAGTCTGCTGAATTCTTCAGAAATCTCTTCCAGGTTAGAAAAATCAAGTTCAGGGTCTATTCCCTGTGTGTACATATTAAGTGCAACTGTTACAATATCAAGATTTCCGGTTCTCTCACCGTTTCCAAAAAGGCAGCCTTCTACCCGTTCTGCACCCGCAAGAAGTCCAAGCTCACACTGTGCAACACTTTCGCCACGGTCATTATGATTATGAAGTGAAATTATACAGCTTTCGCGGCCTTTAAAATTCCTGCAAAAATATTCAATCTGATCTGCAAACTGATTTGGAAGATTACATTCAACTGTGGCCGGAAGATTCAATATCATCTTATTATCCGGAGTAGCACCCCAGGCATTTACAACTGCCTGGCAGATTTCCATTGCATAATCTGATTCTGTCTGGGTAAAGTTTTCCGGGGAATATTCAAAGCGATAGTTTGCAGGAGTTCGCCCCTGAGCTTCTGCTTCCTTATTTACAGCTGAAATATATTTTTTTACGCATTTAACTCCGCTTACAGCAAGTTCTACAAGCTCTTCCTTTGATTTAACAAAATTGTATTTTCGCTGTGCTGGAGATGTCGCATTATACAGATGAAAAATTACGTTTTTTGCACCTTCGATTGCTTCAAAGGTTTTGGCAACCAGAGGCTCGCGGGCCTGACACAAAACCTGAATCCACACATCATCGGGAATCAATTTTTCATCTATAAGGCGACGTACAAAGTCAAATTCTGTATCTGATGCAGCTGGAAAGCCTACTTCTATTTCCTTGAATCCAATTTTTACAAGCAGCTTAAAGAATTCAAGCTTCTGTTCTATCCCCATAGGATTTACAAGAGCCTGGTTTCCATCACGCAAATCAACAGAACACCATAGAGGTGCTTTAGTAATTACATTTGAGGGCCATTTTCTGTCTTTTAAAGGAACCGGCACAAAAGCCTTGTATTTTCCATTTGGATTCATATCTTCAATTTACAAAAAAAACATTTTCCTCGCAATATACCTAATTGAAAACACACCTATTATATAGTAAAATTATATATCATTTTTAACTAGGAGAAGAATATGAAGAAAGTATTTAAGGCTTCATTGGCTCTGCTCGCAGCAGCCCTCATTTTCTGCGGATGTACAAAATCTAATGCAAACGCTAAAAAAGATTACATTCTTGCAACTGGTGGTACAAGCGGTACTTACTATCCATTTGGTGGTGCCATTGCTAACATCTGGAACACAAAGATTGCTAATATGAACGTTACAGCTCAGGCAACTGGTGCTTCTGCAGAAAACCTCAGACTTATTAATAAAGGTGAGGCAGAATTCGGAACTGTTCAGAACGACGTAATGGATTACGCATATCACGGAACAGATATGTTTGCTGGCGAAAAGCTTTCGAACATTATGACAATCGGAACTATGTATCCTGAAGTTGTACAGATTGCTGTTTCTGAGAAGAGCGGAATTAAATCTGTAGCTGATTTTAAGGGAAAGCGCATTTCTGTTGGTGATGCCGGATCTGGTGTTGAATTCAACGCTAAGCAGATTCTCGAAGGCTATGGTCTTACTTTTGATGACATCAAAAAGAGCAACCTTTCTTTCAAGGAATCTGCAGA
>CAMJNC010000098.1 GCA_946407195.1 uncultured Treponema sp. | reverse complement strand
CGGAGCTTACTCCTGAATCAATGGTTATTATTGATTTAGAGGGTAAAAAAGTTGATGGTTCTTTGAATCCTTCAAGCGACACCCCTACCCACGCAGTTCTCTATAAAGAGTTTGCTATGAATCAGGGTGGCGAAGTTGGAGGAATTATCCACACTCACTCTACATGCGCTGTTGCATGGGCTCAGGCTGTTCGCTCTGTACCTCTTTTCGGAACTACACATGCTGACCACATTCAGAAATCAGTTCCTTGTACTCCATACCTTTCGAAAGAGGCAGTTGAGCGCGACTACGAAAAGGAAACTGGTCTTTTGATTGTAAAGTACTTTGAAGAGCTCGGCCTTAATCCAAGCGAAGTAAACATGGTTCTCTGCGGAGGACATGGACCTTTTGCCTGGGGCAAGAATGCAGACAAAGCAGTTTATAATGGAACTGTACTGGAAGAAATCTGTAAGATGGCTATGTATACTCTGCAGATCCGTCCAGATGCTACAGAACTCCCTGATTATATAGTTAATAAGCATTATATGAGAAAACACGGTCCTAATGCTTATTACGGACAGGGAAATAAATAAAAATCAGATATCAAAAAAAATCTGACGGGCTCCCGCTGTCACTGGGGCACAAAACTGCTCGCTTTCCCTTTTTTGTGTAAGAATCCTGCGGTTTTTGCGCGCAAAAATCCTCGGATTCTTTTTATGGCTAA
Organism: uncultured Treponema sp.; assembly: GCA_946407195.1. Lineage (GTDB taxonomy): Bacteria > Spirochaetota > Spirochaetia > Treponematales > Treponemataceae > Treponema_D. Next base: position 8,120 of record CAMJNC010000098.1, on the reverse strand, counting down.
GCGCCAAAAAGCTCAAGAGGCAGTTTGTACCCCGTGCCTGCTCCGCCCGTCAGATTTTTTTTTACATCGAAGCATATCTATTTATTCCCCTGCCATAACTGTGTTATACTAAAAGAAATGAATCGCTCCATTTCTACACAAGCAATAGTGATCTCTCTCCGGCCGCTGGGCGAAAATAACTCCAGTGTTACCCTGCTCACTCCGGAGCAAGGTATTGTTTATGCGGTTTTGTACGGCGGGCCTAAAAGCCGGTTACGGTCTCTTGTTTCTCAGTGGAATAGCGGCAAGGTCTGGCTTTATGAAAATCCGGAAAAAAATCAGATTAAAATAAGCGACTTTGAGGTTGCAAATTATCACGCTTCCTTCAGTCAGAATCTTTTTAAATCCTACGCAGCCTCTCTGGCTGCAGAGCTTGCAATAAAAACCCGTTGCGCAGGAAGTACGGAACAGTGCCACAGACTTGTATCCGGCTTTTTTGACGGAATGGAGCTTTGCGACGAGGAACAGAGCCGTCTTGGGCTTCTGCGTTTTTTGTGGCGCTATCTTGAGCTGCTTGGAATTCAGCCTCGAACGCATGCCTGCTCTGTCTGTGGTAAAATGTTTTTAGACCAACAGTTTGCACCAAATGCCATTTCATACTATAATAGTATGGAAAACAGTTTTATCTGTCCGGACTGCATTGAATCGGGAGGAAGCAGCCAGAGAGAAAATATGATTGACGTGCATTTTACTGCCGTTCAATATCTTTCCGCTCTTACAGTTCTTTCCCCTTCAGAAGCAAGAAAACTCTCAATTGACGAAGAAGTTTACGGCCAGATTCGTCAGCTGGTTTTCTTTCTGATTGAAAACAGTATTGATCAGAAGCTGAACTCAATTGAAACTGGGATGGGGATTTTGTGAGAGGCGAAGCTTCCTATAAAGATATATCACACTGGATAAAAAAGCCGGTAACAAAGCAGCAGATTGAGCCGCTTTGCAATTCATTTAACATTACACCTTTACTCGCATCTGTTTTTGTGCGCCGTGGAATTACTAAGGGCTCAGACCTGCTCTACTATCTTGAAGACGATTTGCGTTTTCAGCATAACCCCTTTTGTTTTAACGGAATCGATGATGCAGTTGAAAGAATCCTGCAGGCAAAGGAAGAAGGCGAAAAGGTTTTAATTTTTGGTGACAGCGATGTAGACGGAGTTACCAGTACCGCAATTTTATACGAGCAGCTTGTTCGTATGGGCATTGATGTTCAGTGGCGGCTCCCTCTTGAGGATGACGGCTACGGTTTGAATCTGCAGGCAATAGATGATTTTGCAGCCCAGGATGGTACTCTCATAATCACTGTAGACTGTGGCATTTCCAATAACGATGAAATTGCACACGCAAATGATCTTGGTATTGAAGTAATTGTTACAGACCATCATAATCCGCCTGAAAATCTTCCTGAAGCAATAATCATAATTGACCCGAAGATGGAAGATTCAAATTATCCATTCGACGGAATTTCCGGCGCTGCCGTTGCGTACAAGCTTGTAAGCGCGCTTCGTTTTGCAGACACTGATTTTTATGGAGCAGAAATCTGCATTCTTGAGCTTACAGAAAATCAGAAAGAGCAATGCGTTTATGCAGACTGCATCAAAATCAAAAACCTTGTAAAAATCAAAGAGTTGCACGAAAAAATCGTACCGGGTCAGACATCAATCTACGACCTTAAGCTCCCCTACTTTTTACAGGGTCAGCTGATTTATTCCTGGGACTCAACCCGAGCTCTTAATATTCTTGCCGGCTTATTCGGCCGCGGAATTGAGTTCAATTTAAATGACTTACGTAAAGAAATCTCAGCCGTAATTCCATCTGTACAAAATAAATCAGCTTCGCAAATAAAGGCACTTTCGCAGATTGCAAAATACACAGACGAGCCTTCGGGCGAACTGGACAGTATTTACAATCTTTATGTTACTTACTGCAAAAAACTCATTGCACAAAAAAAGCCTTCACAGCTTGCAGACGAACAAAAAGACCTTCAGCTGGTAGCCCTTGCGGCTCTTGCAGACATTATGCCAATGAAGGATGAAAACCGAATCTTTGTACGAAACGGAATTGCTTCTATAAAAAAAGAACGCCCTCGCCAGGGACTCGCAGAGCTTTTTAATAAACTCAATATTAACAAGGATGCCCTCACTTCTACCGACCTTTCATGGACTGTAATTCCAGCTTTAAACGCTGCCGGCCGAATGGGAAAATCAGACCTTTCGCTTAAGCTCTTGATTTCTGAAAATCCGCGCGAACGGGAACAGCTTGCAAATACAATTTACGATTTAAATGAACAGCGTAAAAATCTTGTTTCAGATGCCTATTACAAGGTTCACGATACAGCACAGCAGAGCATTACACAGCATTCAGATAAGCTTTGTGTTTCTGTAGATCAGTGTATAAACAAGGGCGTAACAGGAATTGTTGCCACCCGTCTTATGCAGGATTTCAATGTTCCGACAATTGCAATCACTTATGAAAACGAAGTCTGCACCGGTTCAATGCGAAGCTGCAGAGGTTTTATAGCAACTGATTTTCTCGACAGTCTTGGAGACATCTTTATAAATCATGGCGGACACAATTTTGCCGCTGGCTTCAGCTTTTATAAAGACAAGCTTGAAATCTTTTTGAATAAGGTTCAGGCCGCAGCTTCTCAGGTTCAGCTTGAAGAAGAATGTGCTGATATTTTTGTAGATGCAGAAATACCACCTGAACATTTAACCCCGGAAAATTTTGCACTTATGGATACGTTTGAACCTTTTGGTGCAGAAAGTCCGGAGCTGGTACTCATGACCCGCGGAATCAAACTGATAGATACAATGGTTCTTGGAAAAAAGGAGCCACACCATCTTAAGCTGATATTTGATACTGGAAAGCACAAGATTCCTGCTATGTTCTGGGGTCAGGCCGACCGCTTAAAAAAAGATATTTCGCTTGGAAAAAACTATGATATTCTTTACAACATGAGCCGAAATTATTTTAACGGCACAAAAACTAATCAGCTGATAATTAAGGAAATAATACCACAATGAAGAAATTAATAATTTCAATATTTGCACTTCTAAACTTTGGACTTCTTTTTGCTGCAACTGCAAAATATGAATCTGAAAATTATAATCTCAATTTGAATTATAATGACGTTATAACTCCTGGTGATGCAATTTTTGTAAGAATGAATATAACTGTTCCAAAGACTCACAAAAAATCAAAAAACGAACCTGAAAAAAAAGCAACACTCCAGCTGCTGCAGGATAAAAAAGTAATTGAGTCTGCACCTTTTTATTCGTTAAAAACAAAAAAAGCAAATATAACAGAAATGCTTTGTGGTATTCCGGTTTCTCTCTGGCTTAAGGATGGAAACTACAGTCTTAAAATTATTTATGCTGATTCTGATTCCGACATTAAAGAATTCATTTTACCAAGCCGTCTCAAAATGAGAAACTTTCCGGAAGAAGTGCTTGAGCTTGATGAAAGAAATTCAAATATAAAAACAGACAACAGCCCTGAGCGTATTGCACAGATTGAAAAGCTGAACAATATTCTTTTTACTTCAATGCCTTCTGATATTTTTTCTCTTAAGAAATTTACAACTCCAACAGAGTCACAGCGCTACACCGCTTACTGCGGAGACCGACGTACCTACATTTATACAAACGGAAAATCTTCTACAAGTCTGCATTATGGAAACGACTATGGAGTTCCAACAGGAACAGAAGTAAAGGCCTGCGCAGCCGGCAAGGTTGTATTGGCAGAAACACGTATTTCTACAGGCTGGAGTGTTGTTATAGAACATCTTCCAGGTCTTTACAGCCTTTACTACCATATGAGTGAGCTTGCTGTAAAAGAAGGAGACATGGTAAACCAGGGGCAGTTGATTGGGAAGTCTGGTGCAACAGGACTTGCGACGGGTCCTCACCTTCACTGGGAAGTACGCTTAAATGGCAGCGCTGTAAGACCAGAATTCTTCTTAAGTGATTTTGCTTTTGACGAAAACTAGAGTTCTTCTACAATATAGGCGCCGCTTTCGCTGAAGCTTATTGAATAATAGCGGTCCGGGCGGCAGCCTGAAAGATCAATTGAAAAACGGGTTACAAGCCCGAACGATGGTACAAGATATTTTCCTGTTGCAAAAGCTGCAATTCTATAAAGCTTTTTTCTTGAAGCAAGAGTTGAACCATAACCAAGCAGCATACACTGCCCGTAATCGTCATAATATTTTTCAAGCAGAGTTCCATGAGAACGTTCGCGGCGTTCTTCGATAATGCGGTTTTTTCCGTAAATGCGCGAAGGAAAAACAAAATACTTTCCTTCAGTTCCAACGCGTGCAAACTCTACGGCAAGATATGAGCCACTCCATGAGCGTTCAATTACTGCAATTTCATTTCCATTAGAATCAATTATAGAAAAGGTTCCGCTTACAGTGTTTCCTTCGGAATCTGATGAGGAACCATAAATTTTAATCCGCAAAAACTCCTGCGGAATATTAGCCTTCAACGAAGCAGCCGCATTCCAGCAGGCAAGCACCGACCAGCAGGTAAAAATAATGTAGATAAGGGCTACAAGTGTAATTAAAGGAGAAAATAATTTGATAAAGTAGTTTGTCTTTTTCAAATAAGCTCCAGAAAGGCTTTCTCATCAATAACCGGTATACCTAGCTTTGCTGCCTTTACGTTTTTAGAAGAACCGCTTGTGGTATCATTTGTAACCAGGTAAGACAAATCCTTTGTTACCGACGACTTTATTGTTCCGCCGTTTTTCTTTACGAGCTGTTCTGCATCAGCGCGCTTCATAGTTACAAGCTCGCCTGTAAAACAGAACGACTTTCCGGCAAGAAGTCCGCCTCCAACCTGTTCCAGTTCAATTGTACCAGACTCAACAAGCTTTCGCATCTCAGCAGCATTTTCCGCAAGACCTTCTACAATTGTATGAGCCATAATTTCTGCAAAGCCATACACAGCCGCAATCTGATCTTCGTGTGCAGTAAGCAGCTTTTCAAGACTGTCAAAACCCGCATTAATAAGCTTTTCTGCAGAGGTTTCACCAATTCCTTCAATATCAAAAGCACCTACAAAGGTAGCAAGTCTCATGCGGCGGTGATTCTGAATTGAGTTATAAACCTTTTGAGCACCAAGAGATTTTTTATCGGCTTCCATACTTTCTTCGTTTAAGAAATATGGAACAAGATCTTCTACCTGTAAGGTATAAATATCAGAAATAGACTTAAGTCGTCCATCTTTAAAAAGCGAAGTGATAAGGGTTTCACCAAGGTCGCGGATATCTACCACCTGCTGATATTTTAAAAGCTGATGAAGTACACGTTTACTGCAGTCCTTGTTAGGACAGAATAACCGGCTGCCCTCATCAACAAGTGCTGTACCACAAACCTCGCATACCTTTGGAAATTCCACAGGCACAGTCTGCAGCCCCTTCTCTTCTACAACACCTTCAATCTTTGGAATAATTTCTCCACGCTTTACAACAACAACGTGACTTCCAATCTGTACACCAAGCTTACGCAGTGTATCCGGATTTGCAAGACTGGCACGCTGCACACGAGTTCCGTTTAATTCAACCTCATCAAAAATTGCAACCGGAGTATAGGTTCCACCGTTTATGCTCCATTCAACTTTGCGTAAAGTAGAAACTGCTTCTTCAAGGCTGAACTTAAAGGCTATCTGTCGGTCTGGTCTGTCACGGCTTGCATCAGCCAGATTAATTACACGCTCTTTAATTACAAGGCCGTCAATATCGTATTCCAGCGACTTACGTTCTTCCATGACCTTTGCGCGGTATGCAATTACGCGCTCCGGATTCATGCAGATTACAAGCTTTACAACATTAAAGCCGCAGTCCATAAGCCAGCGTATTTTTTCTTCTTCGTTATTAAAATAAGAAACTCCGTTTGTAGAAAGTGCGTCGTATACAATCAGTTTAAGATATTCACTGCCCTCACCGTCCTTACGCTTCATAAGTCCATTGGCAGCGTTACGGCAGTTTGCCTTGTCCGGAAAGTGAGTTTTATGAACCTCATGGGTCATAATTACTTCGCCACGGATTCCACCTGTAAATGGAACTAACTGACCGTCCTTATAGATTGCGGCATTTACTCCGCCCATCTTACGCGCGTTTGCTGTAATGTCGTCACCAATACTTCCGTCGCCGCGGGTAACTGCACGTACTAAGTAGCCGTTCTCATACTGAAGTTCGAGAGAGGCTCCGTCGAGCTTATATTCTACAAGATATGCGTCGTATTTATGCTTTTCTGCCCAAGCCAGAAACTGTTCAGGATTTGCAGCTTTTTCCTGGCTGCCCATTGGCATTACATGCTGAACCTTTGCAAAGTTTCCGGAGTCTGCACCTATCCGGTGAAGTATCGCATTAGCGGGGTCTAACTGTTTTAATTCATCCCACAGTGCATCAAATTCAGCATCGCTTATTTCGCCTTCGCCGTCGTAATAGGATTTCTGGTAGCGGGTTATGAGAGTTTCAAGTTCGTGGATTCTTTCCTTTGACATTTTTACACCTTGGTAAAATAAATCTCTGTAATGCTTCTGTCTGCTTTCAAGCCCTTTCGTTCAAACTTTGTCTGAGCTCTCCAAGGCTGTGGCTCTGCAAAACCCTCGTATTTATTTTTAAGATGCTCAGTCTGATTCAATTCTTCAAGGGCAAATTCTGCGTACTCAATAATATCAGTTACAAAATAAAGATAGCCGCCGGGAGCAAGCTTCTGCGCAAAAAGATTTGTGCGTGGACGCTGAACCATGCGGCGTTTATGGTGTCGCTTTTTAGGCCATGGGTCCGGGAAGAAAATATGAAAGCCGTTTACAGAATTATCGCCAATCATATATTCCAGTACCTCAAGGGCATCGTATTCAATAATATAGAGATTTTTAAGTTCGCGTTTCTGGATTTCTGAAAGTACTTTTCCAACACCAGGAGTATGTACTTCAATTCCAAGATAGTTGATTTCTGGATTTGCTTCGGCAAGGGCAACGGTTGCGTCTCCCATACCAAAACCAATTTCAATTACAATAGGATTTGTATTTCCGAATACATCAACAAAATTTAATTTTTTGTGTTCAAAAGGAATACACCACGAAGGTGAAAGCTCGTTATAAGCGCGTTCCTGAGCAGCAGTCATTCTGCCGGCACGCAATACATAGGTTTTTATTTCTCGTCTTAAACCCGAGGGTGGTACTGAATCGGCCTGTTCGCCTTCTTCTACAGTTTGTACAGTGTTTTTATTTTCCATCATATTTCCTTTTTATATAACAATCAGTTCTGTTCATTGGTTTCAGGAACTACTGGTCTTTCAGGTTCAATACAAATTACTGTTCCATCATTTGTGTACCAGATTACCTGATAATATTCTGCTTCACGGTATTTATTCCAGATGTCGCGGGTTGTCTGTAACTCTTCTGTTTTGTTTCCAAAATAAATCAGTATGTGTTCTTTATTGTATACGGCTATTTTTTCAATGCCTTTTTTGTCAGCCATATATTCTGCAAGTCCTGAAAGAAGAACCTCATACAAGCCTACATCATATTTTACATCCATATTTACAGTGCATTCTTTTTCGTCTGCATTAAAATATGTAATTTCGTACTGTCCTGTTGGAAGCTGTTCATTTTCTGGTGCAACAAGATTTGTACAGCCAGCCCACTGAACCTCTTCACTTTCCAAACGTGCAAGATTATCTGCTTCCCAGCAAAAGCCTGTATCAAGTGAAGTAATTCTGATTCTTTCATAGCGGCGGACATCTGAAGCAGAAGAAGCAAAAATTGCAAGTCTTGCAGAAGGAATTGCATCCTCTCCTTCATAATCAAAAATTACTGAATAATCTGTTGTTGAGATTTCTGGTGTATTCTGCGAGCAGGAAATAAACAATCCAATAAAGGCTATAAAACTGAGAAAGAGAATTGTTCTGCTTTTACTAAAGTGACTACCCATAAATTAGAAGTTGAAGTTGAGGTTGATGACTGTAAGATCTGAAGCAGAGAACTGATTAACAAGAGATTCGAATTTTACGTTAACCTTCTTACAAGCATCATCAAGATATGAAAGATAATACAAACCTAAGTCCGTTCCTTCCT
>CAMJNC010000097.1 GCA_946407195.1 uncultured Treponema sp. | reverse complement strand
GTGCCGAATACACCGGCGAAAAGCCAGCCAAAATCGACATCGACCACTTCTGCAAGATTGAATATCGCGTAAATGGCAAGTGCTTCACAATCGCAGGTCAGAAGGCTCTCGCAGCAGGAAAACCAGTTACAACAAACAAAGCTGATAACTGTGAAGTTTGCTAAAATTAAGGTGGTTGAGCCCGTCGAAACCACCAGTTAAACAGAAAACCGTCCGAGATCTCGGGCGGTTTTTTTTGTTATCTGATGTATATTTTTATCACCACAAATCAAATTCTCTGTTATAATTTAGATATGAAAAAAATTGTATTTATTTTACTGCTGCTAACTGGATTAGCTTATGCTAAGGAATCAACAATGAAAAATATAAAGCTCGCATATATCCGCTGTACCTGGGAATTGTCTGATGGTACTTACTGGAAAGCTGAAGATATTAAGGGTAATCTTCTTACAGATTTGAACCTTTCTTTTGCCCATATTGATTCCAAAGGACAAGTCCAGCTGGAAAACAAGGAATATGTTAAGAATCAGGTTAGTGCACTGCATAAAGCTTATCCTGATTTACGGATAAATCTTTCCGTTGGTGGCTGGGGAGCAGAAGGTTTTTCAAAAGCATCCAGTAATCAGAAAAATCGTGATATTTTTGTTGAAAGCACTATAAAGCTTTTGAAAGAATTGGATTTAAATGGTGTTGATATTGACTGGGAATTTCCTGTTGGACCGGACTGGGGCCAGAGTATAAAATCAAGTCCAAAAGATAAAGAAAATTACATTTTTCTTTTAAAAGATTTGCGTGAGGCTTTTGATAAAGAAGGCAAGCTTTGTGGTAAATATTTTACTGTCAGCACAGCCGTACCTTCTGCTGAATGGTTCTTGAAAAAGAATGATGTAAAAGCTGCAAGTGAAATTTGCGATTATATCAATCTGATGTGTTATGATTATTACGGCGATTGGAGCGAAACGACAGGCTTTAATGCAAGTCTATATGCAAATCCAAAGGATCCTGTTGGCTGGAGTACTGATGCATGTGTAAAACTCTATTTGCAAAAAGGCATTAAAGCAGAAAAAATTGTTCTTGGTCTTCCTACTTACGGTTTTGCATGGAAAGGCATAGCTGATAATGGAACTCACGGTTTGTTCCAAAAAGCAAAAACTTTCTTAGGTAATTTTGATTCAACAGGGCTTGAAACTAAATATTCACTTTCACAAGGATTCGAAGATTTTTTTGATGATTCTGCTAAACAGTCTTACCGCTACAACAAACAAACACAGGTTTTTGCAACTTATCCATCAAAAGAGTTTATAAAAGCAGCTGCAGCATATGCAAAGGATTTTGATCTTAAGGGTCTTATGTATTGGGAATACGGTCATGATATGGACTCCAAGCTTTTACAGATTATAAATGATGAATATTGATAACTGATATCGTAGTTATCAATAAAAAAAGACCGCCCAAGATTTGTATCTCAGGCGGTCAAAATAATCTATTTCTAATTCTTTAGAATCCAAGACGTACTACAACACCACGGGCATTAGTAGTAAATGTAGTTGCACTCTGATCATTTACATCGTCGTAGCAGAAGCCGTATGCGAGGCCGCCTCGTTCGCTGTGATCGTGCCAGAACTTTAAGTAGTAGTTACATGGACCGGCCTTGTAATATTCGGCAGCGTTGTTCCAGTATGCATCCGGCTCAAGGTGAGCAACGTGACGGTTCAAAGCAGCACAAATCCATGCTTCAAGAGCAAGCTCCATTGGGTTACCAGAAGCAAGAACTCCGTAGCCTTCGAAAACTTCGCTTGTAGTCGGCTTTCCGCGGATTACATAAGTCTGACCTGCTGTAGCAATTTCGCCATACTTTTCTATACAACGGAAGTAAAGATTTGTTCCGTCACCAGTCATAATAAACTTACCCTGTGGATGAGTTACAGTCTGGCTCTTAGAAGCAATTGTATTCCAGGTCTGTGTTACGTAATCATTAAAATAATTTCCGTATGCACCGCCAGTTCTGTTATCAAAAGCACCCTTACAAGGAGCAAAGATTCTGTAGTCGCTTACGAGAGTCTTAAACTCTGCAGGCATTTCTGCACGGAATGCCTCCCAGATAACCTCGCGTTTTACAGAAATTCCAGTCTGCTGAACTCGGCCATCATTGTCATATACATTCATAAGAACAGGGAAACCAAGCTGATCTACCTGAGTAGTGTTTACCCAGAAGCCGTTGTCAGAAACTGTGTACTCAAGCCAGTCAAAATAAGTTTCGTAGTTAGCATCTGCTGGATTGCTCAAAGATGGAAGAACAACTCCATTACCATCGCCCTTCATATAAAGTGGCTTTCCGTAAGAATAGTAAATGCGTCCTGAATGTGAAAGTGGAATCTGGAAGCCAGTGTCTTTTACATCAGCAAGTGTGTACTGCCAGGTGTCAGAAGTTGAAGCACCGATTGGAATCAAAGCTCCATCCGGGCGCGCATAGCACCATACGTTATTTGTATTCATACAGATGATGTAAATATAAATCTGATTATCAGCAAAGGCTCCACGTGTATGGTTCTGGAACTGATAGGTTACCTTCATTCCCTGCTTGCGGTCAACAAGAATATCGTTTGTATCGATTGGAATTCCTCTGTCTCCAATATTAGGCGGATTTACAGGGTCAGGGTTTCCCGGATTTCCAGGATTAGTTCCGTTTGAACCAGAAAGATTTGTCAGCTCCCAAAGCTGAGCATCTGTACCATTCCAGGTCCAGGTCTGAACATTTGCGCCGTCTTCCTGTGAGGCTGCACTAACATCAAGAGCAAGGTTAGAATAAGCGTTTATGATTTTGTAGTAAGAACCCTCTTTTGTGATATACCAGTCCTGATTTCTGTTTGCAAGATCAGTCCACTGAATAACATTAGTACCATCAGTTGTTCCCCAATTTGCAGCATCAAGAGCAAGTCCAGAATATACATTTAAGATTTTCCAGGTGCCGTCAGAGTTCTGGCGCAAGATCCACTGCTGGTTTGCCTGATTGTCTCCATAGCCCCACTGATGAATATTTGTTCCAGGTGCTGCCTGCCAGTTGTCGTTGTCCAGAGCTTTTCCCGAACACTTTGCAAGAATTTTGTAAGTTGCACCTGACACAAGGCCAGAGCTGTTTTCTACAGGAGCAGGATTTCCCTGAACACTTACTTCGATTCCTTCTGCCTCCGAACGTCTTCCGTTCTTTACGGCAGCAACAGCTACAACATGATTTCCAGCATAACATTCAATTTCAACCTGTTTTAAAATTGAAGTTTCATCAACTTTCTGTCCATCAAGATAGATGTACCAGAGGTCCGGCTTTACGGATGGACATCCCCATGCCAGACGAATAAGATTTTTCTCTCCAACATCAGCTACAAGACCAAAAGGAACAGCGATGGAAGAATCTATTGGAACAGATCCTTCAACAATAACACTTCGTGAAGCCAAAGCTGAAGAAGTGATTGTACTTTCATTTGAAACATCAGAGATTAAGTTAGAGCAGGCGCTGAAACTTAAGGCCATAGCGGTAATACCTGCAAAGATTGCAGTTCTTACTTTTTTCATGAAAAACCTCCAAAGGATAAACTATAATAATGGTCTCATCCTTTTCTGGAGCCGTAAAGTCTTAGATTTTTCGGTATGTTATGATTTATTTCGGTTAGGGGGCTCCGGCGGACGATATGCCGGCAGTTTGCGGCACCCCTCCATTTTAATTTCGGACTTTCTGCAAATCTGCCAGGTCCTTAGTAAGCGTTCTGTCGTTCGGGAACTTCTCGAGTCCCGCTTCAAGAATAGCCTGTGCCTCATCAAAATTACCCGCATTCGCCTGACGCGCAAAATTGTTATGAATAATCGCAATTGAATTATTGTAAAAGTTATTCTGCATTGCCTTGATTTTTGAACTCTTCGGAAGCTGCTCCAAAGCAAGCGCCGCAGCCCTAAAGCCTTCCTCATATTCGCGAGAATTCATAAGTCCATTCAGCTGATCCAGCCAGAAGCTTTCCAGATGCAGCAGGGCTCTTTTCTGTCGTACAGGAGAAGAAAGCTCCTTTGTAGAAAGCTGCCTGTTAGTTTCAGCTACCTTTTCCTGTGGCAAAAGACCGCTTGTTGCAGAAAGAATAATTATATCGGTTATGATTTCTTCTGATTTTGTAAGCTGTGGTACAGAGATGCGGCTGCTGTACTTTTCGTACGCTTCTTTTGCGAGAGGATAGTTCTGTTCCTTGTTGCAGAGAACTAACAGATTTATAAATGAAGAATCGAGATTTTTCTGTAAGAAGGCGGTTGTACCCCAGCGTTCTATAAAAGTGGAAAACCAGTCTAGTGTGGACGAGTAGGCCGCGGCGGAGGATGGAATGAGGTTCACGTAGTTTGCAGCGAGGATATCAAATTCATTTCGTACAGAAGCAACAGATTTCGGATTCTCGTTGCGTACAGTTTCCCATCTTGCAGCTCCAAGCGGTACAGCCTTTTTGTAGTTTTCGGCTTTTATATAATCTGAACATAGATTGCCTGCAATCAGCCCTGTAAAAATTCCATCGCTTACTTCTGTTCGGTTTGAATAGTATTTTTTTGGAACCACATAATATTTTCTTATCTGGCTTTCATGTTCAATTTCTTCTTTGCTTCCAGGATTAAAACCATACGGATTTGTTGTTTCAACATCAATTTTTTTCAACTGACCAGGCTTTCCATCTGCAACTGGGACATAGATTGAACAAAAGGCATGCTGTGTAGTTCTCTGCCCGCGTACATCAAGACCTGCCGCCTTTGCCGCAGCCATATACAAAACTGCAGACGAAACGCAGTTGTAAAAGCCCTTATCCATTGCAACATTTACTTTTGTTTGAGTCAGGCTATAAGCCGCAAGGTAATCGCGATAAAGAAGCTTAAGAATTGCTCTTCCCCGCTCTTCTTCGTCCAGGCTCATAATTTCATCAGAAGCTACTTCCTTTTTGATTTCTTCGAATTGCTTCCAGCAACGATTCCAGGCCTCACTTCCACGTTCGCATTCAGAAAATAAAAGTGACATTTCAAAAACTTCATCAGCAGTATAATTTGTATTACCCGCTTCACTTTTCACGCCTAAAACTCCAAACAATGAAAAAGCCGGCTCCATAGAAGGATGTTCATTCTGTGCAAAAAGGTTTGCAAAAAAAGTCACCGATACAAATACAACTAAAACTTTTCGTAAAACTCGTCTTCCAAAAATCAGCATATTCAAACGGTAAAAGATTCTTTTTTAGATGTCAACACCCGGCAATTTATAATTGAACAACTTTCTGATTAATTCTAAAATATTTTTATGGAAAAGAATGCAGACGAACAGTACAACAAAATGGTAAACACTCCGGTTTCTAAGCTCATAACAAAGCTTGCAATCCCTACAATTATTTCTATGCTGGTTACCTCGCTTTACAATATGGCCGACACGTTTTTTGTTTCCCAGCTCGGTACCGAAGCAAGCGCTGCAGTTGGAATTGTGTTTCCTATTATGTCGATTATTCAGGCCTGCGGATTTACCCTCGGTATGGGTTCGGGAAGTCTCGTTTCCATCCGTCTTGGACAAAAGCGTAACGAAGAAGCCTCTATAATCAGCTCAACTGCCTTCTTTGCCGCCCTCGCTATAGGCCTTCTCATTACAATTTTTGGAAACTCCTTTGCCCGCGTAGTCCTTGGTTTTGCCGGTGCCGATGAATCAGTTCTGCCTTTTGCCCGCGAATACGCCTTTTACATTTTCTGGGGTGCCCCTTTTATGTGTGCCTCTTTTGTGTTAAATAACGATTTACGCGCCGAAGGAAAAGCCTTTTTCAGCATGATTGCTTTAACCACCGGCGGAATCATCAACATGATTCTCGACCCGTTCTTTATTTTCAGTGAACTCCCGCTTTTTGGAACAGGACTCGTCCTTAAAGGCCTTGGCCTTGGAATCCGAGGAGCCGCACTTTGTACCCTGGTTACACAGTTTACAAGCTTCTGGCTGCTCTTTTCTTTCTATCTGAGACGAAAATCAATCTGTCATATCAGCATAAAAAATGTTTCTAAAGATATACGCCCGCTTGGTAAGGTTACCGCGACCGGTCTCCCTTCTCTCGCACGCCAGGGACTCGCAAGCATTGCTTCCATTCTGCTTAACCGACACGCAGCACTTTTTGGAGTTTCTGCAATTGCCGCAATGTCTATAGTAGGCAAAATCATAATGTTTATTGCCAGCATGATGATTGGAATCGGCCAGGGCTTTAGTCCGGTAAGCGGCTACAATTATGGTGCTAAGCGCTACGACCGTGTTAAAAAGGCCTATATCTTCCTGGTTTGCAGTGGAGCCGCTGTTATGTCTGTATTTGCTGCTGCAGCCCTGATTTTTGCTCCTCAGATTATCGCTGCCTTCCGTAACGACCCGAATGTAATTGCCGTAGGAACTGTAGCCCTCCGCTGGCAAGCCGCCTTTCTTCCGCTCCACGCATTAATTGTAGGAACAAATATGCTCATGCAGTCTACACGTCATATAAAAGCCGCAACCTTCCTTTCAATGAACCGTCAGGGCCTTTATTTTATCCCGGCCATACTGATTTTACCTCGGCTTTTCGGACTCTTTGGTGTTGAAATCAGCCAGGCTGTAGCTGATTTATTCAGTATGTTCACCGCAATCCCATATCTTATCTGGTTTTTCAGAAAGCTGCCAAAGACAGAAGATTAATAGAAAAACTCTAACATCTTTTTTTTATTTTCCGATAATGGAAGTATGAGAGCATCTAATAAGTCTAGTATCATAACCGGAGCCGTTTTGCTGTCGCTTGCGGCCCTTTTTACAATCAGTTTGATTCTTTTACCCCTGGACTACGGGGTTAGTGGTCCGGGACATAATAATATTTTGTATTTACTCGGAGATATGCT
The DNA here is from genome assembly GCA_946407195.1 of uncultured Treponema sp. Taxonomy (GTDB): domain Bacteria; phylum Spirochaetota; class Spirochaetia; order Treponematales; family Treponemataceae; genus Treponema_D. Next base: position 1,949 of record CAMJNC010000097.1, on the reverse strand, counting down.
GTATTCTGTATATGGTTTCTGCAGCATTTTGATTCCAGGCTTTCTTTTTGTTTCTGGTCTTTCGTGCTTTGCTTCTAAGTGGACAGCCCGAAAAACTCTCCGCCTTCTTACTGCACTCATTCCATTTTTCACCTGTGTTGTTACAGAAAGCATAGTTCGCTCTATTGTAAAGGTAGATCATTCTCCTTTTGCAATTGCTAAAATTCTTATTGCCGCTGTTACCGGAGCTATGCTCGTTGTAATTGAATATCTTGGTACCGGTATTATAGCTGATAGAATTAACCACGGTGGCTTTAAAAATCTTAGAAAATCGGTAAAAAAAGCTGTACCTGTGTCAGCTGATAAGGATGACGGCTTTACAGAAATCGGTGTAATTTCAGACGAATCTGATGAAAACGAAGCAGCTGAGGATTCTGAAAATGCTCTTCCAGAATTCAAAAAGCTTTCTAAATTTAAGGAACCTAAAGAATCTGTTTTTGATAAACTCAAAAAGAAATTTAAGAAAACAGATGATGGCGAAGAAGAAGAGGAAGAAACTTCCGGCAAAGGTACAATTTTTGATGCAATCCTCGATGATGTACAGCCTTACGAAGAAGAAGAGGTAGAAGAAACTGCCGTAACAGTAACAGAGCAGACAGTTGAAAGCCCTGCTCCAAAGGTTGCGCCAGAAGCTGCTCCAAAACCAGCCTTTACAATTCCTCCTGCAACTGCAGATGAAGCTTCAGCACAGCAGAGCTCTATGCTCACACAGGAAGAATTTGCAGCACTTACAACTCCAGAAGCACCTGCAGACGAGCTTGAATGGCCAGGACTCCCTCCACAGCCAAAAAATCTTCCACCAGAGTATGATGCAGATTTTGATGAAAATGACCCTGCACTCGAGTTCCCTCCTAAAGATGAACCAGCTACTACGATGGCAGCTGCCGCTAATCCAGGCGACCCATACGCAACAACACGCTATATCGATAAGGTTGTTGAAAATCCGCTTTATCCTCATAAAATCGTAATCAACGATGGCACGGAATCTCCTGACTCCGAGGAAAAAAAAACTTCAGCTGAATCAGTAACAGAAAAACCAAAGTATCCTAGCCGCATTCAGATTAAAGATGAAGCAGTTTATGAAAGCAAAGGCGAACCAGAAGCTTCTGAAGCAGATGATGGATATGTAGAAGACGAAACTCTTCCATTCCCTAATTTTGATATTGAAGAACCTGCAATCAACACAAAGCCTGCAATTTTAACAAAGCAGGCAGAAGACCATCCTTCTGTAAGCGACTACTTCGCAGATGATGAAGAAGGTCCAAAGATTGCAACAAAAGAAAATCTTTATAACTACTTTGAAAATGTAGACAGCAAAAAAACTGCAAAGAAGATTGAAGATCCTTACGAAGCAGAAAAAACAACCGACGCAGATTCAGATGAAGTTGAAGATGTAAACGAAAATTCTCAGATTTTCAGCCAGCTTGCTCAGCAGCAGGAACAGGCAGAAGAAGAGGAAGTAAATATTTCAACAGCAGCTGCCAGCGTTTTTAAAGACATGGATGCAGACATCAGAAAAGAAATGCCTGTAAAAGCTCCGTCGGCAGCAACCGCAAGTACTCCTACTCATGGTGGCGCCACAAATCTTACAAAAGATGAACTTTCAGATTTCTTCAATGCTCAGCAGGAAGAAAACACACCAAAGACGAAAGAGATTGCTGCAAATCCACCAAAGACAAATCGTGCAACAAAAAAAGGCCCTTATGTAATTCCTTCTGATTTGCTTACAGCATACAAAGACGACCAGTACTGGATTATTGATGATGCAACAAAGCAGGCTTCTTTGAATCTCAAGCAGACTCTTTCAGAGTTTAATATTGAGGCTGATATTATCGGAATTAAAAAAGGTCCTGTAGTTACAATGTTCGAAATCCTTCCGGCTCCTGGTGTAAAGCTCAGTAAGATTGTTG
>CAMJNC010000096.1 GCA_946407195.1 uncultured Treponema sp. | reverse complement strand
ATGCTCAGTACCGCTGGCAGGACAAGGGAATGGACAAGGAATCTGCTTTGATTTCTTTCCTTTCGTATGCACGTGCAAATATTAAGGCTCCAATTGGAATTGATATTTATGGTGCAAACGGCTGGTATCGCTCTGGTACACGTACAGGTCAGGATGCAGAAATGCTTGCAGAGTATGTTGATGTAATTGGCCCTATGTTTTACCCGAGCCACTTTGAGCAAACCTTCTTAAACTATGCTCCGGTTGCAGACAGAACTTACCGCATTTACTATTACGGCTCGTTCAGAAACACTGTACTTTGCCGTAACAGAGCGATTATCCGTCCGTGGGTACAGTCGTTCTATCTGAATGTAAGCTACGACAGACTTTATTATGATTCTGATTATATTAAAAAGCAGTTCTTTGGTGTTCGCGACGCACTGGACCGCGGTTATATGTGCTGGAACAATTCCGGCGATTACGGAACAACTCCACCGGATATTGGTGCAACCGAAGCCTTTATTGGTACAACCGCAGAGGCCAGCCGCGAATTCCGTAAGCCTGCAATTGGCGATACAATGAAGCCGCTTTTTATGGATTCTGATGTTTCTGTACTGGACAGCATTTTGTATCCGTACCGTGAGGAAGAAACAACAGTATTCCGTCCTTTCCTTAAGGTTATGCCATGACACCGAATCAATACACTCCAGAAGAACCTATTTCCTCAATTGCAACAGCGCTGGCTCCGGCTGCCCTGGGTATTGTACGCGTTTCGGGCAAGGGCTGCATTGAGCTTGTGAGCCGCGTGTTTTCCCGGCCAAAGGCACTGCTGGAGGCAGCTGGCAACACTCTGGTTTACGGGTGGATAATTTCTGAAGGTGCGAAAATTGACGAGGTTATGCTCGCTGTTTACCGTGCTCCAAAGAGCTTTACCGGCGAGGACATGGTAGAGATTTTCTGTCATGGTGGCCCGGCTGTTGTAATGGCCGTACAAAACCTTATGCTTAAAAGTGGCTTTAGGCAGGCGAACCGCGGTGAGTATACGTTCCGCGCGTTTATAAATGGAAAAACAGATCTTACAAGGGCTGAGGCTGTAAAAGAGATTATTGATTCCCATACCGACGTATCGCGCTCTCATGCTGCGGGAAGACTGGCTGGTGGCTTGTTTGAAGAAATTGACTCTATTAAAAAGCTGATTATAGATACGCTCGCCGCTATTGAGGTGGAGATTGAGTACCCGGAGGACGAGGAAACTATTGCAGACTCGTTTGACCGCACAGATATAGAAACGGCGGCGAGCCGGCTTCAGGCGCTGGCAGACTCGTGGCGCGGCGAAAAATTGTATCAGGATGGCGCCAGAGTAGTATTGGCGGGGCGCACGAACGCGGGAAAGTCTTCGCTGTTCAATGCAATTTTGAAGGAAGAGCGTGCCATTGTTAGTGACATTGAAGGAACTACTCGTGACTGGCTGGAAAGCTGGGCGAGTATTAACGGAATTCCGGTTCGGCTTTTTGATACGGCGGGGTTGCGCCAGACCAGCGATGTGATTGAAGCGCAGGGTGTAGAAATAAGCCGCAGCCTTGTTCACGATGCTGATGTTGTTTTGTATCTGGTGGACGGAACTGTGGGAATGAATGATGAGGACCGCCAGTTTATTGAAAACTGCGCGGAACCTTTGGTTGTTGTTTATACTAAGAGCGATAAATGCGGGGGCGTTACGGGGGCGGAGCCCCCGTTAGAAGGGGTAGCGGAAGACGCGGTGGAGACGGTGGTTGAGCCTGTCGAAACTAACGTCTCCACCGTGGCTGGAGCGAGGGGAAGGCTTTCCCCTCCTGTATGCAAAATTTCCTCAAAAACCGGCGCAGGCCTCTCGGAACTCTTTGCTCAAATCTACGGACTCCTCACGGCAGACCTGGGTGGCATGGGCGCGAGCAGCACAACGGAACGCACGCAGGCTGGCTTGGGCTCGGCACGCCAGAAGGAGGCGGTAAGCGAGGCTCTGGAATGTGTAAGGCATGCGCTGGTTTCTGCGGACGATAACTACTCGCTGGACGCGGTTGTGCAGGACCTGGAAGATGCTCTCGACTCTCTGGGCGAGGTAACCGGCGATGTAACTCCGGATGATGTCCTCGGCAGTATTTTTGCAAATTTCTGTGTAGGAAAATAGGGGAGACTTTCTCGGAATCTGACAACCTGAAAATTTGCAAATTTTGCATTCTATGTTACAATTTTAATATATTGTCGATAATTATTTAGTGATAAATGTCGTCTGAAGGTAATAAAAAAAGTTCTAAGCATATCTATTTTTACATCTGAATTTCCTTTAAGCAGACTATGAATAAAAAACAATTTATATAAAATGAGGGTTTTATATGAAAAAATGTGTTTGTTCTGTTTTAGCAAAGGTTGGATTTGCTGCACTGGCTTTAAGCCTGAATTTCTTTGCAGCCTGCGAAATTGGTCTTGGTTCTTCTGTCGACGTAGAAGCACCGAAGATTGATTTTTCCGAAAATACTCTTGCGTCTGGTGCGGTTGTGCGCGATGCTTTTGCTGTTTTCGGTAGCTGGACTGATGATGGAAGTATTGGTTCTATCAATGCAACTCTCAGAAATCTGGGCTCTGATGCTGAGATAAAAAAAGCCGGAACTATTGGCGAAAATTTATGGAATGTCACTTTCTCTCCAGCCGAAGACTCTATTGCAGACGGTTCTTACGAGCTTTCTGTCGTAATTAAGGATAGTGCTGATCATGAAACTAAAATCAGCCGTTCGTTTATAATTGACAACACCCCTCCTCTGGTTGTCCTTTCACGTCCAAGTACAAAAATTGGTGCAACATCTTTTGATTCTTACGGTCAGAAATTTACCCTCGAAGGAAAGGCCGCTGATGACAATGATGTAAGCCTTATTGAAGTTAATGTTTATGCTGATTCTGACTGTTCTGGAACTCCTCTTAAAACAATTTCACTTCCTAGTGTTCCTCTTACTATTGAAACTGATGTAGCTGAATATAGTAAGACTGAAGCTAATGATTATTCTGTTATCTATGGTATTGTTGATGACAATGGCATTGCAAAACGCAACGGTGGTACTGTTGACCGTTTCTGTAAGCTTGTTGTGTACGATGGTGCGCAGCGTTATCCTGCAGACGGCAGTGCCCAGACCGAAGCTGATAGAAAGGGTAACAGTGTTGATTATTACTATTTGAACTCTGACCTTGCTGAGCTTTTTACAGAAGGCTACAAGATTACCGAGCTCTACCATATTTTAAATGGAACTTATTCTGAAAATGCGGCTAGAGCTACAACCCCTGATGGCGTTGTCAGCTTATTGCAATCTGATTCAACAAAAATTACAACCGGTCAGTTCCGTCTTAATCCGGAAAATAGTCCACACTTTGTTGTTAGTGCCCGCAGTATTCTTGAATCTGGTCATACTGTAGATGAATCTCCTCTTACTAACGGTAACAGCAAGCTCGAGGTTGAGATTACCCCGGGTCTGGATGGTCACCTTATTAAAGAAGATACTATCGGAATCTATCTGGTGCGCTGCGACAATTATGGTAATCCTTTAAAGGCTGATGGTTCTGCTGCTGCCAGTGAAAGTGAAGCAAAGATTGTCTGGCTTGTAGAAACTGACAAACACGAACAGCAGGCTGATATCACTCAGTCTGGAAGTACTTATAAATTTAAAACTAAGACAGAAGTTGGAAACGGTTCTTACCCTGAATTAATTATTGGTGAAAATTATTATGTAGCTGTTACCGGTAAAGATATGCAGGGAAATGATATTCTCTGCGAGGGTATTTTTGGCTTCCAGCTTATTACAAGTGGCTTGAATATTGATTTGGGAAGTAAAGTTGAGCCAGACTGGCTTTCTACAAATCCTAATGCAAATGCTGTTAATCAATCTCTTAAAGTAACTCTTACATATCCAACTGATAATAAACCATTTGAAGTTTTACGAGGTCTGGATTCGGGTAATTTACAGTCTCTCACAAATAACGAAAAGACTGTTTATGCTTCTCCTTATGTGGATACTTCTTTAGATATTTCTTCTGAGCCTACAATTGTTTATTATAAACTGGAAGGTTCTAACTCTGCTGCATCAAATGTAAAACAAGTTGCCTTAAAATATGATGATGATGAGCCTGTTGTTTCGGATATAAGGTATCCTACTGCAGAGGAAACAGAATCGCTTGCCTTCCAGTTTAGCGGAAAGGCAATAGACGGTGGTAATTCTGACGAAAGAAAATCTGGTATTACAAAGGTTTATCTGCAGATTACAAATAAAGAAAATAAAACTACTGGTCCAATAGAAATTACCTGGTCAAGTGAAAACTGGGAAAAAAATATTATCAAAGCTAATTATTCGGAAGTGTTTAAAGCAAGTGCCGAAGGCCCAATGAAGGTTGAAATCTGGGCAGAGGATAAGGTAGGCTTAAAGAGTACAACCATCACAAAAACAGACTGGATTTATGATACAGGCACTCCTTCAATTGCAATTACTGGTATAGTACCTTCAATTGTTGGTAAGAAGATGACTTTAAGCGGTACTGCTTCTGATAATTATGAAATTGAAAAGCTTGAGCTCTGCCAGACAAAGACAAAGGATAAAGATGGTAATGAAATTCCAATTAAAGATCGTGTAACAATAAAACGTGAAATAACAAAGGCTGCTTCCTGGACAAGCCCGGAACTGCCGATAAAATCTGCTACGGAAGATTATTCAAGTATTTCAGATGATGTAAATGGTGAATATAACTATGAAATTATAGTAACCGATAAAGCAGAAAAAACAAATAAGGCTGCAAAAACTGTTATCTTAAATACCAGAAAGCCTGGAATTATAATTTCTACAGATTTAACAAAATGGCAGCATTCTAATATTGTGACAATCAGTGGAAGCGCATCGAGTCCGGCAACTGTAACTGGTGTTTACTATCAGATTTTTAAGAATGTGGCAAATACTCCGGCTACACCTTCTGTACCAGCTAACCCTTCAGAACCTGCAGCCTGGACAAGCGCAGGCTGGTTACAGGCCGGGGGAACAAATATCTGGTCATTTACTCTTGAAGATGTTCCTGATTCAGAAAACAATGTTCTTTTTGTAGCTACTGCAGATAATGCTGGTAATGCGAGTGATGTATTAACAAAAATCTTAAAAGTAGATTCTACTGATCCTGAATTTGAAGCCTTGAAGTATAAACTTGGTAATGTAGGTCCTTATGATGCAGAAGGACAGGTTTATGTTGATGGAACTAAAGATATTGTTGTATATGGAAAATACAGTGATTCGGGCAGTGGAGTTGAGAAACTAATATTTACTCTCAAAGGTGTTCAGCTTGCTACAACAGGAACTAATCCTCCGCTGACTGTAAAATATTCTGCAAGTGAACCTGCCTCCGGTAAAACTGTGACAGACCTTACTGATTGGGTTGATTTTTCTACTGATCTTTCTAAAACTACAAAATACTGGAAGGCAACAATTGCTAAATCTGCAATTGCGTCAAAGAATAATTGTGGAGATTTTAAGGCTACAGTAAAGAATGGCACTGGAACTTCATCAGAAATCAAACTTTTTGGAATTACATTTGATGAAAAAGGTCCGGCAATTGCTTTGAATGAGTTCTCTTCAACCACAACTAAAAAGCCATATAAGCAGTCTGAAGATGTTTATTATGTAAACAATAAAGATGGTAATCCAAAATTTAGTCTTAAGGGTGTTGCTACAGATAACTATGGTGTAAAGGAAGTAAAGCTTACTATTGGTGGCAATGAAAAACCTCGAGATGTAAATTCGAGCCTTTCAGAGTGGGAGTTTAATAATATTGATTTATCCAACTATGCTGAAACTGCAGAACCAGAAGTAAAGCTTACTGTAACAGATGTTGCAGGAAAAACAGAAACAAAAACTTTAACCCTTAAATTTGATGTTACTAACCCGCTTGCATTGCATTGGGCAGATAAAAAAGGTAAGGATGTTTATTTCCGTATTGGAAAAGCAGATAATGATAAGGATAAAGATGATTCAAATAAGTGGGAAACAAAGGATTCGGTAAGTGATGAAAACAATCCTTTCAATAAAGATGTAGGTAAAAAGTATTCATATGGCAGCTGGGGTAATGACAGTACTATTGAAATTCGTGGAAACTTTAAAGATGATGGGGCAGGCCTTAAGGCAATTCATTATGCAATCTTTAAAACAGAACCAGATTCAGCTCAAATTACAAAATTTATAAACGGAACTCTTAAAAAAGAAGATGAAACAAATGTTGTTGTTATAAGTAATTTTGCTCCTTTGGCTGAAGATAAAATAGAAACAAGACATGTTCCTTATAATATTTCATCATCAGATAAGGTTGGTAAAGTAATAGAAACAAACTTCAGGGCAGAGCTTCCTGGTTTTAATGAAAAAAATAACTATCTGGTTCTTGTTGCCGAAGACCAGGTAGGAAACAGGGCAGCAGATACGCTGCAAATTTCTGTAGATGACGATGGTAATGTTATTGCAAATCCAAATGATAATAGCTGGAATTCCTCTAAGGAATACTATGCAATTAATAAGGAAACAGACAAACCTGTAGTTGAAACAGATATCCAGGAGACACAGTATACAAACGGAAGCAATGCTGTGACAGTTAAAGGTACAGCATATGATGCAGATTCCCATTTAAGCAGCATAGCAGTCTACATAGAAGAACAGGGTATTAATTATCATCCGGCAGCAATAGAAGCTAAGGATTTAACAAAAACAAATGCTAATGCAGTTGAAGCAGATGATAATCGTTATAGCTGGAGTTTCGTAATTCCTAAGGAGTATTTCCCAAGCAGGCTTTCCGGAAAATCTGTTACAGCTTACGTTACGGCTGTAGACAATGCGGGTATTGATAAAACTATAAGTGCTGCTTCAATAACAATAGATACGGATGCTCCAAGAACTAAAATCAGTACACCTAACGACGCTGTTACTTCTACACCAGATGTAATTGATATCAATGGCACAATTAATATAGGCGGAACCTCAGAAGAAGTAGATATCAAAAAGGTTCTTGGCATGTGTTATCAGATTACAGATGCTTCTGTTCTTACAATGTCAGCGCCAGGAAATGGGCTCTCTGTTCCAGATACAGGTTGGGTTGCTCCTTCTGGCTGGATTGAAGTAAAAACCATTCTTACAAATGTCAATGCAACAACAAACTGGACCTTCAAAGATATTGATACTTCTAAGCTTGATGGAACAAATGCAATTCCAGATGATTCTCCCGTCTGGCTTACTGTAGCTATGCAGGATAAAGCTGGTAATGTTGGTTATGCAGATCCAATAAAAGTAAGAATTGATCAGAATACAGACAGACCGATAATTACATTAAATTCATCAATTGATTTTAACAATAAGAATGAAGATGAAATCTGGGTAAAGGGTTCTACAACAATTTATGGTAATGTAATTGATGATGATGGAATTGCAGAATTTAAGATTTATTCTAAGAATACGAGTGTTGCTAATTCATCTTTTGTAGATGCAAATGCAACCTATTCTGCTGGTTCATGGAATGTGAGCCTTCCTGGAGATGGTTCTTATATTCTTAAATTTGAAGTAAAAGATACTGCAGATAAAACCTTTACTTCTGCAGCCTTGACTTCATCTAGCGAAGATTCCGAGCTTCTTGTTACTCCTGTTATACAGGATGCTTCTGATAAAACAAATCCACATAAACTTGGACTTGTAAAGGAATCTACTCTTCTTCCAATCTGTGTTGATACAAATCCACCGTCATTAGCAATAAATGCTATCAGTTATGATAAAACAGATGAAAGTGCCTGGAACGAAAAAATAGATGATTCTACCTTCTATCTTGGCGGAACAAAAGATACATTCTATATCAAAGTTACGGCTTCCGATCCAAGTGGACTTGCGGAGTCTTCAGCAATTACAGCAAGTTTTACCGGAGATATGAAAGTTGGAAATGATGTTTATAGAATTATTTCTGCTGACGCTGATTGTACAGTTGAAAATGTAAGCGGTACTAATGAGTATATTTTAACGATACAAAATTACAAGACTGCAGGACTACTTTCTGGTGAGACTATAAGTACTACTGACACAAAAGATTTTTCTGGAACACTTACAATTTCTGTAACTGCAACAGATAAGGCTGGCCTTGTAACAGCAAAATCCTTTAGTAAGACAATTGATAATGCAAAACCTCAGATTAAGATTTCAGCTCCAACAATGGTTTCAAGTACTGCCGTAGTTACAGGTACCGTAGAAGGCGAAAATGTTACTCCAAAGGTTTATTACACACTTAGTAAAACAAATACTCAGCCTGCTGCTAACAGTACGGACTGGAAACAGGAAGAATATGCGACCCTTTCCTATAATATTTATTTTGACGGTGCTGCATCTACCAATTCAACTCATACACATTTATTCCGAACCTGGCTTACCGAAGATTATCTTGCTGTAGAAGGAGCAACTCAGGATGCCATTGCAGATGGTACATATCAAACTATAACTCCAGTTTATGTATGGATTAAGGCTGAAGATATTTGTGGCAATGCTGCTTATTTAAGTGCGCAGGTTGCTGTAGATCCTCAGGGTAACCGTCCTTCTGCAGAAATTACGTATCCGGATAATACAGAAAATCTTAAACTTGGTGGTACTATTCGTGTAATGGGAACTGCTAACGATAACGTAGAAGCAAAATATGCCTGGATTCAGCTGGATATTACTGGTACTCGAGGAGCCTGGGATTTAAATGATTATAATAAATTAAAAGATAAATATACCTTTGGTCAGATAAGTACAAATAAAAAGCTTGGTACAGGAGCAGATGAAGTTTATATTATACCTTCTGATGAAAATATAGGTGATATCGCTATTATGATTCCTGTTTCAGGTGGTTCATGGTATCAGAATA
>CAMJNC010000095.1 GCA_946407195.1 uncultured Treponema sp. | reverse complement strand
AGTCAGAAGTCCGCTCTGACCAAGCATTCCAGTGATTGTCATATATCTATCCTCAATTTTACCGGCAGTGCCGGCCTAGTTTTTCAAAAAAAATCGAAACATTCGCCCGATTTTAATACATGAGATTATAGTGAAACAAGGGCAAATGTTCAATTCACAGAAAACGTTTTCTGTGGTAGAATTAGCAAAAATAATTCAGAGGTAAAAAAAATGGAAATTATAAAATGGATTTTACTGGGAGCCATAGTAGTTACACTCGGACTCCTGAGTATTGCATATATAAAAAACATAAAAATAATGAAAAAAATCTGCGAATGTCTTATCATGCCTTTTTCAGGCACGCTGATTTCACTGCTTATTTCAAATTATCTGCCAGATTCCCTTCACCTGCTTAAAATAACGATAACAGCACTTTCTCTTATAAGCATATCTACGGTTTTCATTTCGTTTGAAAATATTACAGCACTTCGTATTTCCGGAAGATTCCTTTCTATATTTGGTATTTTTACATGGGCCTTACTGTATCGTGAAGTTTTTTATATTTACAATGTACCAGCATGGCTTACTATAATTGCAATATGTATTTATGCGGCAGCAACAGTAACCGCCTGTATTTTATCCGGTAAACAGGAACCTTTATTTTTTGCAGTATTTGCAGTCAGCTTTGCAGTTGCAGCATACCTTCATTTCTGTTCTTTAATATTTTTAATTTACAGTCATACTGCAAGTTCTATAATGCTTTTTGGCGGCACAACCTTACTTGCAGCCTTAATAGGCTTTCATTTTATCAATCATGATAAGAAAAAAAATAAGCACGCTGGAATTATAAGATACATCCTTATGGCTGCAGCTCATATTCTCATAGCGTGCTCAAATATATTGATGATTAGATAAATCCGTTATTTCAGGTTAGTAAATATCATCCCAGCCGTAGAGATTTCCCTTTGAAACCTTACCACTCTTAATTGCAGCATCAAGCTTAATAAGCGATTCAACCGCGCCAACAGCAAAGCCTTCGCGGCTTCTTGCTGTGTGTGTAAGCTCAATTGTATCTGCAGTTCCGTCAAAGAAAACCTTGTGAGTTCCAGGAACGTTTCCGCAGCGTGTAGAGCTTACATGAAGCTGATGGCTAGCCGGGCGCTCGTGGAAAGCATCTGTTACAATTTCTGTTTTATTCTTGTAGCCTGCCTGTACGCGGCGGGCAATTTCAAGGGCAGTACCACTTGGGCTGTCTGCCTTCTGATTGTGATGAAGCTCCCAGGTTGCAACATCATAATCTTTATATTCAGACATGATCTTTGCTGCTTCTTCAACAATTTTATAGAACATATTTACGCCGATAGAAAAGTTTCCAGCAGTCATAAGAGTTCCGCCAACCTGTTTAGCATATTCAGCAATTTCTGCATGTTTGTCATCCCAGCCGGTAGTTCCAACAACAAGTGGAAGCCCAAGCGGAAGAAGAGCCCGTACATTTGCAATAACTGCAGTTGGATGAGAAAACTCAATAATTCCCTCTGCCCCGCTTGATTTTACAGCGCGTACAATTGCATCTGTATCACCGGCAGCAACCTTTACCTTTGCATCTTCTGCAATAACATCTATAGTAACAACAACCTCATGACCAGCACGCTTAGCAGCCTGCTCAATCATATGTCCCATTTTTCCATAACCAACCAGTGCAATTTTCATAGTGGTTAATCCTCCTTTTTATACATCAAATTTTTTCATTGAGTTATGGTAGTTTTCCCACCATTCAACTTCCTGTTTTTCAGTTTCAGCTTCCTGCATCTTAAAAGTTTTTGCAAGCTGTTCAATATCAGCCTGACAGGCTTTTGTTGCTTCAACTACACAAGGCTCAAACTGCTTTTCCACTTCTTCATTAAAAATATCAATTGCTTCATTAATTGTAAATGGCTCTTTATAAAGACGCTTACTGATTAGAGCATCCATTACATCAGCAGCAGCCATAATTCTGCCACAGAGAGGAATTTCTTCTGCCTTTAAACCACGAGGATACCCTGTACCATCCCACTTTTCGTGATGACAAAAAGCCATATCAATGGCAATCTGATTAAAACGCCCATCACCGATTTTTGGAAGCTGTTCCAGAAGTCTCTTTCCCTCAGCAGGATGAGTCTTCATTACTTTATAATCTTCTTCTGTGAATTTTCCAATCTTATTCAAAACACCTTCCGGAATATGAATCTTACCGATATCGTGAAGGAAAGCAGCCGTCTCGTACAGGTGAATAGTCTCATCAGTCAAAACGTCAGTGTAGTATCCCAGATCTCTGAGCTTAGTCGCAATAATCCTTACATAATGTTTAGTATGCTGAACATGACGGCCGGTAAAAAGGTCGTGGCTACCAAGGCAGCTTGCAACAAATCCGATAATCATATCCTGGGTATTCTGAAGATTTATGTTCTGTGAATGAAGAAGCTCAATAGCTTTATGAGAACGTTTAGCCATAGTAAGGGCAATCAGGAAAATGAACAGGAACTCAATGCTGTAACCGACCAGAGTTGAAATAAACCAGGTATGCGGAGTATGAACCTGAACATCAGTTGCCATTACTGTAAGAATCGTTTTTGATCTGATAAAAAGAGCAAAAACCATAAGTGCAAAACTGGTAATAGTAGAAGTAATCGTAATCTTTTTATTGAAATAAAGACAACTCAAAAATGGAACGGCAGCATAAGTAATATTTACCTGAATGATATTACGAACAGCAAGCAGCTCTACAAAAAGAGCAGTAGTAATAATGCCAAAATACATTCCTATTTTTTGAGTTCGCCACGAAACGTTTAATCCGTGTGCAATAGCAAAACACAGAATGCTGTATGAAAACATTAATGCAGAATAACCATGAGGCACGCGCCAGATTCCACAGAGAGTTAAAATACAAAAAGCGACAGGTACTACAGCACATGTCAAAAGGAGAATTTCTACGACTTTATTTACAGATCTGATGTTTTCGTTAAAAAATAATTCAGTAGTATCGTTCATTATAAAAAGTATACAGTATAAATAAACTATCTGTCATCCTTTTTTATTATGTCCACTACTCCCCGACAGTCCTCTCCGACTGTCACAAGACATAACTCTCTCCGAATAGCCTGTTTAATTAACTGAAATATGCGTTATGAAGAATCTGAACAGTGCGGTCAGCTTCATCATCATTTACAATCATACTGATATTTACTTTACTTGCACCCTGAGAAATCATCTGAACGTTGATTCCCTCATCAGCCAAAGCATCAAAGCCGCTGGCAAGAATTGCAGAAGAATGAGCCGCGTCACAAATAATAGTAACAATTGCCTTATCCTTGCGAACAGAAACCTGGCTTGCCTGTTCAAGATCAGTAATGAGGCCAGTCAAATCAACCTTAGTATTTACAGTAAGCGAAACAGAAACCTCAGAAGTTGCAATTACATCAATACTGATATTCCATTTAAGGAAGTTATTGAAGATGTGTGCAAGGAAGCCTGCAGCACCGAGCATACGAGAAGATACAATATCAATCAAAGTAATATGCTTTACAGTTGTAATTGCACAAACAGGAGGAACCTTTCCAGAGTGCTTTTCTACTATTATACTTCCCGGGCTTGTAATATTATAAGAGTTCTTTACACGAACCGGGGTTCCAGTCTTGCGCACAGGAAGCATTGAACGAGGATGAAGAACCTGAGCACCAAACATAGCAAGCTCCTGAGCTTCTTCATAAGTAACTTCTGGAACAGGCTTAGCTTCTTTTACAACGCGAGGGTCGGTAGTAAGAATACCGTCAACATCCTTCCAGGTCTGAACTTCTTCAGCGCGCATAGCAGCACCAATCATAGTAGCAGTAAGGTCAGAACCACCGCGGCCAAGAGTTGTAATATTTCCCTTAAGATCTTTTGCAATAAAACCAGTTACGATTGGGATATGATTGTCTGCGCCATTCTTGTAATCGTTGAGGTGAGCAGGGATATTTTCCCAAACCTCATCAAGGAGCTCGGCAGACATATAGTTAGAATCAGATACAATTCCGATATCCCATGCGTCATAGAAGCGGGCTGGAATTCCCTGCGACTCAAGATAAGCTGCCATCATGCGTACAGACATACGCTCACCAAAGCTTACAAGGTAGTCGCGCGAACGTTTACTGATTTCTTTAAGCATTGAAATACCGGTAAGCAGCTGTTTAAGCTCAGTCAAAAGAGCCTGAATTGTCTCGATATTAATTCCAAGCTCAGCAGCAGTATTCTCATGGAGCTTAGCAACTCCCGCAACATCAACCTCACCGAGCACAGCCTTATCAGCAGCCTCAAGCAGATGGTCTGTAGTATCGCCCATAGCCGAAAGAACTACAGCCGGTCTCTTGTCCTGATAAGCCTTAATAATAGAAGCAACATGCTTGATTCTTTCTGCATTAGCAACAGAAGAACCACCGAATTTCATTACTATCATCTTTTAGTTCCTTAAATCTCTGTCATTCCGACGAAGGTCGGAATCTATATGATTATAGTGATTTACGGCATTGGTGGGAAGTATTTTTTACAGCAGCTTTTCCAAATCTCCGAACCGCTCAAGCTTTCCATAATAATCATCCGTTTCCGGACGACCGAAGCCGTAGGCTGCCCAGATAAAAGGAACGCCAGCTTTCTGGCAGGCTTCAAAGTCGCCCTGGGTGTCGCCTATGTAGACAGGCTTTTGAAGATTATTGCGTTTTACGATAAGGGAAATATTTTCGTCTTTCGGACGGCCGGTGTCTCCAAAGCATTCATAATCTGTTATAACTTCTGTAATTCCGTTTTTCTTCATTACTAGTTCAATGTAACCGCTCTGGCAGTTACTCACAATAAAAAATGGAATTGTTTTTGAAAGCTCTTTGATTGATGAAATTACCCCTTCGTAGGCGATGTCCTTCTGATTTTCATTTATAGCAAGCTGTTCGGCTTCGCAACACATTTTTAAAAGCCTGTTGCGGTCTGAATCACCGAGAATACCAAAAAGATTCTTTCCGATTACGTCCATTGTTTTTCCAAACTGCCCTTTTAGGATATCAGCAGTTACCGGCTGGACTTCCGGAAAGTTTTCTTTTATCGCCTTATTCCAGGCTTCAGCCACAATCTGTGTTGTATTCCAGATAGTTCCGTCTACATCAAGTATAATTCCATCAAAATTCATAAAGCCTCACTGACTACACTTTACACGAATTTAATCATTTTGCGTAGTCCTTTCAGTCCGGTAAATTCGTTCCACTCACCTTTTGCCTGGAACGTGATACCACTCGAGAGGCCGACGTGCCACATCATATGTCTGAACTGGGCAAGAATCAATTCCAGTCTTGTGTACTCACAGCCTTCGGGGGTGTCCGTTAATCCTTCAGGAGTGAGTGTATCAAAATAGGAATTTATTTTTGCCCTAACGTAGCCAAAATAATCGAGGAGCTGCTGACGGGAAATCACAATTGAAGTGTCTGGCTCAAAGCCTTCGCGCGCTGTTGAAATAACGCTCAGATTTTCCGGGATGCCAAAAAGCTTTTCTCCTTCGTAAACATAACCAATCGGATTTATAAAAAATCTGTCCATTGAATGCAGGTTATGAAAAATGTAGCGCGAGTTATTTACTCCATCAAAAACAGCTTCCAGATCAGCCTTATTAATCTGCTCCTCTATGTTGATAAAGTTGATCTCCTGCTGGGCCTTTATTTGACGAATGATATCATCCATAATTTAATCTCCTTCTCTTAGCACGGTGGTTTCGACAGGCTCAACCACCGCAGAAATCTATCACGAGCCGGTGCCGTCGTACTTTCTTGCTCCCAACACCCAGAACTTATAGCTCAGGCAGAAAAATGCAAGCCCGATAAGCGGAGACAGCCAGGAAAGCAGCGGAATACTGTCCGGACGTAGAACAACCAGCGACGGGTAATATGCAATAAACGCAATCGGAATTACAAAGGTAAAAATCAGCTTGAACAGCTTGTTGAAAATTGTTGCCGGATACTTTGCATAATCCTTAAAGCGGAACATGATTACCATGATGTAACCTGAGTTTTGAATCCAGAAGCAGGTAGCAGCCGCAAAGTTCATAATTGCAATCATAAAAAGAGAAGCTGCAATCAGAAAAAGCACAGTCTGCCCTACCGTCACGAAAGTTACCGGAATTGCAAGATGTCTCCAGGCATACACAAGAGTTCCAACTCCAAAGGCCAGCTGACCGAGCCCCTTAACATCAAAATCCTCAGATATATAATAGAAGAAGATATTGATTGGACGGAAGCAGTACTTAATAAAGTCTCCGGTTTTTACCGCATAGCGCAGGTTCCAGTTGTTATCAAAAAAGCACTGCAGCGGAGTAAGTGCAATCAGCGAAAAGCCATACATAAAAAGCATCTCGTACATTGTCCAGCCGTTTATCGATGGAAAATTACTGAACAGAATATAAAAGGTAACAAAGCCAACCAGATTCGAAATAATCATTCCGATATTCGAAATAATAAAATCTGCACGGTAGCTCATCTTGCTCTTAAAATCCTGAACAAGAATCTTTCCATAAATATCAATATAAAACTTAAGTCCTCTTTTTCCTGTCAAAGTCATACCCTAGCCTCCATTTACAGTAATCTTCTTGAGAGAGATTCTCCAGAACACCGATCCCACAACTCCAAGCGCAAGGCACCAGATAAGCTGTAAAAGCAGTGAAGATGCAAGCCCGGTTCCCCAGGTGTAACCATCCTTCTGAAGCAGCACACTGAGCGGAGTATCATAAATGCAGCGGAAAGGAAGATACTGCACAATGTTTCTCAGCCCGGCAGGGAAAAATGCCAGCGGAATGGATGCACCTGAAAGAAGCAGGACAATACATTCTTTTACCATATTGATACCCCAGGTAGATTCTGTGTAAAGGCAGATTGTTGCAACAATCATATCTACACTGAAGTTCAAAACCAGAGCCATAACAACCGAAAGCACAAAGAACAAAAGATTTACACCAAGTGCTATACTGCCGTTTGTCAGGATATTTATGATTATAAAGGTAGGAAGAAATGTCAGAATGAATGACATTATATTCTCACCAATATAAGACCAGAAGCTGTAACCACGGAAGCTCATAGGCTTAAGAAGCTTTAAGACAATTGCACCCGACTGGATTTCGCGGCTCATATCCCAAACAAGGAAAACTTCAAGAAAGTTGAACAGCGCTGTAGCAAGTACGAGGTAAACCAGAGTATCGTTCAAAGTCATTCCGTTTACGACATCACTACCAGAGCTGGCGTAAATTGCCTTCCACAAAAAATAAATCAGTACCAGATAAATCAGGTTGCCGAATAGTGTTACAAAAGTTCCAAGGCGGTAGTGGAGTTTTTCCATCATGCCGAGGCGGGTTAATGCTAAGTATTTTTTTAAGTTCATATAACATCTCCGTAATAAATAAACAGTCGGCAAGCACAGCTTGCCTCTGAGCCGTTCTTTCGATAATCCTAAATGTGTAAGCTCGCTGGCGAGCGGTGTTCTATAGCAGAGCGTTAAGAAAATTGCGAAAGCAATTTTTAGCTCTACTACATCCCCCGCTGTCGCAGCCCGTTTTTTAACGGATTTTCGATTTTAGGCTTTACGCACTTCTTGAAGCGGCATTCGCATATATTTTCTTGATAACTTCCTCAGTCGAAATATCCTCTACGCTGATATCCTTAATACCGCCCTTTCTCTGATATTCTGCAATTACAGACATAACATCCGTCTTAGACTCATCAACAATAATTTCCTTCCAGCCGCTGTCTGCAAGGTTCAGACGGAGAGTTCTGTATGATCCGAAGTAATGCTTCAGATGCTCAATATCGTTATCATAAATCATACTTCCGTGATCTATAATCACAATTCTCTGACACAGTGCATCAACGTCCCCCATATCATGAGTTGTAAGAATTACCGTTGTATTTTTTTTCTGATTCAGGCCTTTGATAAGCTCGCGGATTTTTGCCTTCATCGAAACATCAAGACCGATTGTCGGTTCATCAAGGAAGACAATTTTCGGATTATGCAAAAAGGCCGCAAGAATATCACTAAGAGTGCGCTGGCCAAGAGACATCTGACGAACGGGCTTGTGCAACAGAGTTTCGATGTCTGCAAGACTGCTGTAAAGCTCAAGCATCTGCCTGTAATCAGCATCCGGAATCATATAAATGTCCTTGAGAAGCTTGAAGGATTCAATAAGCGGCAGCGACCACCAGAGCTGACTTCTCTGTCCGAATACAACGCCGATATTTTCTGCATTGCGGGTTCGGTTTTTATATGGAACAGTTCCGTTTACAAGAATCTCGCCACGGGTCGGCTCCAGCACGCCAGTCATCATTTTGATAGTTGTAGATTTACCGGCACCGTTCGGTCCAAGGTAACCTACAATTTCACCAGGTTTGATGTTGATAGAAATGTTATCGACTGCAGTTATAGTTTTATAGTCGCGGGAAAATAAATCTTTAAGACTGCCCTTAAGTCCCTCGTGACGGTTGAGAACCTTAAACTCCTTTGTCACGCCCTTCATGATGATTGCATTTTCTTCAGCCATACTTATCCTCCGTTCTCAAAGGGAACCCAAAGCGGGGTGTCCAATCCGCCTCAGATTCCCTTGCTTTTACAAGATACTTGGATTATACTTGCTATATCAGTGTAAGAAAATTATTATTTTTACTTATTTTAATAACTATTTTTCATTTATATTGTAATTTTGTTATTATTTTAGGAGAGTCGATATGCCGGAAGTAACACAGAAACCTGTAAAAGGAATTATCTTAAAGAGAAGCGATGGTTCAGAAGTTGTAAATTATAATGTTGAAGGCTTTCCGGCCTATATTCACGAGGGCTACGTTTACCCCGGCTGTACCTGGGAGCGGGTTCCCCACTATCATGATGATATTGAAATTGTTTCCGTGTATTCAGGCACAATGGCCTATTCAGTTGACGGTATAAATATTACCTTAAAAAGAGGTGATACACTTTTTGTAAA
>CAMJNC010000094.1 GCA_946407195.1 uncultured Treponema sp. | reverse complement strand
GACTACCTGCACGTTACGAGGGTGCTGCTCTACCGGGTGAGCTAAGTCGGCGGATGTACGGATTTTTTTTGTGGCGCGGGCCACGGAGATTCTTTAGAGTCCTGCGCTTCTTGCTCCGCCGCGGGTGTCTACGGTGCGCTTCATGTCGTTGATGTTGAGAACAATCATGTAGTTCTCGTAAACTTCAATCTTGCGGCGTTCAACAAACTTGTTGATTTCGTCGCGGGTAATTTCAGGGCTAAGGCCAGCCCAGTGGGCAATGTCCGAAATAGTAACATTAAAGCGGCGCTGTTTTTCGGCCTCGTTCATTACCGGGTTCATCTCGTCAAGCAGCATGAATACATCAGCTATACGCGCCTGAAGGTCCTTAATAACAAGAATCTTAAAGCGGCGTTTCTGGTCGTAAATACGCTTACAGAACAGCTTAAGCAAAAGCAAAGCCATTTGCGGGTTACCGGTAATAAGAAGCTCAAAGTTTTCTTTATTAAACTCAAGACACTTAACCTTGCCGGCAGCCATACAGGTAGCCGAGCGGGCAGAGTTGTCGAGAATAGCCATTTCACCAAAGAATTCACCAGGCTTAAGAACGTCCAGGTTCTTTTTGCTGCCGTTTACACATTTAACAAGCTGAACACGGCCGCTCTGAATAAGGTAGAAGCTGTCACCAGGCTCGTATTCGGCAATAATAACCTCACCAGGCTCGTAAGTCTTGGCAAAGCGTTCAAAGGCCGGCAGCTGGAACAGCTTAAGCGAAGCGTTGCCACTGTCATCATCGTAATCAACAGGAGCACCACGGCTCACAGCCGCAAGCTTATCGCTGCGCAATTTAGCATCCTGATATTTTTTCTGAACATCAGGCATCTGCGGGCTGTTAGGGTAGCGCTTCATGAATTTCATATAAACATCGCAGGCAGAACGGAACTGTTCCTCGTCGTAGAAGCTCTTAGCAACAGCGAGCATACCAGACTGCTGATCTTCCTGAATGTTATTTAAAATAGATTCAGTCTTTTTGTGAATCTGGCGGAGCTGATTAGAGAAAACGCGGAGCATCTTCATAATCAGGGCCTTATTATTACTGAAAAGAATTTCAAATTCCTGAATAGTAAGTGCAACAGCAACCGTAGGAACAAGAGCTGTTGCGGTTTCTTCGCGACGGAAATGACCAAGTGCAGATTTTACACCAAAAAACTCACCGCTTTTTACCTGTTCGGCAACAGGCTGACCAGACTCAATGTCGGTGCTTGTTAAAAGAACGGCTCCCTGCTGCATAATAAAAATGCGCTCATCGTGGTCTCCCTCAAAATAGATGATAGACCCTTTTGTATATTGCATCGCTTTTGGCATACTTTTATACAACCCCTTTAAATAGAGTATTCCTACTATCTCAATATTGTATCACACATTTAAAAAAAATGCTATTATATTCTTATGATTGATTTGCATGTTCACACCACCGCGTCAGACGGCCAGTACACCCCAGCTCAGATAATCCAGAAAGCCGCAGAAAAAAACATAAAAGCCATTGCAATTACAGATCATGACACCATAGCCGGGCTCGAAGAAGCCAAGCAAGCCGGCCGCAGCCTTGGAGTTACCGTAGTACCCGGCATAGAACTCAACATAACCTTCCCAACAGGCGAATTTCACCTGCTTGGGCTCGGCATAAAAACACCGTCCAAATCCCTTGTTAATATAGTAGAAACAGTAATTAAAAACAGAAACGAGCGTAATCAGCAGATAATCCAGAAAATGAACGAAGACGGAGTTCCGCTTACAGTAGAAGAGCTTCAAGCTGATTTCCCCAATACCGTAATTGGCCGTCCGCATTTCGCCGCCGAGCTCGTTAAGCATGGAGTCGTAAAAACGCGGCAGCAGGCCTTTGACCAGTACTTAGCTCGCGGCCGCAAGTGGTATGTGCCGAGAGTCTGCACAAATCTCGACGAAGCAATAGTAGCCCTGAGAGAAAGCGGCGCCGTACCGGTTGTAGCCCACCCCATGTCACTCTACCTTTCCTGGGGCCGCCTGCCAGACTTCCTCAAAGACTGCTACGAAAAGGGAGTTGTGGGAATAGAAGCCTTTCACCCGGGTGCCCGAGTTACCGAATGCCTGCGCCTGGAAGAACTGGGCCGCAAAATAGGCTTTATCATCACCGCCGGCAGCGACTTCCACGGCGAAAAAATCCGCTCCGACCGAAGACTCGGCCACACCTGCGGCGGCAAAAAGATTGATGATAAGTATTATTTTGAGGAATTGCTGAAGGTTATGCAGTAACAGTAACCTGTTTTTGAAGTTCGAGCACCTTCTCTAAAGGAAGCTTTACAATCTTTGCTACGGTTTCAGGAGCAATTTTTTCTTTTAAAGCAGAAATAGCATCATCTATTGCTTTTTCTGTTTTTATTCTATTTCTATATTTCTTCATTGGGTCTCCCATACCGATTCCTCCTTTTGTTGAATTATTGTTTTTCGAGTACTCGTTAATAACTATACCTAAATCAGTCTCATTTTCCCCCATAACCCTGAATAAGTCAAGAATTTCCATAACATGTGCAATTTTTCTGTCAGATTCTTGGAATTCTTCCCCCGTCCTCAAACTCCTCAAAAACAACGCCACTTCCCTAAAGTCACTCTTAAAAGCCTGAATCTGCCGGTCCGTAAGCCAGGCGAGTTCAAACACATTGATTTTGTAGTCGCTTACAAACTTTTCAAGCTCATCAGGCACAGCGACAACATCTTTCAAGCTAAGATTCTTTTTCCAGTGTCGCTTTGTTCCAAAATAAAGCACCAGAGAAATAACCGGATAATAGCGCTTTTTCCCCTTTTGGTTCAACTGACTCCTGTAAGCAGCTCCATCATAGCCGATTACCCGGAGCGGCATAGATCTTTCAGTTTTCATCTGATTTTCAAGTCCAATCAAACTCAGCCGGATTTCACCATTTTTCCAGAACTTTGCGACATCCCTTTCCTGCCCGCGAACCTTTTTGCCGTCCATCTTATAATACGAAAAAGGCTGGGCATCAGTAAGTTCGTCTTCCTTTACAACTTCACGCCCGTCAAAAAGCAGAACATTCATGATATCCGCAAATACGTCGTTGTACGATTCCAGCGTGCGCTGTACTTTGTCTTTTTCCGCCACCAGCCACCTCCTTAACTGCAGAATTTCACAGAAGAATTCCCTACAGTTAATATTGTGCAAAGGTAACCAAAAATGACACTTTTTTTAGAAAAAAATAAAAAAAAACAAACTGCCGGTGATTTTTCGGGCAGTCCCCCGGCGGCCGCATTCGCGCCCGCCGGGGTCGGCAGTTCCGCAATTCCGCTAACGCTGCAGCATCCTCGGCGGCAAAATCCGCCGCCTCCGGTTGCCTCGCAAGGTTGTTGAAACAACCTCGCTCGCTGCTCCATTGCCTACTGCGGGGGTAATAATACAAAACTGAATTTTTTTATCAACTATGAAAAATTTAATTGATTGAACTTTTTACCTTTATCTCCTATAATTATTCATAATAATGAATCATATAAAATCATTAAATATCCAAACTTATCGCGGAATTCAAAATCTCCAATTAAATGATTTTTCTCTTGTAAATATTTTTACTGGGGATAATAATACTGGAAAAACAAGTGTTTTAGAAATTTTACGAACACTAAAATCTCCGTTAAGTCTTTCTACATGGCTTTCAAATGGTAGACGTGGAAACGTTCTTCGAACGCTTACTGATTTTGAGGCTTTTTCAGATTTATTTAATGTAAATTCAAATAGCAAATTAATTTCATATGAAGTTGTTGATGCAAACAATCAAGTAAATACTGTTATCGTTTCTGCTGAATATTCTATTGTATATCGTTCTCGGAATCAGATAAAAAAAGAAATGGGTATTCCTAGAATAAAAAAAGAAGAAGAAGATATAATGGAAGTTGAAGTCCAATCTGCAAATGTTGAAATTTCCATAAAAGAAAAGGCTTCTAAATATACTATTAATGAATTTACAAGATATATAGTTACTAATGAAGAGCCTTCTTATGAAATTCATTCTCCTGTAATTTACATTTCACCGACTAGACATGCAGATAGTATGGTATTTCTAGATGAAATATTGAATAATCCGCAATTATATGGCGAAATGCTGAATGTTTTAAAAGATTTTGATTCGGATATTGTAAGTATAAATGCGAGTACGCCAACTTCAGAATCAGGGATAAATCCATTGTTTGGCAAGGTTTATTATAGTATCTTATCAAACAATAAAAATAAAGCATTGCCTTTAAATATGTATGGCGATGGGATGAAGAAGGCTATATTACTAATGTCTGCTGTTGTAGCTGCGAAGGGAGGAATTCTCTTATTGGATGAGTTTGAAACCGCTATTCATACTTCTGCAATGGCTGATGTATTATATTGGGTAATTAATACTTGTAAGAAGCTTAATGTTCAGCTTTTTATGACAACTCATAGTATAGAAGCATTAAAAACGGTATTAAACCTATCGGGTAAATTAAAAGAAGAAATTTCTTTATATACATTATACAACAAAGAGAATACAGTAGCGCGCAGACTCTCTGCAAAAGAAGCTTTAGAAGCAAGTAATGTGTTTAATCTGGAGTTACGCTAATGAATTCTGCAATAATTACTGAAGGTCCTACAGATTATACATTTATCCAATATTATATGCGAAAAGTTTGTGCGTGGGATGCCGGTCATGAAAGTTCTCTTAGAGATGATGCTAAAAAAGTGAAAGCACGAGAGTTGCAAAAGAAAAATAAGACATTAACAATTTTATCTTCAGGTGGGTGTACACAGATTCCAAATAGGCTAGATTCATTACTTACAAAGAATTCTTATACATCGAAAAATGAAGAAGCGTTTTCTAAAATAGTTATTATTTCTGACAATGATGATGAACAATCCAATAAAGAAATTGAAAGTGGCATTAATTGTGTGCTTGAGAAATTTTCTATTAATAAGAATATAAAACTTGAAAATAGAAAATGGCAATCAATGAAAATGAAAAATGGTATTTCTGAGGAAATATCTGTAAAAATTCTTTTATTATTAATCCCTTTTGAAGAACATGGAGCAATAGAAACATTTCTTCTGGATGCAATTGCTGCGAAAGATGTTTATGATAAGCAGATAATTGAGAAAGGAAATGATTTTATAGAAACTGTAGATTATGAAGCACGTTATCTAAAACACAGAAGAGATAAAACAAAAGCAAAAATGGATGTGTATTTTTCGGTGCGAGCTTCTGCTGAACAATTTACTGAAAGACAGAATATCTTAAAGAATATAGAATGGGAAAAATACGAAAAGATACAAGAATGTTTTTCTGAATTAAAGACTTTATAATGTTTTTGGTATCCTCAGTATGGTCAAAATTTATTTTTTCATTCATGCTCTTAAAAGCAAATTCTACTGTAGAAGAGTTAAAAGCAATAGATAATCTGTATAATATACTACTTCCCAAAAAAGCAATTGGCTTCAAGAATCTAAAAAAACTTATGATTGTACAGAATGGAAAATCCCCTTTAGATGCAAATCCAGGATCTCGTTTTCATGAACTTGTAGAGGTGTTGGAAACGTATGATAATGAAAACTGGATGAAGCAATAGTAGCCCTGAGAGAAAGCGGAACTGGGCGGCAAGAAGATAGAAGACAAGTATTACTTTGAAGAACTGCTGAAGGTTATGCAGTAATCCACCAGTATACAATTATCCTGAACTTGTTTCAGAATCTATTATCTATAATCCTGCAATTCAAAAGTTTGAAAGATTTCAAAATCATTAGGGTTCGCAGTGATTATGGATGTAATGTTATTTGAAAGATAACAAGATGCCAGTTGAGTGTTATTTACACGGTTGCGCCCCAGCTTATACATATTCATCCAGGCGAGAGTTCGTTTAAAGGAAGTGTCGTTGGGGTAGAGAACTTTTACCCTGTCAAGGTTGCACCAGAAATCAATAACATCAATGGCTTCCTGGATTGTAAAAGCATTAGAAAACCTTTTAGAATCAGTAATTACATGCAAAAACTCATTAAAACAATTAAAAAAAATAGCAATCTGTACAGAATCGTCATTGGCAATTTTCGAGAATAAAGCCCTTGCATTTTTATTCCTGGGAGAATCCTGCCAGTATAAATCTACGAGAAAACAGGTATCAAGACCAATCATAGTTTAATCCTCCCGCTAATAAAATCTTCTTTCCATGAATCATCAGAAAGAAAATCTGAGGCACCAGGTCTTAGCGAAACAGTTCTTGAAAAATCAATATCTTTCAGGCTTTTCTTCGTTTTAAAATGCAGGTCAGCGTAATCCTGCATGGCATTACGAATAAGTTCTTTCCGGGCAGTCCCCCGGCGGCCGCATTCGCGTCCGCCGGGGTCGGCACTTCCGCAGTTTGGTACCCGCAGCATCCTCGGCGGCGAAATCCGCCGCCTCCGGTTGCCTCGCAAGGTTGTTGAAACAACCTTGCTCGCTGCTCCAGCGCCTACTGCGTTATGTTCCTAAATCAACATCCGTAAAATCATACAAAAAATCTACGCTTTGTTTTTGTAGAATGATTTAGTAATGTGTTGTAAAATCTATATATAAAAAATCGCAGGAGTGTTTATGACTTCAAGAAAATCATTTTATCCATTGTTAATATTATTTATCACTTTCATTTCAGTTTTCCTTTTCAGCTGTAAACAAGAAGTAGAAGAAGCGAAAGAAGTAATAGCCCAAACTCCTGTAATCACCGCAATAAGCTCAGATATATCTACAATCTATAATAAGTCAGTAACCTTAAGTGTAACTGCCGAAGTTACCGATGGCGGTACCTTAACATATCAGTGGTATTCTGCAAGCGAAGATAAACTCAAAGTTGGAACCGCAATAGAAGATGGAGATGGTTTTTCCGGAACAAAATCTAAAGATTTCATGCCTGCAGTTTCTGCCGCAGGAACCTTCCATTATTATTGTGTCATTACAAATACTCTGCAAGAAAGTACAAACAGCGCTACTTCACCTAGAATCACGGTGATTGTAGATAGTGTAATAAATGCAAGAAAGCCGGTAATAACCGCAGAGCCTGTAAATATCAAAGCTATAATCCCGGCAGAAGGCACCTTTACAATAGGAGCCGCTTCTCTAGATAACGGTACTTTAACCTATCAGTGGTATAAACTCTCAGAAAATACAAGTGAGCAAAGTGAAGGAACGGTCATTACCGATGCAGTTCAAAATACATATAAAGTAACAGCTGATGCAACCGGAAAAACAGGATACTACTGCGTAGTAACAAATACAATTAAAGACAATGACGACGGTGGAAAAAAGACCGCAACTATAACAAGCAAAGTTGTATATTTCGAAGCCGTAAATCTTAAAGATACCCTTAATTCTCCTGTATTCACAAAACAGCCTGTTTTAATGAATATTGCAAATCCAAGTACAGTTCTGTCCTGCGAGGCTGCCGTTCCAAATGGCTATTCAGCTTTCTACCGCTGGTATAAAACTCAAGATGGAACAATAGAATCTGGAGAAGCAGTTACAGAGGGCTGGTCTTCTTCTTCAAATTTCGAGACTCCTGATTTTACAGAAAAAGGAATCTACTATTATTACTGCCGTGCCGCATCCTATGTTCCAGACGAAGATGCTAACCTCTCTGAAGTTACATCTTGTTCTAATGTAGTTAGTGTGGCATATACAGGTTTACCTACCGTATATGTCGGAACACCTGATAATGTTGAAATTACTTCAAAAGAAGAATGGATTAAAAAATCAACAATTTCTATTTGTGGAGCAGAAGATGAAAGCTGGAATTTTTCAGAGCTTTCTACGAGTATTAGAGGTCGTGGAAATTCCTCTTGGGGGCAACCTAAAAAGCCTTATGCTCTTAAGCTGGATAAAAAACAATCTATCCTTGGAATGCCGGCTCATAAACGTTGGGTATTAATATCAAATTATCTTGATAATTCTTTTTTACGAAATGAAATGGCTTTTTATCTTAGTGAGGCTTTTGGATTAGATTATACCGTACACGGAAAATATGTTGATTTAATTTTGAATGGTGAGTATAAGGGGTTGTATTGGTTAGGAGAAGCAATTAAACCAGATGAAAATCGTGTAAATATAAATGATGGTTCAAAAAATATGACAGACGACGAAGATAAAGATTATCTAATAGAAATGGATATCTATTTTGATGAACCTGTAAGGTTTAAAAGTTCAATTAGGAAAATGCCTTATATGATTAAGAATGACGATTATATGATAGATGATTATGGTAATTTGACAACTGGCGGTCAGGCACGCTTAGAAAGATTTCAATCAAAAATAACATACTTAGAAGAACTTTTGTATCCTGATTATGTAGAAGGAATGAATACAGATGAGTGTTCTGCACCAAATGAAGCATATTCTCAGGTTTTAGATATTGAATCATGGGCTAAGTTCTGGCTTGTAAATGAAATTATGAGTAATGGAGAACTTAAACATCCAAAGAGTTGTTATTTTACTTTTGATAGCGCAAATAATCTCTTTAAGGCTGGTCCAGTATGGGATTTTGATTGGTCAAGTCTTTTACAATCAGATTCATGTAGATTAAAATCTTCAATTTATTACAATGCTTTGTTTAAGTCTGCAAACTTTAGAAATAATTTAATTACATTATGGAATGAATATTACACAAATATCAATATTGAGACAAGAATAGAAACATTACGAAATCTTTTGTCCGTTGCTGCTAGATATGATGCGATGATTTGGGGTGTAAATCATAATCCTTTAGAAATGGAGCTCTCAGACTTTAATAGTCATGTTGATTTTGTAAAGGACATACTTATTATGAAATTATCCGTAGTAAAAACTGAAGTAGAGAATATTAATTAACGAATCATAAATCAAAAATGAAAATCGCCTGTGTTAGCAAATTCAGGAACTCGTTTTCATGAACTTGTAGAAAATATAACTTTTTCTTGGATTATTTAATCGTAATAACTATGTGGTCTAAATTAGC
>CAMJNC010000093.1 GCA_946407195.1 uncultured Treponema sp. | reverse complement strand
AGAATTTTGGTGTAACTTTCTCTTGGGATATCCTTGTAGGTGATAAAGACCAGAAAATCGGTGTACTTATCGCTTCTGGTGACCTTCCTGACCTCGTAGAAGTTGATTCAGAGAAGTTCCAGGGTGCAGGTTGTCTCCGCGACCTTAAGCCACTCGTAGAAAAATATGCTCCAAATCTGATGAAGCACTATTCTTCTGCTTGGAAGAAGATGATTGACCAGGATTCTGAAAAGGATTCAAAGGGAAACATCGTAAAAGAGCACATCTACTCTCTTCCAAACTATGGTGTAATCGATGGAGTTCCATCTGATACATACTACAACCAGAATGGTTGGTGGATTCAGAAAGCTGTTCTTAAGGAATTTGGATATCCAAAGATTAAGACAGTTGACGAGTATTTCGATCTTCTCGAAAAATACTATAAGAAATATCCAACAATCGATGGAATGCCTACAATTCCATTCAATATCATCACAGCTGACTGGGAAGCATTTGACCTTTGGAACCCACCAAACTTCTTGGCTGGATATCCAAACGATGGTAACGGACACATTACTCTCGAAAACGGAAAATATGTTTACACAGACAACTTCGTAGATGCAAATGCTAAGAGATGGTTCAAGCTCGCTAACGGATACTTCCAGCGTGGTTTGATCGATCCAGCTTCATTCACAGACAACCGTGACCAGTACTATGCAAAGATTGCACAGGGTCGTGTACTCGGTATGTTCATTCAGGGATGGCAGTTCATGGGCGAACCAGAACAGACACTCTGGACAGCTGGAAAAGATGAAAGAACATATTGTCCACTTCCTGTAGTATTCGATGAATCAATTAAACCACACTACCGTGATCAGTCACTTCCTAACCTCCAGAGAGGTTATGGTATCACTGTAAAGTGTCCTGAAGACAAGGCTATCAAGATCCTTCAGTTCATGGACAAGATGATTGCTGAAGAAAACCAGAAAGTTCTTTACTGGGGATTCGAAGGTGAAGATTATCTTATCGATACTGACGGTTCAAAGACTGGTACAAAGGGTGCTGCATACAGAACAGACAAGATGCGTACAGATCAGAAGGATCCAAACTGGATTCAGAAGAACCGCGCTATTCTCTGGACAGAAGAAGCTCCAAAACTTGAAGGAACAATGCCTTCTGGATACTCTCGTTCTATGGATGACCTCAAATGGGAATATGCTTTGAGCCAGAAGCAGGTTGACCTTGACCTCTGGGCAGCTTATGGTGTTGGTTCTTATGCAGAATTCGTTGACAAGAACCCTCCAAAGAATGCTGGATGGTACCCAATGTGGCAGTGTAACCCATCTGCTGAAAACGGCGGAATCGAGGAAGAAGCTGCAGTTGCTATGACTGGATTCGAAACAGTACAGCGCAAGTACCTTCCAATGATGATTATGGGCAAGCCAGAAGACTTCGACAAGACTTGGGCTGAGTATGAAAAATTGCTCGCACCTCTTACAGAGAAATACAACAAGTTCATGCAGCAGCAGCTTGATCATCGTGTAGAAGTATTCGGTGGTTTCCAGGACTAGTTAAGTACTGACACCTTGTGTCTTACTTAGCCAGTGACAGGAGAATGCATTAAGCATTCGCCTGTCAAAAAAAGTCCACGGGTTTTCTGTGGACTTTTTTTTATCATTTTTATAACGGGTGTTTTTTATGAAAAGTAAAAAAGCTGCTGTTTCTGCTGACTTAAAAACCACAGAACTGGCACATAAAAAGAACAAATGGAAGCTTCTTGGTAAGCAGAAAATGCTTATTCTTATGTCACTTCCTTTTGTATTATACGTAATTTTATTTAGATACGTCCCTCTCTGGGGATGGACAATGGCTTTCCAGGATTATAAGCCTTATAAATCTTTTTCACAGCAAGAATGGGTTGGTTGGAAATGGTTCGTACAGTTGTTTACTGAGAAAGAATTCCTTCTTTCTTTAAGAAATACTGTAGGCATGAGCCTTATTTCTACCGCTCTTGGATATATAACTGCTATCTTGATTGCAGTATTCCTGAACGAAGTTCGCTATATCGGTGTAAAACGCTTTGTTCAGACAGTATCATATCTCCCACACTTCCTTTCATGGGTTATTGTTACTGGTTTAGTTGCGAATGTTCTTTCCGTTGAAGACGGTATTTTAAATGATATATTATTAGGACTTGGAATTGTTAAACAGCCTATTCAATGGCTTGCCGTTCAAAAGTATTTCTGGCACATCATTGGTTGGACATACGTTTGGAAGGAAGTTGGTTGGAACACCATTGTATATCTTGGTGCAATGACTGCTATTGACCCTTGTCTTTATGAAGCTGCTCAGATTGATGGTTGTGGTCGTCTCCGCAAAATCTGGCACATTACCCTTCCGGGAATTAAACCTACAATCATTATCATGATGATTATGTCTGCCGGTCATATTCTTGATGCTAACTTCGAAATGCCATACTTGTTACAGAATGGTATGATTCAGGATGTAGCCGAAACAATTGATATTTACGTATTGAAGTACGGTTTCAAGCTTTCACGCTACGGTCTTGCTACTGCAGCAGGTATCTTTAAGAATGTTGTAAATATCCTTCTTCTTCTCATAGCTAATACTATTGCAAAGAAGAGTGGTGAGGAGCGTCTGATATGATGGAAAAAACAATTGACTATGCAGCAGCCAGAAGGCGCACAAATATAAGTAATATCATTTTTGATATTATCATTTACCTTGTACTTGCTTTTGTAGTTGTAACTACAGTTTATCCTTTCTGGAATACAATTGCCATTTCTTTAAACGATGGTCTCGATTCCCTTAAGGGTGGAATTAAGCTTTGGCCAAGAAAGTTTACCTGGAAAAACTACCAGGATCTCTTTGTAACACCACGTATTTTCCAGGCTGGTATTATTTCTGTAACACGTACTGTATTGCAGACTGTATTGAGTGTATTCTGTACAACAATGCTTGCTTATGCTTTAAGCCGCAAGGAATTTGTTCTCAGACGTGCCCTTACAACTGTTCTTGTAATTTCTATGTATGTAAACGCAGGTTTGATTCCTGGATACATGCTTATTAAAAAGCTTCACCTTCTTGGAAAATACTCAGTTTATATCATTCCTTGTCTTGTTGATGTATTCAACTTTATTCTTGTAAGAACTTACATCAATGGATTACCAGACAGCTTCGTTGAATCTGCCCGTATCGACGGTGCTAATGAATTCAGAATCTTTATTCAGATTATCGCCCCGCTGATTGTTCCTTCTGTTGCTATGGTATGTCTCTTTACTGCCGTAAATGCATGGAACAGCTGGTTCGATACCTATCTGTACTGTTCAAATAAGCCTAAGCTTCATTCTTTGCAGTACGTATTGATGTCGTTCCTCCAGCAGAGTCAGAACCAGAGTTCTAATGCAGCCGACGCTAACTCTATGGCCGTTGCTGCAGGTGCCGGTTCTACTACTACTAAGTCAACACCTATCAGTATCCGTTCTTCTATTACAATGGTTGCTACCTTGCCTATTCTTGTTGTTTATCCATTCGTACAGAAGTACTTCGTAGTTGGTATGACAATTGGTGGTGTTAAAGAATAAATCACCGTTCTTAAAAAAAAGGGACTCAAAAGGTCCCTTTTTTTTATTACCCGAATGGGGGCTCATTGCCGCCCCCATTACCCCCCGCTAATAGGAAATTGTGCTGTCGCACAATAGATTAGAGTATGCTAAGAATTGTTAAAACAAAACTCGGTACAGTCGAAGGTATTCCTGCCGCAGACCCCCGTATTACAGCCTTTAAGAGTATTCCATTTGCAAAACCACCTGTTGGAGATCTTCGCTTTGCACCTCCACAGCCAGCAGAGCCGTGGGAAGGAATACGTGAATGCTATAAATTCCCTCCTATTCCAGTACAACCCTCACCTAACCGCAATCCACCGCCAGAGGATGTTTATTCTCGTGAATGGTCTGTAGATCCTGATATTCCTGTCAGCGAGGATTGTCTTTATCTTAACATCTGGACTCCTGCAAAAACCGGTAATGAAAAACTTCCTGTTTACTTCTGGATTTTTGGAGGCGCCTGGCAGGTTGGACACACCGCAGAAATGGAGTTCGACGGGGAACGAATTGCACGCCGCGGTATTGTAGTTGTTACTGTAAATTACCGTGTAAATCTCTTTGGCTTTAGCTGCCATCCGGAGCTTACTGCAGAATATCCTGATAATCCGGCCAATATGGGACTTCAGGACCAGCAGGCAGGACTCAAATGGGTTTACGAAAACATCGAAGCCTTTGGTGGAGATAAGGATAATATTACTATTGGTGGTCAGTCTGCCGGAGCCGGAAGTGTTCTCTGTCATATTGATAACGAGGAAAGCCGAAAATACTTTAAGCGTGGTGTTGTAGACAGCGGACTTATTTACAACCCTACCCTTAAGATTTTCCCTGTAAACGATTTAAATAAAGCAGAAAAAATCGGTGTTGACTTCTTTAAGTTCTGCGGCTGTAACTCTCTTGCAGAAGCACGTAAGCTTACTACAGATCAGCTTCGTCAGAAATGGAGTGAATGGGGACCTTTCCAGAACTCAATTGAAAGCTGGATTCCTCCTTTAGATGGAAAATACAATAAAGGTCCGATTTTTGATCAGGTTGAAGAAGGAAAATGTACTCCATGCCCGATTTTGACAGGATTTACAGCAGACGAATTTATTTTTAATGGAATTCATTCTGTTGAGCTCGGAATCCGTAAGCTTATGAAAATAGAAGAGGAAAAGGGCCTTAAAATTGATAACTACTGTTATAAGTTTGATGTTCCTATTCCAGGCTGGGATCATCCTGGTAAATTCCATTCTGTAGACTTGTGGTTCTGGTTCGAAACACTTGCAAAATGCTGGAGACCATTCTCTGGAGTTCACTACGATGTAGCCCGCCAGATGTGTGACTACCTGTGTAACTTCATTAAAACAGGCAACCCGAATGGCCTTGACTTAAACGGCAATCCGCTGCCAAAGTGGGATCCTTTCACATCAAGAAAATCAAACTTTATGGAGTTCACGACAGGAAGTGCACAGAATAAGATTCCGGCAAGTAAAGAAATGTTGAAATATTTGTAAAAGTGTACGGAAAACTTAATTTGCGCGAGTGGAGAAGATGTACAAAATACATGTGAACCATTTTGGCGGATGCCATTAAAAAAATAAAGAGTTTTGACGAATGTCAAAACTCTTTATTTTTACCAGTAAAAATTGTGAACCGTATTTTGTGCAGATTCGCAACGGAAGCAAATTAAGTTTTGTTACAAATTTTCACCATTTGTTTCAATCACTTCTTTATACCAGTATGCAGAATCCTTTGGAATGCGTTTGAGTGTCTTATAGTCACAGAAAACCATTCCAAAGCGAGGATTGTATCCCTTTGCCCATTCAAAGTTATCCATAAATGACCACTGGAAATATCCGCGTATATCGCAACCTGAATCTGCGGCAGCCTTTAATCCGCGCAAATAGCGGTGCAGGAAGTCTATACGGTTTGGATCATGAACCTTTCCGTCCAAGCTTTCCCAGTCGTGGCAGGAAAGACCATTTTCTGTAATATAAATTGGAAGCTTCCAGCGTTTATAAAAATGCTTTACACCCCATTCCAGAGCTGCATCAAAAGTATCCCAGCCGATTTCTGTATGTGGAGTACCTCTGAATCTTTCATATTCACCAACATATTTAGCCTGATATATATTCTGCCCGATAAAATCAATTGGCTGACTGATAAGTTTCATGTCCTCATCAGTAAAAGAAGGGAACATATCGCCGGCTTCCTTTAAGAGGCTTTCCGGATATTTACCAAACACGATTGGATCAGCCCAATAAGAATCCATCCAGTAAAAGGCTCCCAGTGGACATGAAAAGTATGAATCATAAGCATTCTGTTCATCAGCCTTTGATACTGGAATTGCAGGCATTGTAGCAAGAGTAATTCCAACTTTAGCATCCGGTGCAAGCGAGCGGATAACCTTTACTGCCCTTCCGTGTGCAAGATGAATATTATGACCAATATGAAGCAGGTCTCTTAAACCAAGCTGATAGCCAGGAGCATGAGAGCCCTGTGCATAACCGCAGCCCATAAATACAGAAGGCTCATTAAAGGTTATAAAGTTCTTTACACGGTCTCCAAGCTTTTTAACAACTGCAGTAGTATACTCTTCGAACCACAAAGGACTTTCAGGATTCATCCAGCCGCCTTTTAACTGAAGGCAGTAAGGCAAATCCCAATGATAAAGAGTTACAAATGGAGTAATGTTATATTTCAAAAGCTCGTCTACAAGATTACTGTAAAACTCGAGTCCCTTCTCGTTTACATTTCCTGTTCCATCAGGAATTATACGTGGCCATGCAATTGAAAAACGGTAAGCCTTAAGGCCAAGGTCTGCCATAAGCTTTACGTCTTCCTTATAAAGGTGATAATGATCGCATGCTATATCACCATTCGAATTATCTTCAATCTTTCCGCCGCGGTGACAAAATTCATCCCAAATTGAAAGAGATTTTCCATCTTCTTTCCAGGCACCTTCTATCTGAAAGGATGTCGTTGCAGCTCCCCATGCAAAATCTTTTCTAAAGCTCATTTATTTTGTCTCCTCATTGATTGCCTTAATAATTTCAGGGAAATACCAGGTTTGTGCAGTTCGGTTGTAGTAGCCGTAATGTTCGTCATACTTATTATCTTCAACCTTCCAGATTCCATTATCCCATAGGAAGCAAGGCATACCATAAGCTCTGGATTCTTTTATAAAATCATGGAACCAGGCAAGGCGATCTTCAAGATTATTTTTATTTGTTGCACCATATTCACCGATGTAAACTGCATAACCATTTTTTATAAAATGCTCATTGAGTTTCTTAAACATATAAGTAAATTCTTTCTTTACAGAATCATTGTACTCTCGAATTCCTGGTGATTCCATGGCAAAATTATATGGAGTGTACATATGAACAGAAACAATCAGGCGGTCCTTAGAACCATCAAAATCCTGTGGCATTTTAAATGTGCTTGCAAGAGCTGATTCTGGAGAAGCCTGTAAAGAAGGCACTGCAACAAGACGCTTTTTATTATTACCGTCGCTTGCACGAATAACATCGAGAATATTCTGAGTAAGCTTGTTAAGGTTTTTCATTGCGCTGATTGATTTTGGAGAAACTGCATTATAGTACCACTCTTCAGTTGTACCAACGAGACGTGGCTCATTTAAAACCTCAAATACAAGATGCTCATCATAGCCGTTATTGAAGGCCAGAGCTATCTGTGCCCAGGTGTTGCATACAAATTTTGCAGAGTTGTCGTAATTCTGATCTGTTGGGTAAAAGCCAGATAAAGCAGGCATCTTTGCATTTTTCTCAAAGTTATCATGATGGATATTGAGAACTACATACATTCCGTCTTCAATTGCCCAGTCTACTACTTCTTTAACACGGCTCATCCATTCTGGCGAAATAGTATAGTTATTATCTATAATATGACGGCTCCAGGAAACTGGAATTCTTATTGTCTTAATTCCAGAGGCAGCAAGGCCGTCTATCATTTCCTTTGTTGTTTTAGGCTGGCCCCAGCTCATTTCTGCACCAAGACCTTTTCCACCACCGGTTGCATCAAAGGTGTTTCCAAGATTCCAGCCGGTTTTCATATCACGAACAATATCAATTGCCTTTCGTTCATTAAAACTTTTGCTTCCTGTATCAACTACAGCCTTATCGCGGTTGAAAGAAATAATTTCAAGCGGATTTACCTGTAAAACTGGAGCCGGCTCATCTTTCTTATCCTCAGCTTTTTTATCTTTAGGCTTATCTGAGTTTTGAGCATTCATAAATGCCTTTGCCATTGGATTACTGAATTCAGGGGCATTATTCTTTTTAGACTTGCCGCTGCAGGAAATTACGCAGACAGTAAAACACATTAAACAGAGTATTTTAGTTGTATTTTTAAAAGAAATCTTCATACCCCATAATATAATAGAAGTATGAAGATTTTGATAGTCGGAAATATCTCTTATCTGATTTATCTGCTGAGTTTGCGGTAAACAGTTCTCTTTGGAACTCCGGCATCTTCACCGAATTCCTTGAGTTTCCATTCAGCATACTCAGACCAGTTGCCTTCAAAGAAGCGAACCTCAGAGTTGTTTTCGAAGGCAAGAATATGTGTACAGATACGGTCGAGGAACCAGCGGTCGTGGCTTACAACAAGTGCACAGCCGGCAAAGTCTTCAAGCGCTTCTTCAAGGGCACGAACAGTTTCTACGTCGAGGTCGTTTGTAGGTTCGTCGAAAAGCAGTACGTTTCCGCTTTCCTTGAGCATCATACCAAGGTTGAGGCGGTTTCTTTCACCACCAGAAAGCACGCTTACCTTTTTATTCTGATCTGGTCCTGCAAAGTTGAACCAGCCGCAGTATGCGTGTGCGTTTACTTCGCGAACACCACCTTCGAGGGCACGTCCCTTTTCATCTACGGCACCAAGCTTTACGAGGTCTCCGCCACCACCGAGTGTTTCGTAAACAGTCTTATTCATATCAAGGCCACTACGCATCTGGTCTACGTAAACAAGCTTTACGGTCTGCCCAACCTTAATTTCACCTGAATCAGGCTTTTCGCCGCCTTCAAGACCTGCTGCATCAACAATCATCTTAAAGAGGGTTGTTTTACCGGCACCGTTAGGTCCTACAATACCAACAATAGCACCTGCCGGGATATGAACGTTGAGGTTTTCAAAGAGAAGCTTGTCGCCGAAAGACTTTGTAAGATTTTCAATATCAATTACCTGACCGCCAAGACGTGGACCTGCTGGAATAGAAATCTGTGTATCTTTAAGCTGTTTTTTGCTTTCCTGAGCCATAAGCTCGTTATAGCGGGTGATGTGTTCCTTATGCTTTGCCTGGCGTCCCTTAGCACCCATGTGAATCCATTCCAACTCACGCTGAATTTCTTTCTGACGTGCAGACTCATTTTTATTTTCCTGAGCAAGGCGGGCATTTT
>CAMJNC010000092.1 GCA_946407195.1 uncultured Treponema sp. | reverse complement strand
GCTTAATTCGCTTGAATTAATTGGAAGCCCTTCTTTTGTACTTGCCCTTACCTGCCAGGTATAAGTACCAGGAGAAAGTCGAGGAACAGAATATGAAGTCTTTGCAGTATTCTGTCTTTCAACTACACGCAGAGTTCCATCAGCCTGTCTCTTCTTGAGTATAAATTCCGTTGAAACAGGCTTATCTTTTCCAGCCTTCCAGCTGAAGGCAACCGGAGTACGCAATGCAGTAAGCCCTTCTATCTTTGCAGAAGGAGCCGGTGAAACAGGAGAAAGCGGATCTGGAGTTCGTACAGAAAAATCAATTGTCTGTACAGGGCCAGTTCTCAGCGGTGAATTTTCTGTCTGAGAAGCAACTGCCTGAATCTTTATAGAGTAATTATCATCCGGCAATTTGAAGTTTGCAGAGGTTCCTTTTACTTCCGGATCTTCTGCAATCAATTTATTTTCATTATTGAAAATACGTACATTATAATAATCAGCTCCTTCAACAGGCTTCCAGTTAAAGCGTGCAAGACTGTTTTCTGCAATAAGCATTTCTGAAAGTTCTGCAACATTTGAAATCTTTGGAGCTTCAAGATCTTTTTGAATTACAAGATGATGCGGTTGTGTATATTCCAGGTCGCCGGCAGAATCTGGTGTACCGACACGCCAGAACCATTCGCCCTGGGGAAGCAGCATATTATTGAAGGTTGTTCCTGTAACTTTTCTTTCGAGCTGTAATGAAGCAAAGTCTTTTGAAGCTGATACCTGTAAAACTGCATCCTTATTCTTTGCTTCATCAGAAGGCTTCCACATAAATTGTGTATTTGAAATTTTAGAAACCTCTGTGCAGAATTCCTCTGGCGGATACAAAAGCTTAGCCGGAACACTTACATATTTGAAAACAGCAAATTCACGAACATCAGATATTGGAGTAAGATCGTCAGGTTCCGAAGAAGTACGAACAACCTTCCAGAAATAATTCTGACCATCTTTTTCAGGAATTGGCATGTTTACTGTTGCACGCTGTCCTGCGGTTTTTCTTCTGAGTAATATATTATTAAAATCTTTATCTTCTGCAATAAGAAGCTCGTACGAAGCTTTAATATCACTCTTCCAGCTGAAGTTCACAGATAGTGAATCTTTATAATGAATCTCTGCATTCTGCAAAGGTACAGAAAGTAATGGTGGTAAAATTCCATCACTCTTTTCTATTATAAATGAAGCAACTTTACTTGCACCGGCATATCCAATTGAGTTGATGTCATAATATGGAGTAACCTGCCAGTACCACTGACCGCTTCCAAGAGTATCTATATTAAGTGCTGTATTTGTTACTGTCTTTTTTACAACCGGATTCTGCATATCTGGAGTTGAAGCAATTTGCAAAAGATAGTTCTTTGCATATTCATTTCCGTTCCAGCGGAAGGTAAGATTTGGATTCCTGTTTCTAAACTGGAAGCTTCCGTTTTCTGCAGGAGAAATCAGGCTGAGCGGACTTGCAGCTTCTACAGAAATTTTTCCGACAGAAGCATCCTCTTCGTTTCCTTTTGGGAAAACCCGCCAGTATACAGTTCCTTCTGAAAGACTTATAAGAGAATCATTTGTTTTTGAAATTACCTTTTCTTCTGTAATCTGAGAAAAGTCTTTTTTGGTTGAAGTCTGTAAAACTACAGCATCGTTTTTATTTGATTTATTCCATTCAAGTTTTACTGGAATTTCTTTTCCTTCAACATTTAAAACTTTTAACTCTGGAGGAATGGAAGTTACAGTAACAGTTTTTTTAGCAATTTCACCGTTGCTTTTTACACTTAAAGATTCACCGGCTTTAATGTCTTCTGTAGAACCAGTTGAACCGGTAATTGTTGCAGAACCGTTTCTTACTTCAACCGTCTGTGCGCCAGAATTACCTGCCGTTGTTTTTGCAGCAATACTTGTTCCACCAGCGGCAGAAATCTTTGAACCGTCATTCAAGGTCAGCTGAACCTTACCTTTGTCTGCAGATTCAACCTGAAGATTTCCGTTTCCTACAGAAATGTTTACACCTTCGAAATCAGAGTAATAAACCTGAATCATTGTGTTTTCGTAGATGTTTACTTCTGAACCGTCGTTAAATGTAATTACTGCTTCTGCAAGCTCTGCGGTACGAACAAGATCTCCGTTATAAAGCGGCGTAGATTTATCAATACGTTCCCACACAACGCGGTCTTCGTATTTACGCTGGGCAATACGGTTTTTAAAAGTGATTATCGCTATTTTTTCTTTATCAGTACGCCGTGAAGAACTGTTTAAATCTTTCCAGAAGGTATAGCTGAAGTAGCCTGCAACCGAAAGAGTTAAAACAATTACAAAAAAATCACGAACCGGCGACTTGAATTTTGTTTTCTTCCGCATCCAGGTTAACCTTTCCAAAATCAGGCTCAGCAATTCCAAGCAGCTTTCTCATTTCGCTGAGAGTTCTAGGTCCTTTAGGTCCTACTGCCCGCTCGCAATCTTTATCAAGTTTAAAGTTCTTGTCAAAGCTGAAGAACTTTTTAATATCAAAGCCAGGCATATTAACAACACCAAAGAAGTGCTGCTTGCCCTTACCTTTTACTTCAAAGTCTACAGGAATCTGTTCTACAATCAGCTCGCAAGGTTTATTTTCAGGCTTGATTGTAAAATTATTTTCCTTACACTTTATAAAATCATATTTAAGAATATCGTATGTGTCCTGTGTAATAAGTGTATCTGTTCCACAAGGCTTGTTTGAAGCTTCGGTACGGCTGGCAAAGTTTACAGCATCTCCAATTGAGGTATATTCCATTTTATCGAAGCTTCCCATAAAGCCTACTGTTGCGCGTCCCGAGTTGAGACCGGCACCAATTCTAATGTGCGGCTTGTATTTTGCAAGAGGCTCTTTTTCGTGGGCCTTTGTAAAGGCTTCTGCTTCCTTGTTGTAAAGCATCAGTGAATAGCGCATTGCCATACAGCAGGTAATTGCAGCAAGTGCGTCGCGTTTTACATAAGCGTCGTGATGTTTTTTTGCCTTAAGATACTGAGGTGAATTTTTTGGAAGCAGCTCCCAATCGAGGCTTTCGTTACGAAGTACGCCCCAGGCAGCCATAATAGCGTCACCTTCAAACTTATCTACAGTTCCACCAGTACGGGTAATACATGAAACCATACGGCTCATGTAGTCGTTTAAGAAGCTGATAATTTCTGCAGCTGATTTTTCTCCAAAGCGGTTTTTAAATCCGTCTGAAATTGCAGTAAAACCTCGGATATCGCTGAAGAAAATTGTAATATCTTTAAGGTGTGGCTCAAAGTCTATTTCCTTTTTAATAATAGCCTGAGTTACACCCTTGTTTGTAAGCTTGGTAAAGGTATTTAAAATTTCCCGTTCGTGCTTTGTCGAATTTGCAAGAACACCAATTTCGTCTTTATGAGTCTTTCTTATTTCGCTGAAAAGCTCGGTATTAAAATTACCCTGATTTATTTCGTTTACAATTGCCGTAAGAACCTTTAGAGGGCGGCTTAACGATTTTGAGAAGAAGTATATAATAAGAATTGAAAGCGAAAGTATTACTGCAGAAATATAAAGGTTACGTCTTGTAGTTCTCTTTACACCTTCGAGAATAATTGCAGTCTGAGCAGTTGTAATTACGGCACAGTCTCCGAACGAAAGCTTTCTGAACGCACCAATGTATTCTGTTCCATCCTTTTTGTTATAAGTAATCTGCGAGTTGTTGGCAGCACTCTCCTGCATTGCCTTAACAATTGGATTTGAACTGTCGTCTGCAGCCTGCATCATAAGTTTGCTGTCGCTGTGTACAAGAATTGTTCCGTCTTTGTTTACAAAGAACGACTGGTTTACACTTCCTGATGCAAAGCTGTTACTGAG
This sequence comes from uncultured Treponema sp., assembly GCA_946407195.1. Classification (GTDB taxonomy): domain Bacteria; phylum Spirochaetota; class Spirochaetia; order Treponematales; family Treponemataceae; genus Treponema_D. The sequence goes on along the minus strand of CAMJNC010000092.1, from coordinate 5,372 downwards.
GTCTTCGGCAGAAAACAAAAAGGCAACAACTGAATTAGCTGAGTTTTCTGCAGTTGCCGAAGCTCCATTGCTGTTTGCCGGATAAAAGAAGGAAAGAACCGGCGCATTAAAAAAGGCCGATGCATTATGAAGTTCAAGATAACCGTTTGACGCCTTTTCAATTACTGCTTCTTCCTGTAAAAAGTAATTGAGGGCAGACTCGGGATCGAGCTCCTGGGAGATGAAAAACTCTGTGTTTGTGAAAAGGCGTCCTGTGTCTGGGAGGTAAACCGCCGCGATGGATTTATTGCGGCCAAAGAACAGGTTTTCCATGGATTTAATTTCTGTGGTATTGTCGCCGGCGGTGTTCAAGAGGTCCATGAACATAGCAACGCTGGACAGCGCCGAAGTAATGCGGTTTTCTGTATCTGCGGCGGTGCGGCTGTTGATTGTAAGGTTGTTTTCTTCGGCGTTATTGCGGACGTCACTGGTTACGAAGTATGAGACGGCATAGGTTACTCCGCCAAGTGCTATAAGCACTATTGTAGAAATAATTGCAATAAGCTTTACACCGATAGGATGTCGAACCTTATCGGCAGTATCAGTTTTAATTTTCTTCTCTTTCACTTTGTTACTGTCCATAATAATTATACACTATATTAATCATATTTGCCATTCCCGGTATTTTTCCGACAATGGCATTATACTCCATTATTATTATCGGCAGAGACATTAATAAACCCCGAAATTTTTTTAAAATTTTCTTCAGAAGCAGAAAAATCAATTATTGTACTTCCGGGGATATCGCGTATATAGGTGTATTGTTTTTTTGCATATTTACAGCTGTGATGCTTAATTTCTTCACGGATTTCTACTATCTTATCTGAACCATAAAGACTTCCGTCTTCTCCAAACCACTCACTATAGCCTATGGCCTTCATGCCCGGAGAAGTTTTGTTGTACCCTTTCGCAACCAGATTTCTAACTTCCTCTTCCAGCCCCATTTCAAACATCTGGTCTACCCTCTGTCTGATTCTTTCGTAAAGAACCTCTCTTGGTGGCTGTAAAACAAGGAATTTAAAATTAAATTTATTGCGAAGGTGACCTTCTCCTTCAGTCTTGTAGTCCGAACGTTTTTTTCCGCTCAAATAATAAACCTCAAGGGCACGGCATATTCTGTAGGCATCATTTGGATGGATTTTAGCAGCACTTTCGGGGTCAATTTTCTTTAATTCCTCGTAAAGAGCCTGATTTCCTTCGCGTACTATTCGTTTCTTGAGTTCATTACGTAATTTTTCATCTGAAACTGGAGTTGGTGCTATTCCATATAAAAAGCTTCTTATATAAAAGCCTGTTCCGCCACATACAACCGGAAGCTTTCCTCTGGCAGCAATATCTTCGCAGGCAAGGTCTGCAGAGTTAACAAAATCAGACACATTATACTGCTGATCTGGTGTTAATAGATTTATAAGGTGATGCGGGATTTCTTTTTGAAGGGTTAGATCTGGTTTTGCAGTGCCAATGTCCATTTCTTTATACACGGCCTGTGAGTCTGCACTGATTATTTCTGCATTTAAAATAAAATGACTGCCTTGAGGTGAAAATAGTTCCCTCGTTAAGGCAGTCTTTCCCGAAGCTGTGGGCGCAAAAATAACTAAAACCTTAGTCTTTGTGCTCAATACGGTATGTTACTCTGTTAGTAAAAAGCTGTTTTGCTGCAGCACAAACAACTTTATCCTGATTAGCAGCGATTTCTGGGTCATTTACCTTTGCCATCTGATATGCACGAAGGCTTGCTGCTACTGTTATTTCATAAATATTACCATTAAATGTAACTAACTGTTCCAAAGGAAAAACCATCTATACTACCCCTCAAAGATAATAGTATATTTTAACAATTCCATACTGTTGTGTCAAGAAAGCGAACTGTAAATGATATTTCGGGCACAACGGGCAGCAGATGTAGTTCCCGAATCGCAGCGCTGCATAGTCATTACAATTGAGAGACCTGATTCGCGGTCTACAGAGACGTATGGGCCAAGCCAGCCGTCCCAGCCGAACTCGCCTTTGTTTGTAAAGACGTTGCAGGCTCCCGGATTTGCGGCCACTCTCATAAGATTGCAGTAGCTGTAGCCTGCAAGATGTGGCATTTTGATGTCGAAAGTCTGCTGAACTGACGGCATAAGACGTGATTCACTGAGACGACGAACTGTATTTTCGCTGAGGATGCGGCGGCCGTTGAAACTTCCGCCGTTTGCCAGCATAAGGGCAAAGTTCATGTAGTCGTCTGCAGTTGAACAGAGACCGGCACCGCCGCTTTCGAAGGCAGGACGGTGATTCATTTTATCCTGAACTCCTAGGTTACAGTCGGTAAACAGCTGAAGCTGACGTTTTTCCTGGCTGCTGGACCAGTCTTCTACCGAGCGGTAAACCTTTGCAAGCCGCTTTTGTTTTGATTCCGGTACATAAAAATCTGTATCATTCATGGCAAGAGGCTTAAAAATACGCTCTTTCATAAAATCACTGAAGCTCTGGCCAGAAACGACCTCTATTACGGCACCTAGAATATCTGCTGAATAACCGTAGTTGTATTCTGTTCCCGGCTCAAAATTCAATGGAATTTGTGCTATTCGACGGGCAAACTCTCTTGTAGTAATCTGATTTTTACCGCCATCTTTTTCGTCTTCATTAAGGTCATCTATAAGTTTTGAAGTAAGGTGTTCACCATAAAAGGCCCCATCTCCCCAGGCACCGTAACCGTAGCCGCTTGTCATGTTTAAGAGATCTTGAATAAGAATAGGTCGGCTGGCTGTTTTTGGCTTACCCGTGCGGCCGTGATCTGTACAAACTTTAACGTCTTTGAACTCTGGAAGGTAGCGGAAAACTTCGGCGGCAAAATCAAGCTTACCCTCTTCCATAAGAATCATGGCAGCTATTGCAGTTACCGGTTTTGTCATTGAATAAAGGCGGGCTATTGTATCACGCTGGTAAGGCTGGGCTTTTTCGAGATCTGCAAAGCCTGCCTGCCAGTAACCAATTTCGTTACCATCTTTACAAACCAGCAGATTAAGTCCTGCGGCTTTTTTTTTATTTACAAAGTCATCTAAAACTGACTGTACATTTTCGAGTAACTTATAATTCATAGTTTTATGATAGCATAGTTACAGGGGATTTGCATCATGGAGATTTCTGATTTTTAGTGTTGGGTTGGAAAGATTTTAGGGATTTTCCAACAAACAAGAGTTCTGAAGTACGTTTTGTCGGAAAATGAGCAGGCCCCCTCGGAAATGTGGGGCGTTACGGGGCCAGTACTTTAGTGATTGGGATTCTTTAATTGTGGATTTGTAAAAGAATGTGCCCTGTTCAGGGGGGTAGCGGAAAAGACCGGAGCGAACGGTGGTTAGAGTAGTACGGTGCTAAAGCACCTATTGTATCGAAACCACCGTGAGTGAGGACTTTGGAGCGCAGGGGGGTCGCCCCCCTCCTTTAAAAATTACGTAAATATTTCAACTTAAATTAGTAAAAATCTTAATTGTAAAAGACATTAATATTGAATATAATAGGATGCAATCTAGTTAAAGGATTTACTAAAATTTTTATCGGACTGCCCGGTAAGGACGAGGAAATAAAAATGGGAAACAAAGAACTTATCGAAAGCGGCGCTGCCGTTCTTGGAATTGAATTTGGTTCAACACGTATTAAGGCCGTGCTGATTAATGAAAAATATGAGCCTATTGCAGGCGGTTCCTACACATGGGAAAACACACTTGATAACGGCATCTGGACTTACCCTCTTTCTCAGATTCACGAAGGACTTCAGACCTGTTACGCAGACCTTAAAAAAGACGTTCAGGAAAAATACGGCGTAAAGCTTACTAAGTTCCGTGCCGGCGGTATTTCTGCTATGATGCACGGCTATCTTGCTTTTGATTCTTCGGAAAATCTTCTTGTTCCTTTCAGAACCTGGCGCAACACAATTACTGGTCAGGCTTCTAAAGAGCTTTCTGATCTTTTCAACTTCCCGGTTCCAGAGAGATGGTCTGTTTCTCACCTTTATCAGGCAATTTTGAATAAAGAACCTCATATCAGCAAAATCGCAAACGTATATACACTTGCAGGCTATATTCACTACATGCTCACAGGCAAAAAGGTGCTTGGTGTTGGTGATGCAAGTGGTATGTTCCCTGTAAAATATGAAAATGGAAAAGCTGATTATAATCCTGATTTTAAGGCAAAGTTCGAAGCACTGGACGGCGTAAAAGCACTTGGTCTCAAACTCGATAATGTTTTCCCTAAGGTTTTGATGGCTGGTGAAGCTGCCGGCTCTTTAACTGATGCAGGTGCTAAATTCCTTGACCCGACTGGCGATTTGACTGCCGGTATTCCTTTCTGTCCTCCAGAAGGAGACGCCGGAACCGGTATGGCTGCTACTAACTCGGTTGCAGCTAAGACTGGTAATATCTCTGCTGGTACATCAGTATTCAGCATGGTTGTTCTTGAGAAGGATCTTAAGAAGGCTTACCCTGGAATTATTGATATTGTAACTACTCCGGCTGGACTTCCTGTTGCTATGGTTCATGCTAATAACTGTACTGGCGAACATAACTACTGGATGGATTTATTCTATGAAGTAGCTACTCTTATGTGTGGCGAAGCTAATGTTCCAAAGATTGGTAAGTTCTTTGATAATCTGATTGGAAAATCTCTCGAAGCTGATAAGGATTGCGGTGGACTTCTTGCTTATAACTACCTTTCTGGTGAAACAATTACAGGCTTTAACAGCGGACGCCCACTCTTTGCACGTGCAGAAAACGCTAAGTTCAATGTTGCAAACTTTATGCGTGTTCAGATGTTTGCTTCTCTTGGCGCTCTTCGTGCCGGTATGAATATTCTTTATGATGAAGAAAAAGTTCCTGTAGAAAGCATGACTGGAGCTGGCGGATACTTTAAGACAGAAGCTGGTCTTAAATACATGGCTGCTGCAATGAAGACTTCGGTTAGCGCTATGGAAACTGCAGGTGAAGGTGGTCCATGGGGTATGGCACTGCTCGCTGCATTTGCGGCTGAAGGCAAAAAAGACCTCGGTGACTTCTTAAACAAAGAAGTATTTGCTTCATGCAAGAAGACAACTTCTGCACCTGAGGCAGAACTCGTTGAGAGCTTTAACATTTATTTTGAGAGATATATGAAGGGCCTTGCTATTGAAAAGGCTGCTGTGGAGAATCTGTAATGACTTACGAGACACTTAGAAACGAAGCTTATGAAGCTAATATGAAAATTCCTGAAAATCACCTTGCTCTCTACACATGGGGCAATGTTTCTGCTTTTGATAAGGACAAGGGAGTTTTCGCAATTAAACCTAGTGGAGTTCCTTACCCGGAGCTTACTCCTGA
>CAMJNC010000091.1 GCA_946407195.1 uncultured Treponema sp. | reverse complement strand
TTGATGAGGAACTTGCCGAAATCATGAAGTTCCAGCATGGCTATAATGCTGCGGCTAAGTTCGTAACAGTCTGGGACAGCCTGATTGATACAGTAATCAACAGACTCGGAGTGTAAGGAGTAACATATGCAGAGAATCAGTTCACAGATGAACAATAACAATACACAGAGCAGCCTTCGCCTTCAGGAGAGCCGCCTGAATCGTGCCAACAATCAGATTGGTTCACAGCACAGAATCCAGCAGCTTCGTGACGACCCTATTGCTGCCGGACACCTTGTACGCTATCAGTCATATCTTGGTCGTGTAAATCAGTTTGAAAAAAATGCACTGACTCTTTCAGATCAGTTTACTGTTCGTGAAGGCTATATGACAGACTCTCTTGAAATTATGCAGAGAGTACGCGAGCTTGCAGTAACTGGTGCTAACGGTATTTATACAAAAGAAGATATGTCAAATATGGCAACTGAAGTTGATGAGCTTTTGAAGGCACTTGTTCAGAATGCCAATGCCGTAAGCCAGGATGGAAACTCAATTTTCGCCGGAACAAATACTAAAGCTACTGCCTTTGATGTAGAAATGGGAAACGTAGAGGGCAGTGGAGTTCCTCTTATTCAGAATGTACGTTATAATGGAAATATTGATGTAAACCGCGTAGAAGTAGATGAAGGTAAATATCTTGTAAATGATAATGCCGGAATCAAAACCTTCTGGGCAGAAAATCAGCAGGTATTTGGTGCACGCGATGCTTCACAGTGGCAGGCATCAAGCGATACAGTAATTTCTGTAGACGGTGTAAAGATTGAAATTAAGCAGGGTGATAATGTTTATGCAGTTGCTGCAAAAATCAATAACAGTGGTGCTGCAGTAAAGGCTACAATTGACCCAGTACGCAATGCATTGAATTTTGAAACAACAGATGCCCGCCAGCTCTGGCTTCAGGATTTGAGCGGCAGTACACTTGAAGAGCTTGGAATTATAAAAGATTCATCTCAGCTTCCGCCATATAACCTGGCCAACGGAGCGCGTTTAAGCGGCGGCAGCATGTTCGACACAGTCATCGCCTTCCGCAACGCACTTTTAGCCGGCGATCAGGAAAGTATTGGCGGACGTGTTCTCGGAGCACTCGATAAGGGAATAGACAGCCTTGTAACAAGAATTGCAAAATCAGGTGCAGAATATGAGCGTGCACAGCTTAATGCAACAAGAAGCAGTAAGCTTGCCCTCGATGTTACTTCTATGGTTAGCCGCGAAGGAGACCTTGACTTTACAAAGGCAATAACAGACCTTAAGATGCTCGATTATACAAATCAGGCAACCTTGAGCCAGGCCGGAAAGATGTACTCTTCAACTTTATTAAACTACATGCGTTAATGCGAGGTAACTATTAATGGAACTTATAACTAAAGCCCATGGAAAAATAACTGTATCAGAAGACCGTCTCATAACAATTCCAGATGGACTTTTTGGCTTTGAGCAGTATACAAAATATGCTCTCGTTGACTCTGATTATGAGCCCTTCTTGTGGCTTCAGTCTTGCGAGGATCCTAATCTTGCATTCTTAATTGTAGATCCGTTTTTAATCTGTACAGAATATGAAACTGATATTGATGATGCATCCTTGAAGAAGATTGGAATTACAAAGCCGGAAGATATAATCATAATGACAATTGTAACAGTTCCACATGATGGTTCAACAATTACAGCAAACTTCCAGGGACCTCTTGTAATCAATAAAAAGAATCATGAATGTATGCAGGCCATTTTGAGCGATAACCGCTGGTCTACAAAGGTTGATATAGTTCAGGCCCTGAGCAAGAAAGGAGGGCAATAATGCTTATCCTTTCACGTAAAATTGATGAGAAAATCAAGATTGGAAATGACATTACAATTACCCTGATTGATGTTCACGGAGATCAGGTAAAAATTGGTGTTGAAGCACCTAAGGATGTAAAGGTATTCCGTCAGGAAGTTTTTGATGCCATTCAGAATGAAAATAAAGCAGCTGTTGTTGATACTAAAGATTCTGGAACTGAAAAGGCAATCAGTGCTGTAAGTGCACTTAGTAAGCTTCTTAAGAAATAGTACCATTAAGCTTTAATTCAGCTTCACTGGCACGTAAATAAACCGGACCGTCAAAATCCTTTAGCGGTTCGGCTTTTTTTTCTATAAGTTCTTCAGTAATTTTAATAAGAGATTCTGCTGTCATTGCGGGAGACGCTGGCAGCAGATATTTTTTTTGTGGAAGAGCAGAACTAAGCTTTTCAGTAAGCTTTGCAGCATCTGGGCCACAAACAATTGCTTTGTCGAGAGCGGCAGCGGCCTCTGTAATTTTTTCTACTTCCCAGTCACCGTCTTCTAAAATTATTTTTTCTCCGTCTTTTATACGGCAGTAAAACTTATCTTTATTTGCATCAATACAGCTGATTACCGGATATTCAAGATTAAGATATGGAAAAGCATAAGCTTCTAAAGATGAAATACCATAAACAGGAACACCATAAGCAAGCTCAATTGCTTTAAGAGCAGAAATTCCAAGACGCAGTCCGGTAAAGCTTCCAGGACCTAGTGTAAGTGTGGTTGCATTTAAATCAGCCGCAGTAATATCAGCCTTTTTCAAAAGCTCATCGATTGAAGGAACAAGTATTTCAGACTGACGCATTCCGATGTCATAAGTTGAAGAAATAAATTTTGAATCAGTTTTTACCGCAAGTGAAATACGTGTTACGGCACAGTCTAAAGCTAAAATGTTCATTATATTTCTCCATTATTCCAGTTTTCAATTTCAATAAGGCGGCTGCCGTCTTCCTGTGGAGTCAGGCGGAGTATGATGGTGCGCGATGGAAGTTCATCCATTATTTTTTCGCTCCATTCAATAATAGAAACACCGTCTCCGTAAATCATATCATCAGTACCAAGATTTACAAAATCTTCACCGCCTTCGAGACGGTAAACATCCATATGATAAAGTGGCATTTTTCCGTAGTATTCGCTGATTAAACAGAAAGTAGGGCTGGTTATAGTTTCTGAAATACCAAGAGCCTGTGCAATTCCTTTGGTGATTGTTGTTTTGCCGGCTGCAAGTGTTCCCTGCATGGCAATTACATCTCCCTTTTTGAGCTTATTACCAATGCGTACTCCAAGGGCAATTGTTTCTTCCGGAGATTTAGTTGTGAATGTTAACAAGGTAGTCTGCCTTCGAGCTCTTCTGTAAAAATATATTCGAGGAGTGCCTTTTTTACCGGAATAAGCGGATAATTAATTGGCTGAGGGAATGAGAGCTCAATAATCTTTTTTCCCATAGGGCTTGTCTCAATGCTGAAAAAAATCTGAACTGTATCTGTGCTTGTCGGGAACTCCATTACAGCATCGCAGGTATATTTTCTAAGATAAAAAATCTGTCCTTCTTCGCGCTGAATATTCTGTAGTTCAATGACTCTCATATTATTATAGAATACTCCAAAAATGCTCTGTTTTCAAGTCTTTTTTAATGTTCTGTTATTACAGTTCATACTTGTATACAAGGGTATGAATTCTGTTTTTTGTGGACAGAGAAATCTGTATAAACTGTATGTGAAGAGCAAGCTTTCCGGTTGGAAGTTTTCTAGTTTTTCTTATGATTCCGACAATAGTTTCTTCAATTCCGGTTTCAGGCAGTGTTACACCAATATACTGTTTTTCTTTGATTGGAAGTGTAGTCTGTATACAACATCCGCCTGCAGAAATATTTGTGATTTTTCCAGGGTATTCCTTTTCTGAGAAGGTGTAAACCTCTTCGTTCTTACCAGGATTTTCATTTACCTTTACAGCCTTAAATGAGCATTCTCTTTCAAAGAATTCACGCTTGTAATGACGCTGAGCCTGACATTCAAGCTGTTCTGAATGAGAAAGTACCATGTAGAATTTTCCGTCGTTTCCTTCGTTATAGCGGATAATTCTTGTTATAAGATTATAAGAAAGACCGTCAGAAGTACGGAAGGTAAAACGGCTGCGGGTAAGCAGTTCCGGACGTCTTTGAGATTTATAAATAAATTCTGGAATTTCAGCAGTGAAAAAGTCTTTTGTATTTTGAGTTACAGAAAATGGATACTGTTCGCCTTCATTTGAAATATAGAAAATTACACAGCCAACTGGAATCTGACGGGTAGAAATAACCTTTTTGAACTGAGCAACAATCATTTCGAGCTTAAACAGAGTTGTAAAGAAGTCATTCATTTTTTCATCTGTTAAAAGATTCTGCTGCTTCATGATCTCATAGGCAGTATGAAAGAGTTCGTTTACTTCGTTATTGCTTTTTATTGAATAAAGAATGTTGTTTGTATCGGTTAAACGGCAGATATCCCAAAGGGTGTTTATATCTTTTTGTGAAAGATTATTGTCCTTTGCAAGCTTCTGAACATCCTTATATTTGGTTTTTCTGCTGCGTTCTTTTTCAAGATATGCTTCTGATTTGTAGTAGTTTTTTATACGCATCCAAATTACAAATGCAACACCCAGGATTGCTGCAAGTGCAATAAGGATTACGATGATTATTGCAATGTCGGCGCGATGTGCAATTCGTGCTTCAACAGGGGAACCGCTTCCTGAACCTAATAAAAAGAACATAATACACCTCGCTTATGGAGAATGTCCTACATATTCTGCAGGGCCTTCGAAATATCCTTTAGTCTTGGACAGATTTCGTATTCAGAAAGGTCTCCAAGCATTACAGTATCGTTATTCTGCAGAGCGTCTTCGAAATCCTTAAGTATTGGAGAAAAGTCTGCAAAGAAGTCCTTGAAATTTATTCCGTTAAGGCTTTCGCTTGAGAAGGTATCAGGGAATAGTGAAGCAAGGGTTGCTATATGACAGAACTGATCAATGCTGTCTGCAAGCTTTTTTATAGACTCGCTTACTTCAAGATTTTTGCCGCTCTGGAGAGCTACTGGAACACCTTCCATTTGAATTGCAAGCTCATTAAAAAGCTCTGCAAGCTTAACGAAAGAAGCCTTAATATCATTTTCTGTTACAATTGAAAATTCAAATTTTGTATCTTTACCAAGAGGCTTTCCAGCTTCTTCGTCAAAAAGGTCTGCGGTAATCTGTTTGCCGTCTACTGTAATTCCAATTACTGCTGCTTTATTTTCTTCACAGGTAGCCTCAAAGGATTTAAGAACATCTCCAATTGTCTGTTCGTCTTCCAGTTGTACATCAACCTGCTGTCCGTTTATATAAAATGCTATCATATATTACCTGCCTTAATTATTCTGTTTCTGCTGCTGTTTTGTAAAGTTATTAATTGTATTCTGCTGAGCCTCAAGGCTGTTTAAGGAACCTTCCATCTGGCTGTATTTATTGCGAAGCTCTGCTTCTTTTTTAGCCATCTGATTTTCAAGCTTAGCGATTTTTGTTTCTGAGCTTTTGATTTTTGAATCGAGAGACGAGGTCTTCATTGCGAGAATGCCGCCTGTCTGTGTATAAGCAGAAATCTGTTTATCAAGCTTATAGGCAATTCCTGTGTCTACAATAAGATCTCCGTCTGAATCATAACCAAAAAGCATTTTTATATCGTCAAGATGATTTGCAAGGGCATCATCGAGCTTCTTTTCATCAATTTCAAGATAGCCTCTAAGCTTACTTTGTGAGTAACCGCCCGAATAACCGCCGGCATTTGTTGCAATGCCCAGCTGAGAAAGCATAGTAACCTCTGCACTGTCCGAGAACATATAGCGGGCGGCAATTGTCGAGGCCATATTAGATTTAATGTTTGTTAAAGAAAAATCAGACTGGAAAATACCAAGCTTTTTCTGTTCTGCTTCCTTTTCGTCCGAAGTAAGATAATCAAGCTCATCAATTATTTCCTGCTTGTTCTGTGAAAGAATGTTAAGCTCTGCTACAGCCTGATTATATTTTCCAACAAATTCTATGATTGCAGCCTTTGAAGCATCTACATCAGGCTTAACTGAAATGGTTGCAGTTTTTTCAGTTTTGTCGTGAACATTTAATGTAATTTCAGGAACAACGTCATCAATTTTATTTGAAGATCTTGTAATTGTAATTCCTTCGTATTTTATAATTGCATCATCCGCTGTAGAAACCGGATGCTTTGGACCGTAGCCTAAGTCTTTTATTGGATCTAAGGCTGTAATGCCTGAAAGCTCAAATGAAGCACCAGTATTTTTATTACGTACTGCAATAGATTTAATTCCAGGATAATCAGAAAGCTTAATATCCATCTGTGCAGGCTTTCCGTTTTCTTCCGGGGTATAAGGAATTTCCTTTTCTGTGCCGTCATCCATAACTGCATACAAAATTGAATCTGTATTTACCGGGTCAAGCGGGGCAGGAGGTTCCGGGGGCAGATTAAGGTTTGTGTCTGAAAGATTATTTGAAATAACAATTCCACTGTATTCTGCAGTTCCTGCATCAGGTAATTCTGGCTGCAGAAGTGTCTGGTTAATTGCGTGAGTAATATCGTCTGTTTCTTTTTTTGTGATTGTAAACTGCAGGTGAAGTCCATCTTCGCGAAGAATTTTTTCAGGAACTTTAACCTGATAAGCTCCTCGTGGTTCTACCGTTACAGTGTTTTTTTCTTCATCGTATTTTGTGTTTATAAGTGAAAGAGCCGGCATGTATACCGGTTCATCATATTCAATTTTATTAACAGGCAGTATTTCTGTCTGAGAGTTTGCAAAGCTTTGAGTCTGCGATTTAATTTTATCTACCATGCCAGAATCAAAGGCAAAGGTTTTTGCATCGTCCTCAAAAATAAGGCGGTTTTCTTTACCGGTTGGAACTGCTTCTATAAGCAGGGATTTTTTACCTGCACTAGCTCCAATGATAGAGGATTTGATTATGTTGTTTCCGCGTTTGTTTATAGCTGTAGAAAAGTCCTTAAGAGTTCCGCCCTTCCAGTTAAAGGTAATCTGCTTTTCGCCAACCTTGTAGGTATAGGTTCCCTGAGGAACCTTAAAATCGTTTTCAAGTTCGTCGCTTAAAAAACGGTCAGAAGATGCGGCTTGAATTACATCTACTTTAAAAGACTGAAGACTTGCGCTGCGGTTTGCTTCTGCGGTTATAGCGTATTCTTCTGTAGATGAGGTTAATTTACTGTTAAAAGGATTTTCAAATGAGTAGAGAGTTTTAGTATTATCTCGTAAAGCTGAGAGTCTTGTGTTAATGTCGCGCCAGGCGTTCTTCTCAGTTTTTAACGATTCAAGTTGATTCTGCTCTCGGGTGAGAGGAATTCGCTCAATTTTCATGAGCTTTTCAACAGTATCGTTTGTATTATACTGATCGGTAACGCCTGGTATGTTCAGTCCGGCCATAGGCTTATATTACTTCGTCGAACATTGAGCCAATAGCTTTTCTGATGCGAAGCTTAAGTTTCTGCATGTCTTCTGACGGAATCTGCTTTATAACCTGATTTGTAGCTGAATCAACAATCGAAACAACTACGCTTCCAAGTTCTTTGTTCACACTGAACTGAAGCTTGTTTCCGCCAACCATTTCAGTCATTCTTTGCAGCGCTTGAGAATCTGCCTTTATCTCGGCAATATTCTGTTCAATGTTCTGCGCTACCTGGGCTCCTGTGGGAGTTATGGATAGGGCAGCAACCTGTGAGGCAGTATTGCTTACCGTATTTCTGTTTGTGTTGTAAAGAGACTGGCCATCCATTGCCACATGAACCATTGAATTCGTATTGATTGTATTCATAGTTCTCCTCCTTGAAAAAAATGGAAAGGGAAGGGGGGCGCATACCCCTTCCTTCCATATTTCAAATCAAAAAGATGACATCCAGTTATCTCTTCAATTCAATTTTTTTAATTAGTCTACTGCAGCAGTGCCAATACAGTCTGTGACTGGTTATTAGCCTGAGCGAGCATTGCGGTTCCAGCCTGTGTGAGAATGCTGTTCTTTGTGAATTCAACCATCTCAGAAGCCATGTCTGTATCACGGATACGGCTTTCTGCAGCCTGGGTGTTTTCAGCAGCAATGTTTACGCCCTTTGCAGCCATTTCGAAGCGGTTCTGATATGCACCAAGATCTGCTCTCTGCTTGTTAACCTGAGTCAACGCAGCATCAACAGCACCAAGTGTCATATTTGCTTCTTCTGGTGATGCAATAGTAATCTGTTCTTCGCTTCCCTGTGCACCCTTAAGTCCAAGAGCCGAAGCTGTCATTGTACCAATGAATACACGAGCGTTCTGATCCATATTTGCACCAATCTGGAACTGCATTGTGCTGTCGCCAGCTTCTGCAAAGCGACCTGTAAGCATATTCATACCGTTGAACTGAGCTACGCTTGCAATGCGGTCAACTTCAGCAACGAGCTGTGATACTTCAACCTGAATCTGCATGCGGTCTTCATCGCTGTAGATACCGTTTGCAGCCTGAACAGCAAGTTCGCGAACACGCTGAAGAATGTCTGTTGTTTCAGCAAGATAACCTTCGGTTGTCTGGATGAAAGAAACACCATTCTGGATGTTCTTAGAAGCCTGGTTCAAACCACGGATTTGGCTGCGCATCTTTTCAGATACAGCAAGTCCTGATGCATCGTCTCCGGCGCGATTGATGCGTTCACCAGAAGAGAGCTTCTCCATGTTTTTCATGATTGACTCATTAGAGATGTTTGTTACACGATCTGCATAGAGTGAGCTCATATTGTGATTAATAATCATATTTGTGCCTCCATGTTTACTTAAAACAAAAAGCCTCATGCTTTTTGTCCTGCGGGTGAAGGCTAAATTAGTACTGCGCCTCTAATTTAGTTTCAGACCATTCAGCAGGAATAGTCAGTCTTTTTCAAAACTGACTGTTCCTGCCGTCACCAGCCTGCATGGAAACACTATGTCAAAGAACAATGCGCCGCTGAAAACGGGCATGTTAAAATCAATAATTGCTTATTAATTTTACGATGTTTTTGCTGAAAAGAAAAGAGGAGAGTCACAAAAAAACACCGCGCTAATTAATTTTAGGCTGCTTACGCAACCTAAAATTAATTATATCTCACTATCTTAGTAAAGACAAGCAATTATCTAAGAAGACTAAGAACATTCTGTGACTGTGAGTTAGCCTGAGCGAGCATTGCTGTTCCTGCCTGCTGAAGTACAGAATTCTTTGTGAACTCTACCATCTGTGAAGCCATATCAGTATCGCGGATACGTGATTCTGAAGCCTGGAGGTTTTCAGCACCAATATCCAATCCCTTTACTGTAAGTTCAAGACGGTTCTGATAAGCACCGAGGTCAGCACGCTGTTTGTTGATCTTCTTGAGTGCTTCATCAATAGTTCCGATTGCGCGGTTGGCATCTTCCGGTGTAGCAAGTGAAAGCTTCTCTT
>CAMJNC010000090.1 GCA_946407195.1 uncultured Treponema sp. | reverse complement strand
CGGTATAACACATTTCAAGAACCCGGTTTTTACCCTTAAAAGAATTCTTGTTATAGAGGGCAGCCATCTGGCGGGTAAAGGTAAGGTCCTGAGCCTCTTTCTCGCCGGTCTCTTTATTGATGCCCCAGTCAGCATCTGCAAGCTTTTCAAAAACCTCTTTTGGATAAAGCAAAGTTCTAAGCTGATTAAAAACCTGATCAGAGATTTTTCCATCAGCATATTCAGAGCCAGCCTTTTTCACAATTTCCAGATACTGATTAATTCTGTCAGAAAGTTCATCTACTCTGAACAATTCACCCTGACCACAGAAAATTGTTTCATAATTTCCCTTGCCCAAAAAGTGGTCGAACATATTGGTTACAGAATCATAGTTTCCCTTTGCCGAATAAAAGCCGCAGGTAGAAATCAAAACATGACGGATATTTTTCATATCATATCTGGCATCATGACCACCACTTCCAGTTTCATTTGTATTTTCGCTCATAAAAGGCAGGCTCATTGGCAGCTGACGGTCTATAAGATTTTTCAAAATGCCCGGAACATTAAAATAATAAAGAGGAAAGCTCCATACAACTAAATCAGCTTCAATTTCTTTTTCAATGATTGAAGCCATATCATCTTTAATGCAGCAGTGGCCGGGAGTATTTTTCCAGCAGGCAAAGCAGCCGCGGCAGGCAGAGATTTTTAATGAAGCAACCTCAACTTCATCTACAGTTACAGACTCTCCCTTTCCTTCAGTCTTTGACTTTACGCCTTCTACAAAACTCGCTGCCAGTCTGAGGGAATTACTCTTCTTGCCTTTTGGACTTCCGTTTATCAAAAGAATTTTCATATCAGCCGTCTCCTTTTCTGCTGCATTTATTTTATGCTTTCATATTAAGGGCAGATGATTTTAAGTACAAGAGGACTTTAGGTAAGATGCATTTTTGATGGGGTAAGATTGATTAATGAAGGGGTGACTGTTCGCAGCATCTGCATCAGGAAAGTCGGCAAGTCGGCCTCGGTCAGTTTTCGGTAGGTAATTTTGCTGGTTCTTTCCATTTTTGTCCTCAAAAGCTTTGATGTCTAAGCTATTATAACCTGAAATTAAGTAAAATGGCGAAAATCTTCCATAATGTTTCTATATTATTATTCGCATAATAAGAAAAACCGTGCTATAATTTATTAATTGTCCGAAAAGTAGGAGTACAAAATGAAGATTTCACACAACGAATTTCATATTTCAAAAAAAATACGAGACCTTTGTAATTTTGACGGCGGACTTTTTGCTTCGAGCGGAAATGTGGTTTTCGCCAACATGAAGAATGTGCGCGCCTTTCAGCTTTTGATTAATAATGTGTTTGAGAGCCGTGGCGAGGAAAATAAGAAATTATCGGCCGGTCAGCTCAACGCTATGGGTCTGATTGATGAGATTCTTCATTATGTGTGCATGCTTTACCGCCGCGACAAGGTTGCAACCTTTATGGACGACCTGCTTGGCGTTCTCGATAAGGAATTTGGACACGCAGAGGTAGACTCTCTTCTCCTTGATTTTATGAAGGAGTTTCCGCCGGTTGCTGTTTATAATGAAAAGCTTCGCCCGGAAGAATATCTTGCCCAGACCGAGCTTGATGTCGGTACAGGTCTTGAACGTTCTAACCGCGCCCAGACTCTTGAAGAGCTGATTCTGCTTCAGCTTGCAAATGAAAATAAGGCCTTTAAGCCTTTTATGATAATGTTCTCCGACAAGGAGCTTGCAAAAAATCCGCTTTATGCAAAGAGCTGGAAGACCATCCAGAAATACGCTGCCGTCCAGCCGGTATTCGGTCCTTTTAATCATGATTTAATTACACTGCTTCGTGAGCCTCAGGTATTTGCACCGGACAGCCTTCGCGGACAGCTTGAATACCTTCAGAAATACTGGGCTGATTTCCTTGGCGAATGGCTTAAGCGCATCTTAGCCGGTATGGACACAATTTCCGAAGAGGAAAAGGCTGCATGGCAGGGCTTTGGCGGCGGTGATTTACCGGACATGGTTCCATATTCCTTCGAAAACCTTATGAATGAATATGAGCGTTTTTCTG
This sequence comes from uncultured Treponema sp., assembly GCA_946407195.1. Taxonomy (GTDB): domain Bacteria; phylum Spirochaetota; class Spirochaetia; order Treponematales; family Treponemataceae; genus Treponema_D. Next base: position 7,288 of record CAMJNC010000090.1, on the reverse strand, counting down.
CCGACAGTGCGTGGATGCCGAACGTTATTCTTATGGCAAAAACAGTTCTTGTATGGCTTGATCAGCTTACAAAAGAATACGGCTACCCTATTACACGCCTCGACCAGATTCCAGACCGCGAGCTCGACCGTCTTCGTGATGAAGGCTTTACAGGCCTGTGGCTCATTGGTCTTTGGGAACGCTCTAAGGCTTCGAAACGAATCAAACAAAAGTGCGGTAACCCTGAGGCTGCAGCTTCGGCTTACTCACTTTATGATTATAATATTGCAGAAAACATTGGTGGATGGGATGCTCTTGCAAACCTTCGTCAGCGCTGCTGGCAGAGAGGAATCCGTCTTGCTTCCGACATGGTTCCGAACCACACAGGTATGGACGGCGACTGGGTTATCAATCATCCCGATTACTTTATTCAGCGCCGCGATAATCCGTTCCCTCAGTACACCTTTAACGGCGAAAACCTTTCGCAGGACGGCCGCATTTCGCTCTTCCTCGAAGACCACTACTACAGCAAAAATGACTGTTCTGTAGTTTTCAAGCGTGTTGATAACTCAAATGGCGACACACGTTATATCTACCACGGAAATGACGGTACCGGTTTGCCTTGGAACGACACTGCTCAGATTGACTTTTTGAATCCTGCAGCTCGCGAAGCTGTTATGCAGGAAATTTTGCATGTTGCACATAACTTCCCTATCATCCGTTTTGATGCGGCTATGGTTCTGGCAAAGAAATCTATCCGCCGCCTCTGGTATCCGGAGCCTGGACACGGAGGAGACATTGCAACTCGTTCGGAAACAGGACTTAGCACCCAGCAGTTCAATGACGCAATTCCAAATGAGTTCTGGCGCGAGGTTGTAGACCGCGTTGCTCAGGAATGCCCGGACACACTTTTGCTCGCAGAAGCATTCTGGATGATGGAAGGCTACTTTGTCCGCACTCTTGGTATGCACCGCGTTTATAACTCGGCCTTTATGAACATGCTCAAAAAAGAAGAAAATCAGAAATACCGTGAAACCATCAAAAATACAATCACCTTTGACCCGCAGGTTCTTAAACGTTATGTAAACTTTATGAACAATCCGGATGAGGAAACTGCGATTGCTCAGTTCGGCGACGGCGACAAATATTTTGGTGTATGTACTCTTATGATTACTATGCCGGGTCTTCCGATGTTTGGTCACGGTCAGATTGAAGGCTTTACCGAAAAATACGGAATGGAATATACAAAGGCTTACAAGGACGAAAAACCAAGTCAGTATCTTGTAGACCGCCACTGGCACGACATCTTCCCGCTTATGAAAAAGCGCTACCTCTTCTCAGGTGTAGATAACTTCCTTCTTTATGATTTGTGGGAAGACGGCCACGTAAATGAAAACGTATTTGCCTATTCAAACGGCTGTGGTAACGAACGCGCAATTGTTTTCTATAACAACAAGTATGACCAGGCTCACGGCTGGATTAAACAGTCAGATCCTTATGCTGTAAAAACCGGCAATGGTGATGAAGTTGTAATGAAGAGCCGTTCAATTTCTGAAGGCTTGAACCTCACCGCAGAAGACGACAAGTACTGTATTTTCCAGGAGCACAAGAGCCGCCTCTGGTATATCCGCAAGAGCCGTGAAATCTGTGAAAAAGGTATGTTCGTAATGCTCAACGGCTTTGAGTACCAGGTTTACATGAACGTTCACCAGGTAACTGATGAAGCCGACGGACGCTACCGCATTCTCTGCGAAACTCTCAACGGCAAGGGCTGCGAAGATATTGAAACAGCATGGCAGGAAATTATCTACAAGGATCTGTATGAGGCTCTTGCTAAGTTTGCAGAAAAAGCCTTTGTACTGCTTGTACAGGCTTTCGCTGAAGCACCGGCCGGTAAGGCACCTGCAATTGCAGATATCCTTAAGGATGGAGAAAAAGCAGGTCTTGCATTCTACAAGTTCGCAGAAAAAATTGCCGCTGCAGAAACAAAAACTGATGATGATAAAAAATCAAAGACAGCTTCTAAAAAGCCGACTTCAGCCAAAAAGCCTGCAGACAATTCTGCAAAGGCATACAAGCTTTTCTGCGACCGCGTAAAGACAGTTGCAAAGCTTCATAAAGCTGCTTCCCCTAAGACACCAGCTGATTTACAGAAGGCACTTGCCCGCGCAGCCGGAGCCGCAAAGTCAGACCAGTTTGCAAAGCTGATTCTTCTGGCATCGCCAGAAAAAGAAACTGCACTCCTTGCCTGGGCAGCTTCATCACTGTTTGCAGACAACGGCTTTGCCGCAAAGTGGAACCTCGGACGTAAGTTCAACGAATATCTTATGAACGAAAAGCTGATTGAAAAATCTCTGCGCCCTGTATTTACAAAGCTTCTGCTGCTTGCTTCAAAGAAGACACCACTCGACATTGTCACTCTCATCGTAAACAGCCGCTACGCCGTACAGCTCGGCGGCATCAACAGCTTCGATAATATCATCTGGTTCAACAAAGAACTCGTAGAAGAAAGCCTGAACGACACAATCCTGCTGATGGCACTGAACTCAACAGCCGCTAAGCTTCCTGAAGTATTCAAACTTCATAAGACCTTGTTCGCTGCAAAGCTCAAATCGACTTATAAAGCAGAGCTCTTTGTAAAGGAGTTTGAACCAAAACCGGCAAAGAAGGCCGCAAAAGCAAAGGCGCCCGTAAAATCAGCAAAGCCTGCAAAAGCCCCGGTAAAGAAAACTGCAGCAAAACCAAAAACTGCAGCAACTGCAAAGACAACAAAAAAGCCGGCTACCAAAAAGGCTCCGGCAAAAAAATCAACTAAAAAATAAATAATAAACCGCAGCTTCAGGCTGCGGTTCTTTTTTACTCTTCTTTCTTTTTTCCATTCAAAACCGGTCGTGCACAGTGAACATTAAAGAACTCAATCAGCGGTCCCATAAAGAAAGCGGTAATGATTGTCCCCACTCCGGCAATTGTTATAATATCTCTTGCAGCTCCACCAGAAATCAGGAATAATCCTACTCCAAGCAATACACAAATTACATCTGTAATTATTCTTATGTACTGGAACTTTCCTCGCTTCCAGGTGTTTACGATAATCAGGGCAACAGCATCGTAGGTTGAAACTCCAAGATCAGCGGTCATATAGAAAGCAGAACCAAAGCAGATAATCACAACGCCAACTACAAGGCAGAGCACACGCACCCAGATTGAAGGATCAACAATTACAGTCTGCAAAAACTCATAAGTGAACTGAGTGATATATCCAAGCAGGAACAGATTGATAAAGGTCGCGATTCCAATATAGTGGCGATCAAAAATCAGCATGAAAATAAAAAGCACAGCATTAGCAATAACATACAGAGTACCAAACTTAATCGGAACTAAAGCATCAAGACCAGCCATAAAAGACTGGAACGGATCTACACCAAGAGCAGCAATCTTAAAGATACCAACACTAATTGCACAGATAATTACACCAAACAGCGACATCAAAATGCGCTTAACAAGATTCTTCTTTTCCATGAGGCTATAATAGCCCGCGTGCAAACATCAGCGAATAACAGATGTTTACAAGAATAGAATAAATCTCGCTAATAGAAACGGATGATAATAAGACTACAGGCTCTCTACAATCTTCTTTAACTCGTCGAACGAAGAAATAACCGGTCGTCCAAGTTGTACCGGCTTTTGAGCTTCCTTAATGTAATCCGGCATTTCTGGTGCTTCGCCAATTACGTGGCGGCAGTAATCAGAAGAAAGTGACGGATGGTTATACGCAGTAAGAACAAATGCTCCGTCCTCGTCGAAAACCTCAGAACAGTTTTCTTTAGCTGCTGCAAAGGCATTTGCTGTATCTTTATCAGCAAAAATACCGTATTTCATGTACAGTTCTTTTGCGGCCGCATCACGCTGTTCTTCAGAAACATCAACCGGATAAACGAAATTGCGCATCATCAGTTCGTTCTTTCCAAAGAAAGATTCAAGGCGCTCAAGATTTGCAGGAATTGCAGGATTAGCTTCTCCGCGAGCCTTCAAATCAACAAGAGAATCCAGAACAACCGGAGCTCCCGAAGGGCTTCTTGCAAGAGACGATGTACTTGGTACATAAAATCCGTTTACAGGCAAAGCAAAACGCCAGCTGTACAACCCCGCCATAAGAGAACCGTAATTACCGGCACCCATAGCATAATAAAACTCGCCGTTGAATTTATTTTTAATCTGAGCAAATGAATATGGGAAAAAGAAAATCTGTCCGAGAAGACGGCATACATTTGTCGTATTTGCCACAGTAAGACCATGCTGCTGAACAAAATTGCGGTCTGCAAAAACTTCGGAAATAGCAGCCTTAATTTCTGCTTCTGTTCCTTCCATTTCTACCGGATAAATATTTCCACCGTTCCAGGCAAGACTTTCTTCATCGAGACCACGCACAGTTCCTTTTTTATAAACCAGTACTGCTTTTATGTTTTTCTTACCCTTGAGGATTTTAGACATAAGTGCACCAAGGCCGCCATGTGTAAAATCAACAAAAACAGCTTTTCCACCCTTTAACTGCAGGGTTGTTTCAAGATATGAAACCAGATATGAAACTCCGTAATCGCGGTGGCAGCCCGTAAAGCCGTGGTACATTTCCATCATAAAAAGGCTTCCGTCGAGCTGTCTTACAACTGGCTCTGTAGGGAACGCAGCAGTAGCGATAGTTTCACAAATAATTGGAGAAAACTCTTCATGCATTAAAGCAGAAGTTAAAGAACCCGCAATTGAAGCAAAGGGGGTTGTTTCATCAATATAATAAATCCAGCGGCGCATATCTTCGATAGAAGAAGGCACAAAAACACCGCCATCATCGGGAATGCAATCCCGTACAGCTTGAGAAAAACTCACCGTTAAATCATTATTTCTTGTACTTGTAAACTGCATGAGGTAAGTTTAACTTAAAAAGGAAAATGAAACAACTAGACAGGAATTTTCGTAATATACGACAATGTCAACTTATTTTTTTACGCTGCAGCCACTATATTTTACAATCAAGGCAAGTCTGTCTGGAACTTCGAGAATCTTGAAAATCACCCGCATCCTGTTTTTTACATAATTAGGTGAAAGATTGTATTGTCTTGCTATTGTGTCATATTTTTCCTGAGATAGAGCCATTTCAATCCATTCTTTATCTCTTTGAGTCAATTCAGGAAAAAGGCTTAAATCAAGAAGGCATTTATTCTGCTTCAGCTTATTTTTTTCCAGCACAATAAAAATAAAAATCAGCACACATACAATACAGCAGATAATTTTATTTTCAAAATCCTCCAGAAAAAAGAACCAGCCATACCGGATGTTAGAAAAAAGAATTACTATAACACCAGATGAAATCAAAATGCTTTTAAGCATTCTTTTTTTCTTGAGCAGGCCGCGAATATACAGCGAAACAATTCCCAGAAAATAAATAAGCACAGATAATGGATTTAAGGGATCGGCATATAAAAGAACACCTGTATAAAAAAAGGCAAATACTGCAATAGCCTCAAACTTATACGGAAAGATTATTAAAACAATGAGAAATATTTCCGTCATTATTGTGCTGATAAAACGATAGCCGAAAATCATTCTGGAAAAAATCTTATCATACCTGTATTCACGCAAAAGCAGCATAATATTCAATCCCAGAATGATTACTGCAGAAATGATTGCTACAAGACGGATCAAGAAATATAGTATGTTTTCCAAGCCTTCTGTTTTTTTCATATTTCTATGATATTTTATTTTTCTTAAAAAAACAAATATCACAAAGCAGTTTTTACTGTTACCTTGGTAACATTTTCATGTTAGGCTGGTAATATTTTCTGTTTTTTGAATTGAGTTTTTTATTCAGACTTCAGATAATTAAGGCAAATCTTCTCCGGAAGGTTTAAAAAAATAAAAAAATACAGCAGCTCTAAGGCTGTATTTTAAGGAGCAACTTATGAAAAAAATTATTATTCTTGCAGCTTTTGTCTTTTATTCTACTTTGATTTTTGCCCGGGACAATTCTGAAAAAAAGATCTTCACCTGCCCTATACATTCTATGTATAAAACCTCAATGCTGTATGGAACTCAGGTTCATCCGCTGACAGACAAGGAGTTTTTCCACAACGGAACAGATATTGTTGCAAAATTAGGAACAAAGGTTTTCCCGATTGCAGACGGCACCGTAATTCAAAAAGGTTTTAAGCAGTCAGACGGGAATTATATTATTATCCAGCATACAGACGGCTATAAAAGCCTGTACTCACATCTTTCCCGGTTCAGTTGCGAAATCGGTGACCACGTAAATATACAACAGGCTATTGGTAAAGTTGGGGCAACAGGAATAGTAACAGGACCTTTTCTGCATCTTTCAGTATACAAAAATGATGAGCTGGTGAACCCGGAAAGCTTAATTGATTTTTAATCCTCAATACGTCCGCGTCAAGGCACGCTTCGCTCAAGGCCTTGACACGGCCGTTTTGAAGATTGAAAACTATTTTCAATCTTCAATTCCCGGAATATGTTTCTTGAGTTTTTCCATGAACTCGTCACCGGTAACTCCTTCGCGGAGGCAGGCAAACATACAGTTGTCGCCGGCAACAGTTCCGAGTACTTCGTCCATATTAAGATTATCTATTGCATTGCAGACAGTGTTTGCGTGACCCGGGAAGGTTTTGATTACAACAATGTTTCCCGAAAAATCGATGCTTACATAGCCGCGAAGGAAATCCTGAACGTAAATAGCCTCGCTCTCTCCGTTTTCGTCCTCACCAGGCAGCGCATACTTATAGCCGTTCTGACCATCAGGTACCTTACCTACCTTCAAAAGCTTAAGATCGCGGCTCAAAGTAGCCTGAGTAACCTCGTAGCCCTCTTTTGTGAGCAAAGAAAGCAAATCATCCTGACTTTCGATTGTATTATTTTTAATGAGATTCTTAATAGCCTTAAGGCGAGACTGACGTTCCTTCATAATGTATAAATATACACTCTTTATGCATTTTCTTCAAGTTTCAGCAAAATCAGCGTATTCTTATATCTGTGAGTGCAACCTGGTCCCCTGAAAAGGCAACAAAAATCTCTTTATTTCCATTTCGGACTTTTGTTGTATTTTGAATGAAGATTCCCTTGTTATGAGTTCGAAGCATTACCTCGCTGCCATTTTTAATAAACTCAACCATACATTCGTAGCCAGCCTTATTGTGCTCTTCCCAGTCTTCCCAGTTTGTAAAGCTTTCGGTCTTTTTCATAACAAACTCGTTTTCTGCATTTTCGTTTGAACCGTTTTCTTCACCGTCAAATTTAATCATTGCAT
>CAMJNC010000089.1 GCA_946407195.1 uncultured Treponema sp. | reverse complement strand
TAAATCCCATTTTCTAACCTCCAAAAGTGTCTAACTTTTGGGGGTCAGTTCACTCGTTGCGGGCTACCCCTTCTAACGGGGGCTGCCGCCCCCGTAACACCCCCGCTACATACAATTTTGATAGAGAATTATTCATCCTAAAATAATAAGTCATGTTATAATTATAAACATGAAAAACTATGTTAATTGGGCAATTCTTGCCCCAGGCCGCATTGCCAACAGCATGGCAACTGCAATGAACGGAATTAAAGACGGAAAATTAGCAGGCATCAGCCCAGACAAAATCCGCCTGTATGCTGTTGCCAGCAGAAATCTGGAGCGTGCAAAAGACTTTGCAGAAAAATGGCATTTTGAAAAAGCTTACGGAAGCTACGAAGAGCTTTATAACGACCCGGAGGTTGATGCAGTTTATATTGCAAATCCGCATGCCTTCCATCTGGATTCTGTGCTCGGCTGTCTCAAGGGCGGAAAGCACGTGCTTTGCGAAAAGCCTGCCGGCTGTTCACGGGAACAGCTTGATAAAATGACATCCCTTGCCCGCGAAAAAAAACTTTTCTTTATGGAAGCAATGTGGACAGCTTTCAATCCTTGTATCAGAGAAATCAAAAAGGAAATTGCAGCCGGAATCATCGGCGAAATCAAAAATATAGACTCACGATTCTGTAACAGAAATCCTTATGATCCGAACGACAGAAACTACGACCCGCGGCAAGCCGGCGGTGCCCTTCTCGATCTTGGTATTTACAACATCTACTTTGCAATGATGCTGGCTGATTTTTCGCCAATTACCGCAGAAAGCTCAGCTGTCCGCATGCTCAAGGGAGTTGATGCGTGGAACAGCGTAAACCTTACCTTTGAAAACGGAATTGTAACAAGCTTTCAGAGCGCTATGGATCTTCCTTCAACTGTACCAACTCATGATGCTGTAATTTATGGAACAAAAGGTTATATTACAGTAGAAAACTTTTTCTGCACTCAGAAGGCCAATGTACATGTTTACAAAAACCTCTGGGGAGGAGACTCAGAGCTAGTACGTGAAATTCGACAGCCGTTTGCTGTAAACGGCTATGAGTATGAATGTGCCCATGCAACTGAGTTTATTCTTGCAGGAAAAACAGAATCAGATGTACATACCTTCAAAAAATCAGAAGATTTAATTGATATGATGGATGTACTACGCCGCGACTGGAATTTTAAATACCCGTTTGAGGTTTAGGAGAAAAAAAAGTGAATTACAAAATTACTGGAAACGAAAAAGTTAAATTCAACAACAACGCCTTTTACTGCATTGGAACCGGCCGAATGGGCCTCGCCCTTCAAAAGCAGTATTTTGAACAGCTTAAGTTTGTGCAGGAAAAAATCGGCTTTGAACATATCCGCGGACACGGACTTTTCCATAACGATATGGCAATTTACCGCGAGTTCCAGCCAGGTGTGCCGGAATTTGGACCACACGCCTGGGAAGGTCGCGATGAAAAAAAGGTTCAGGTAGAATACAACTGGACTTATCTTGATATGGTTATGGATTCTTACCTTGAGCTGAATATCAAGCCTTTTATCGAACTTGGCTTTATGCCAAAGCAGCTTGCAAGCGGAGACAATTCAATTTTCTACTGGAAGGGAAATACAACTCCTCCAAATAACTACGACCGCTGGGCAGGTCTTGTTCAGGCAACTCTGCGCCATCTTATGGACCGCTACGGTGCAGACGAAGTAGTTACCTGGCCGGTAGAAGTATGGAACGAGCCTAACCTTCCGGGCTTCTGGAAGGATGCAAACATGGAAGAATACTTCAAACTTTACGATGTTTCTTCCCGAGCAGTAAAGGCAGTTGATAAACGCTTTAAGGTTGGTGGCCCTGCAGTTTGCGGCGGAACAGACAAGGAATGGATAAAAGCCTTCCTCGAGTTTGTACGCAAAAATAAATGCCCGCTAGACTTTGTAAGCCGCCACCACTACACCACCGAATTCCCTAACTACGACGGCCACTACGGTTATCCAAAGCTTCATCCAAAATCAAAGTGCTTTGAGCAGCTTGATTCAACCCGTGGAATTGTAGACTCCTTCAAAGAGTTTAAGGGTATGGATATAAATGTAACCGAGTTTAATACATCATACATTCCGAATGCACCGGTTCACGACATGAACCTCAACGCCGCTTATATTGCTCTCATGCTTTCTACCTTCGGCGATAATCACCGTTCCTATTCTTACTGGACCTTCGGCGATATTTTTGAAGAAGCCGGAGTTCCTTATACTCCATTCCACGGTGGCTTTGGTCTTGTTGCAAACGGGCTGATTCCAAAGCCAACCTTCTGGACCTTTGCCTTTTATAAAAAGCTTACAAAGCAGTATGAAAAATGCGTTTTGAAAACTCCAAACTGTGTAGTTGTAAAACGCACAGACGGAAGCTTTGCCGGCATTACCTGGAACGTTGATGAAGAAATGAGCGGAAAAGAGTTCAAGCTCGACCTCACCTTCCCGCTCGAAAACAAAGCAAAGGGCAAAACCCTAGATGAAAAGCTTCCAAACGTGCTTATTACCGAGCTCGTTGACGAAGAAGTCTGCAACCCGCTTAAGACCTGGCACGATATAGGAGAACCTGCAAATCCGAGTCAGGATCAGCTGGAGCTTTTGCGTACAAGCGCGCAGCCGTTTGTTCAGACAAAACGTTGCGGCAACAAGGTAAATCTAGTGCTCAAAGAAAACGCAGTTTGTTATTTTGAAATAAAGGCTGCGCCAATTGTAAGTGACCGAGGCTACACCTACGAAAGGTTATATTAGTAAGGAGTATTTATGGAATATACAGCCAGCTCAGATAAAATCACAAGAGATTACTTTGATTCACTTCTGCTCGAGGCCCGCTATATAGACTCGGACCTTCCATCAACAAAGCTCGAGCTCTATGGTAAAAACTTCGACACACCGGTAATGACCGCTGCCCTCTCTCACCTGGGCAACACAGCAGAAAACGGAATGGTAAAATATGCTCAGGCAGCCGCTATGGCAAACGCCGTTCACTGGGTTGGAATGGGCGAAGACAAAGAGCTCGAAGAAATAACTGCAACCGGCGCTGCTACAATAAAAATCATAAAGCCACATGCAGATAATAAAGAAGTTTTCCGCAAAATCGAACACGCAAAAAAAGCAGGCTGCTTTGCCCTTGGCATGGATATAGACCACGCCTTCAACGGCTCGGGCGGCTACGATAACGTCCTCGGGCTCGACATGAAGCCAAAGTCTACAGAAGAGCTCCGCGACTTTGTTCAGGCAGCAGGTATTCCGTTTATTGTAAAGGGAGTTCTCAGCACAAAGGACGCAGAAAAATGTCTTAAAGCAGGCTGTAAGGGAATCCAGCTTTCACACCACCATGGAATTATGCAGTATGCGGTTCCGCCTCTTATGATGTTGAGTGAGATTCTGCAGGTTACCCGCGGCGAAATCCCGGTATTTATTGACTGCGGAATTGAAAGCGGTATGGACGTTTATAAATGCCTCGCCCTCGGCGCAACAGCCGTAAGCGTTGGCCGTCACCTTATGCCGCTTTTAAAAGAAGGCGCAGATGCAACTGCTGCCCGTATAAAAGAAATGACAGGGGAGCTCGCCGCAACAATGGCCCGTACCGGTATCCGCGACCTCAACAGGTTCGACGCTACCGTAATTCACCAGAGGAGGTTTTAATTATGTTCTTAGGAATCTCCTCTTCCCTCGCCCACACAACCCCGGAAGACTGGGCAACAAAGCACAAAGCCCTCGGACTTAAAACCGTAAACTTTCCGGTAGACTGCACCGCCGGCGAAGAAAAAATTATGGCGTATAAGAAAGCCGCAGACCAGGCCGGCCTCACAATTGCAGAAGTTGGCATCTGGCGAAACACACTGGCCGCAGATCCTGCCGAGCGGCAGCGCTGGATAGACTACGCCGTAGAACAGCTCAAGATGGCAGACCGCATTGGAGCGCGCTGCTGCGTAAACGTTGTGGGAACTCCGTACGGCCCTCGCTGGGACGGCGGCTATCGCGAAAATTTCAGCGAAGAGCTGTGGAGTATGGCTGTAAAAATGATTCAGGAAATAATTGACCGCGCGGCCCCGGTGAATACTAAGTTCAGCATTGAGTCGATGCCGTGGATGATTCCAAGCTCGCCAGACGAATATGTAAGACTTATGGAAGAAGTAAACCGCCCTGCCTTCGGCGTACATCTTGATGTTGTAAACATGATTACTTCACCAGACCGCTACTTTTTCAATGACCGCTTCCTTGCAGAGTGCTTTACAAAACTCAAGGGACAAATCTGCAGCTGCCACTTAAAGGATATCAACTTAAAACAGGAATACACCTTCCAGCTCGAAGAATGCGCATGCGGAAAAGGAACTCTGGACATAGAGCTATACGCAAAGCTTGCTACAGCCGAAGATCCCGAAATGCCGATGATTATTGAACACCTCACCACCGACGAAGAGTATATTGAAAGTGTAAGATATGTAAGAAGCCGGCTCGGCTGTTAGAAAACCGTCACCACAAGCACCCGCCCGTGCTCAACGCTCACCTGGGCCACTTTCCCCGGCAGCACTTCGTTACTGATTCCAAGCTGAAAGTCTGAGCTGAGGCTGGCATTCTCCAGCGGATATTTTGCATTTTTGATATTAACGCCGCTTACGTCACCTGCTACCGTCAGGACAGAAAAATAAGAATAGCTATCTTCAATTAGTAAAGGCTCGCTTCCTGCAATCTGCATTACAGAATAATCATCAACAAGCAAAGCCTTTTTCCCAAGTCCCTGAAGATATAAAAGAATTGAAACATTTCCCAGCGCATGGTCAAAGCGGCCGCCCATTGCGCCAAGCAAAAGAAAATCATTAAAGCCTTTTTCAAGGGCAAGCTTTACGGCAAATAAAGTATCCGTATCATCTTTCTCGCGTGGAAGCTGAACAATCTCGCAGCTGTCCTGCCATTTAGCAAGTACGCTGGCATCACAGGAATCAAAATCACCTACGACAAGATCCGGCTTAATACCAAGCCCGTCCGCGTGAGCCAGCCCCCCGTCGCAGAAAACAAAAAAATCGCCCTCATGCAGAAAAGCTCTGGCCCTCGCGTAATCGCGAAGTTCACCTGCCGAAACAATTACACAACGGCTCACACAGCACTCCCGCGAATAATTTCCATCCAGCTGCGTTTGTCGCGTTTAGAAGTATCAAGTCCAAACTTCTCCATAAACTTCTCAAGAGCCTGGCGTACATCATCAGCTGAATCAGCTCCATCAGTTACTTCAACTTCTATATACTTAAGACCATTTACCATTTCAAGCTCAAGATGAAAATCGCAGCCAGGTAAAACTTCAGACTGGCAGTGTACACCATAAGCATCTTTATTTTTCTCAAAAAACTGATGATAACCAGACAATAAAAGAAGGTCTCGAACAACCTCAGGCTTTTCAACAAAGGTTTCGTCCTCGCGGTTCAGCTCAATTCCATTTTCAATCGTTTTACGTTTAATACAAAAATACGAACGTTCGTTAGTTTTATCTCCATCAGGAGCTTCACTTCGGATACGGATAACCTGAGGCTCACCCGCGGCCTTACTTTCTTCACGGGTAGCATAGCGCGAAAAATAAGAATCCGATTTAAAAAGATGTTCCAGAGAGTCAGAGGCCACTTCCACACCGGCCAGCCGCTCCTTAGAGGAAATCACATTGAAAATCTTTTCATATTCCGCATCCGTTAAAGGAATCTTAATTTCTATTTCGCGTCCCATTCAAGCTCCTACTCAGGTATTTCTATAAGGTTGAGCTAAAAATTGCTTTCGCAATTTTTTTAACGCTCTTCAATTTATCACCGCCCGCCAGCGGGCTTACTCACCTCGTAAATTGCCTTCAAATCAGCAAAGAATTCAGGATATCTTTTTTCAATCAAAACAGGCACTCCCTTCAAATCAAGGAAGCAGTGGGTACTCTTGCCCAGGAACACCACGTCGCCGTTACACTTAAACTCATAAGAAAAAGTAAGCTTAGCAGCCGAAAGTTTTTCAATACCTACCATAATTTCGATTGTTTCCGGGAAGGTAGTAGATTTCTTAAAAACACCCTCCACAGACATAACCGGCGACGCCATTCCCTCGTTTTCAAGCTTAATAAAGCTCCAGCCCAGCTGGTCAAGAAAATCCACACGCGCCTCTTCCATGTAGCGGATATAATTTGAATGATGGGTAATTCCCATTTTGTCAGTTTCGTAATAATTAACTTTGTGCAAATAAGGTTTAATAGTTTTCATAGGAACATTTTCGACAAATTCTGAAGAAATGTCAATGATTTAAAATTTCGTAAATAATACTTCAAATTATAGCATTCATTCGAAACGCCCTGTTAAGTATATTTATTTCTTTACTTTACAAGCCAAGGCCATTGAAAGATAAATGAAGTATAAAGAAAGCTCTGGCCGATAATACGAATGGAAGTCGACCTCGAATGGTCTTTCTTTATGCTGATTCATTCTTACCATTTCATTTTCTTTGTCCTGAGAGATTCCTGACATGTTGTAGAAGTATGACATTATTGTTTCCATTCTTGGAATAAAATAATTTTTCTTCAGTTCGTCATTTTCTCTATAATCGTTTTTTTCTGGTCTTTTAAACATTTCACCCCTAATCATTATCTTATCATCGCTATAAGCCTTATTCTTATAATCTTTCTTATCAAGCTTTTTCCGAAGTTCCTCCATTGCTCCGTCGGTTTTTCGCTTACAGAATGTATTCTCTTTCAATTTTTCATTCTCATCCATTTCTTTAAAATCAGCAAAAACTTCATTTATACTGTTTCCATCTTTCAGAATGAATTTGCCGAAAAGCTCACAAAGAGAATCAACTTCTGTTTTGAGAATACCATTCAATAGAGGGTTCATATCAATATTGCCCTCTTCAAGTATCTTATGGAATTCATAAAGAGTAAACAAAAGATTTTCCCAGTGGTATTCTTCAAGCTGGCCAGAAATAGCGCCATGATTATCAAAGTGTTCTTCGATATTTCTATCTCTTACAAAATATCTGTGACTGATATTATTGTTATTTGCCCTCCTCCTGCTTAGAGTCTGGTCATAACTATATTCATTATCTGATTCATCACAGAACTTACAGGTTAATTCTTTTGTCCAGGTTATGACTCTATATAACTCACTGTTGTCCAGTGTGTTTGGACTCCAGGTAGCCAGATATTTCATAAAAGGACCTGCATTCTGTGTAAAGTCTTTTATTACAAAACCTACATCAAGTTTTTTCCAGTCGTTTCTTCTATTTTGATAAGCATTCAATTGATTTCTTTGTTCGTCTTCATCATCTCCATATTTCTTACGAAAATCATATTCACTTAAAGCCGGAGGAAAGATTTCTTCTTTCTTTTCCTTTAAGAAATTCACTTCACGAATAAAATAAATCTGATTATTACACAAATAGTGTGAAAGATTAAAAATCAGATTTATATAAAAATCCAGAGTATCAGGACAAATCTGAACATTCTCCACTGAGAAAAGTTCTTCTTCCAGGGTACTTGTACTTTTATTGAAATTAATAACTTGAGATAAGTAATTTAATAAGGATGCCTGTTTTTCGGCTAAACACCACTCATCAGAGACAATAAGGTTATAAAGAATATTCGCTATATATTCTTTTTTGTAAATTTCCTCGTGTACAGGAACACCCGGAATCCATGGAATTTCTTCTATAACTATTTTTTGTGGAACAATTTGTATATTATCATTATCTGCAGAGAAAACTTCATAATCTATTCGTGTATAGGTTCTTACAGTTTCAAAAAGGACTCCAAACAAAAGCATCTGGAGAAGCTTACTATCCTTTTCCATTTTTTCTATTTGTATTGGATTTTCTGTCAATAAACCTTCCATTTCTGATAATGATCTGGTAATTCCCGGCATAAATACGTGAATATAATGGTGTCCTAACTTTTCATCTCTAATTGAAAAGAAAAGATTACTAAAATCTCCAGAAGACATAAAATGAATAAGGTGCTGCATCAGTAAAACAATGCCCGGCAATTTTTCTAATCTGTCTTCGAAAGTTTTTCTGATTCCCTCGAACAAAGCAAATGCGGTCTCGGATATTTCATTAAAGGGATCCGGGTTCACGTTATAAAAGAGCCACCTGAGAGCTTTTAATAAACTGGCATCGAGTTTATTTAATTTTGTCTCTAACGTAACCCATGTTAATAAATCATGTGTTATAAAGGTTGGCAGTAATGGGAAGTTAGTTTTATCCTGAGCAATAATGGCTTCGAAATTTAATAAAGAATCAGTTTCCTTTAAAAGACTCTTTGCGCGTAAATAAAACAAATTTGACAGATAATTACTTATGTTTTTTTCAACATAAAAATCTGAGTCCTGGTCAAACTGTTTTACAGCACAATACGAAAGAAATGAACACAGCTGATTCTGAATTACTGGCTTTATAAAGTATTTAAACTTTGCACAGAGCCAGAACATTGAGAACATAAAAAGTTCAACCTTGCAACAGCCTGATTCAATAAAGAAATCGGCTGCGCAGAATGCTTCTTCCATAAACGGATTTTTGAGAAGGCTTATCTTATAATATCTGTTATACTCTGGTTCAAAAAACTCTTTTTTATCAACAAAGCCTTTTTCATTTGCTTTACGGAGGTTTTCGTAGATAGAGTCTTTTATAGTATCCAGCTTATCTTTATCGTAATTATTCAATAACAATAAGCCATAAATACATGCAGAACAAAAACACCAGTACTTGAAGGTTGAGGCATCAAAACTGTTTTCATCGGCTAATTGTTCTGTATAAAATGAATAAAGTCCTTTATAATTTTCCTGAGAAAACTCCTCCCGCATTTTATATAACGGGTTTTCGCTTACAGATACTAAATAGTCAATCTGACTGATAATTGCTTTTTCTAAGTACGCCTGATAAATATTTTCTTTCATGGTATTTTTCTCCCTGGTAATTTTTTTTAGAGCCAATAAATCAGCCTAAAACCAATAAATTCGGCTTCCCGCTTTTGAGGATATAAAAATGGCGAAATGAGTAATGAATGAACTTCTTTCCCGTTAAAGAAAGAGTATGAATGGGACTTAATTCTTTCGAATTTATCCAAAAATTAGTTATTGTCATAAAGGACTCCTTGTAAATTAACAACAAACCAACATTTACATAGAATCCTTATATATTTAATATATATATAAACAATTAAACCGTCAAGTTTTTTTCTGACTTTAAAAACTGCACTTTATTATCCACCATATTACTAGGCAAAAATCTTACAAAAACTGTTGTTTATAACTTATTTTTTTACTATATTATAACCATGTTATTAGACGTACAAAACTTAAACGCAGGTC
>CAMJNC010000088.1 GCA_946407195.1 uncultured Treponema sp. | reverse complement strand
CCAGTTACCTGAAGAAAAGAAAGCTTTGATTTTTCCGCTGTTCAAAAACAGGCAGCCGAACACTTCTGCGCTCTGGTGTTATTTTGATGGAATATTGCCGGGTAAGACTTTTGTTGATGATATTAATGCGCCGACAAAAGCAATCTGTCAGCTTGATATGAGCTGGGTATATATTAGCGACGCCGCAGATTTTGAATGGATTGAAGAGACCTTACGAGAAATAATTAAACACGCATGGATTCAGGTTGTATGGGTGCCTGAGAGAAGTTCGAAATTTCCGCTGGCAGAATTGGGAACTGTAATTCCTCGACATGAATATACTCAAAGAAAACCTGTTGAGCTGAAACCAAGAGAAGTTGAAATTAAACCTTATGATAGCGAATTATACGAAAAGGTTCCCTGGAAAGAATTTCATGAGCGTGTTTACGGTTCAAAAGAAAATTTCTTGAAAATTGCGTTCGGATTTTATGCTATTGAAAATGGCGAAATCTGTAGCGAGAGCGAAGCGGCTTTTACCGCCCGGGGATACACAGAACTTGGAATTATCACTGATGATGATAAACAGCGAAAAGGTTTTGCATTTGCAGTCTGTGTCAAAACTCTGGAAGAAGTTGAGAAAAGAGGCCTGACCGCTATCTGGGCCTGTGATGTAGAAAATATTGCTTCAATGAAACTTTCTGAAAAACTTGGATTTATAAATCCGATGAAATATCATTTCATCTTCTTCCCACAAATTAATGAATCAAACAATAATATAGATAAATCATGCAGCCAGAGATCACATCAACAATAATACAGCTTTTTGAAAAACTTTTGCTTGGTCAAGTTACTTCTCCTATCTCACCAGTTTCCGGCGGATTTATGCACCGGATGTATAAGGTATGTACGGAGAATCACACTTATGCCGTAAAGCATCTGAATCCGGAAATTATGAAGCGGCCAGCTGCAATGTCAAATTATAAAAAGGCTGAACGGCTAGAAGCGATTTTAGAAAGTGCTGATATTCCGATTGTCCCTGCCCTCATTTTTGATGAAAAAAAGATGCAGGAGTTTCAGGGAAATTACTTTTACATTTTTGATTGGCACGAAGGTAGCATAACTGACTGGAATAATATTACGGCTGAACAATGCTGGAAGGCAGGAAATATTCAGGGAAGAATTCACGCGATTGAGACAGGGCGAAATGAACAAACAGAGTCGACAGCACCCGAGCTCAGCGCAATTGACTGGAAGGAATATCTTACAAAGGCTGCTGGACACGGTGAGGAAGAATCTCTCTTAAAAGAAAATCTCCCCCTCCTCGACTACGCCCAGACCGAATTAAATAAAGCCCGTCAGTCCCTCCCGAACATCACAACAATAATCGACGAAGACATGGATCCGAAAAATGTAATGTGGGAAAACGGTGATCCTGTTGTGATTGATCTTGAATGCCTTGATTACGGCAATCCTGTTTCGAGCGCAATTCAATTGTCGTTACAATGGTCGGGAATTACGCTTTGTAATTTTGATGTAGAAAAACAAAAGGCATTTTTCCAGGGCTACCTTAAAGCTTATGACAACGGCTTTAGAGATTACAAAAGTGTATTCGGTCTCACCTATACCTGGATTGAATGGCTGGAGTATAATATCCAGAGGGCGCTTGGTGCCAGTCAGGACAAGGCCGAACAGGAAATGGGACTTGCCGAAGTCAAAAACACAATCAACAGAATTAAATACATCCGTGAGATGGAAGACAAAATAAAAAGTAATTTACAATTTTAAGGAGCCGTCATGCCAGATAAATTTTCAAACGATTTTATAAACGCGCTTAAAAATCATGATACTCAAACTCTTCTTACAATTCCAAAGAGCGATGTGCATAATCATCTTGGACGCGGTTGCAGAGTTGAGTGGCTTTCGGAAAGAATGAATCATACATTTGCAAAACCGCCGGCTGTTTTTGATGGGCTTCAGGGAATGCAGGACTGGTATGTAAATAATATCAGAGACTATTGCCCGGCCCACGATAACAATCAGGCTGATACACGTCGCGAAGGTTGTTTTGTTGAGGCTGGCAGAAATCATCTGGCACGTTTTGCACCAAGCTTTTCTGCCTCCGATATTGAAGACTATGGCAGTATGCAGGCTTTTCGTGATTATTATGATGCGCTGCATAAGAAGTATTGTCCGGGTGCGGTTTATGAGCCGGAGCTTGCGTTTGCTTCTTATGAAGATATAGAACCTGAACTTGCGCAGGCAGAAGAATATTTTAGTTCCGGATATTTCAAATCAATTGATGTTTGCTGTGGTGAAGGTTATAAACCTTTTTCTGATTTTATTCCACTTTATAAAATTGCCGAAAAATACGGTGTCTTAAAACGAATGCATGTTGGAGAAACAGGCACTCCCGAAGATATCGAAGAAGCAATCGACACTTTAGGTCTGGACGAAATCCATCACGGAATAAATGCAGTCCACTCACCGAGAGTAATGAAGCTTTTAGCAGATAGGAAAATCACCCTGAACGTCTGCCCTACCAGCAACATCAAACTAGGCTACGCAAAAAGCTACGCTGAACATCCAATCAAAATTCTCGTAAAAAATGGAGTTCCTGTTACAATAAACACCGACGACCTTCTTGTTTTTGACAGCTCTGTTGAGGAAGAATATCTGAGACTTTATGAAGCAGGAACTCTGAATGCCGAACAGCTTGATGAAATCAGATGTTATGGAATTTCAAAAAGGAGATAAAAAAATGAGTACAATTAACAATCAAAAAACTGTAAAAGAACAGTATGCCAGCGCAGGAAACTTAAATACACGTATTTCAATTCATCAGAAATATTCAACAAATAAAATGGGTTTTGGAAACTGGATATTTTCGAATTATAAAATAACAAAGGGCATGAACGTACTGGAACTCGGATGTGGTACCGGCGATATGTGGAAAGGTCATGAGGATTTGATGAGCAAGTGTTCAAAAATTATTCTCTCTGATTTTTCTGAAGGGATGCTTGAAAACGCAAAGACCAATATCGGGTCCGATGCCAATGTTGAATATCGTGTAATTGATATTCAGGACATTCCTTATGAGGTAGAAAGCTTTGATGTTGTGATTGCAAATATGATGCTTTATCATGTACCGGATATGGCTCGAGGTTTGTCTGAGGTTCGCAGGGTTCTGAAAACAGACGGAGCTTTTTACTGTGCGACTTTTGGCGAACACGGAATTATTGAATATCTTTCCAAGACTTTAGGCGCTTATGGTGTAGAAGATAATGTGAACAAAAACTTTACACTTCAGAACGGAAAAGAAATTCTTGTACCATTCTTTTCTGATGTCCAGAGATTGGACTACGAAGATTCGCTTGCCGTAACAGAAATTGATGATCTGGTTGAATACATTTATTCACTTTCCAGTATGACGACACTGAGCACAGTACCGAAAAAAGAAATTCATGACCTTCTTACAAAGCAGATGGTCGATGGCGTTTTGTCAGTTCCAAAAGAATACGGAATGTTCTGCTGCAGGAAGGACTAATATGCCGTGTAAGGATATGGCACAAAGCAATTGAAACTTATTCTGAACTTTGCAAAACAGTCCGGACTTCAACAAGTAATTGTAGCATGCGACAAAGACAATGTTGCTTCTGCCAAAACCGCCATGAGCTGCGGTGGTATCCTTGTAAAGGAATTCACAGAAGATGGCGTGGCAAAGCAACATTATCTTTTTGAATTGAACTTTTTATAATCAACTCAATTCTCTTTCCATATAGCCGCAGGTAAATGGAAAGAAATCAAATTTTTCTGCATGGGTGTGAATAAAGCCGTGAGCCTCATACCACTTGCGTAGTCTTTTGTTTTCTTCCACAATACCGATTTTCATTTTTTTACAACCGGAGTTTTTGGCTCTGATGACTGCATCTTCCAGCAAAGCTTCACCAATCTTTTTATGTCTGAACTCTGGCATCACGCAAAGATTGCTCAATTCACATTCCGAGTTCTCCAAAAACATCAGCGAATAATACCCCAGGATTCTTCCGTCTCCATCATCATAATAAGCCATCATCAGCCTGTGCTCATATTCAAGCTGATAAAAAAGCCTTTCTTCTGTTGTCGCAAAAGCAGTAAATCGAGGCGCATTTTCAATTGTAAACCCAAACTCATCTGCAACAGTCAGAAAGCTTTTTCTAATCACATTTACACATTCAGCGATTTCGCTTTTATCAATTTCTTTTATCATAGACTACTTCTCCATCACAATCAGAGGAATGATCATTTCCTCTTCGGTAAGACCGCCGTGCATAGACTTCAGAAAATCATCATCAAAGAAAATTGAAAGATCGTCTGTCGCTATAGCAAGATAATTTCCAAGCATGCTTCTGAAATTGTTGTGCCAGTGCTCAGGAGATTTGTCACCAAACAGTTTTTTATCTAACGCTTCCTGCATAGTCATGAGCATAAACTTTGAACCGAACTCTTTGTTAAACTCATTTTCAAATTCAGCTTCCTTTCCAGGCTTTACATAAAAGTTCAGGGTTCTTGGTTCCAGAGACGGCATACGCTCCAGGCAATCCATGATTTTCGGATAGTTCTGAATTTTTACGCCAGCTGTATCCAGGTGCCCATGATCTGCTGTGATTATAAAAAGAGTATCTTCTAAGCTTGCAACAAGTTCAGCTACAGCTTTTTCTATATGAGTAAGTCCATTGTGTGTCTCGGCAGCCTCTACTCCAAAGCTATGCAAATCACCATCAGGATTATTCCAGTAAGCGTAAATAAATTTTCTTTCGGGCTCGTCGCAGTATTCCTTAATCTTTTTGCAGATAAGGTCTATATTAAGCTGTCTTTCATCTCTTAAAAGATACGGAGCAATGTGGCGAGTTTCTACTCCCGATTTATCCAGCTTTTCAAGGATGCTTTCATAAGGAGTAAAAGTTCTTGCAACATTAAAATCAGCTGCCGGAATCTTAGTCCCCTGTTCAGTATTCAGGAAAACCGTTACATTCTTGTCTATCTGAGGATAATAACAGTCCCAGCCAAGCCACGCATGTTCACACGGCTGAAGCCCGCTCAAAAGACTTGTAGTTGCAGCAGTGGTAGTCGAGAGAAATACAGACTTATAAAACCCCTTAACACTTTTTCTGAACAAACCATCTTCCGCCAGATGCTTTTCCAGAATATATTTTCCCATTCCATCAAGCAAAAGCAAAACCACATTCTTATATGGCTTTTTCATCTGTGCATCCAGCAAAGGCAGCGAATCTCCAGCTAAGCCAACTCCATAATACTTTAAAATTGAGTTAGGAACATTCGCAATACAATTTTTGTAATCCGGGTAAACAATTTTTTTCATGGGCACAACCTCCATTTTTTTTTAATCTTTTCTTTTCAAAATCCAGATAAGGTTATTGTTGTATTTTGAAGCTGATGACGGATCGTTCAAATCTTCCTTGTCACCTTTGTAGCCGCGGTAGATGTCCACAACCTCAAAGCCGCAGAGCTCGGCCAGCAGGAACATTTCGCTGCGGTATGTCTGGCGCATTAAGAGAGGACGAACTCGTTCCCCTATAACTTCACCGGCTTCATTATATGTTACGAATTTCCAGTTGCCATACATTTGCTGTGTGTACAAATTATATGAGATTGCATTATATATTTTTTCACGATAACCATCGCTGTTCACATACTCAAGACGGAAGCTGTAATCTTCTGGACTTGTGTTAATCTGAGCAGCCTGAGCTGATGGCCATGGATCAAAGGTATTGAGTGTGAGGATGCCGCCCGATGTAAGCTGGTCTCGAAGATTCAAAAGTGCTGCCTTTTGAGTTTTCTGATCCGGGAGATGCATGAAGCCGCTTCGGGCAATAATTGCAAGCGAATACTTTCTGCCGGAATTAAACTTTGTCATATCGGCAGGATAGATATTTAATTTGAGTCCAAGCTTATCTGCCTTGGCGCCTGCTACCTTGCACATCTCTTCGGAAATGTCTGTTCCGTCAGCAATGATTCCGCGCTCTGCCAGATAAAGCAGAACCGCACCAGTTCCGCAGGCAACATCTACAACGCCGCCGCTGCCGTACTTTTTTGCAAGCTCCAGATAAAACTCCTGAAAGTTTTCGTGCATGGAATTTTCGTGCGCATACATTACGTCTAAATAACGGTCGTAATTTTCTGCAACATCTTTGAAATCGTGTAAGTCCATAATCATCCTCCTTGTGAACCTATTGAAATCAGTTTGAGCCAAAAAAAAAGACCACTTACCGAAAAGATAAGTGGTCAGTTTATATCAGCTTATAATCTGCAATCTTATTCTTTTCTGTAATCCAAATACATACCCTTACGAGTGATAGTATTAGTCACTGTGGTTGAGAAAGTTGAGTATGTGGTTTCGATTACAAAAAATTTCATCTTGGTTTGAAGATACAGAAAAAGGATTTTTGTGTCAAGGATAAAAGAATATGTTAAACTATTCTAAATCACTCAACCATCAGTTGAGTAAAACTACAAAACGCGTCGATTGTCAGTGCGGTATATTGATAATATGATGTGTATAACCTCCTTGCAAGGAACAAAAAATTAAAGAGGTACAAAAATGAACACAATCGGCGCAACTATCAAAAAACTGAGAGGAGCCAAAGGACTTACTCAGGAAGAGCTTGCAGAAGCAGTAAACATTTCTTATCAGGCGGTAAGCAAATGGGAGAACGGTGGTTCCCCGGATTTAGAAATGCTTCCTATTCTGGCAAATTACTTTGGAGTAACAATTGATGAGCTGATGGGCTTTAAGCTTTCAGCGTACACCAATAAAGAAAGATTTATTCGCCTTATGGCTGATGCTGGTGTGCTTAAACGCGGTAAGTTTGAAATCAAAGGTGCTGAATCGGATTATTATATCAATTCAGAAAACTTTACCACAAACATTCATCTTGCAAAGCTTGGTGAATTTTTTGCCGACCTGATAATGGAAGCTCACCTTGATTTTGACTGCATCGTAGGAATG
Organism: uncultured Treponema sp.; assembly: GCA_946407195.1. Classification (GTDB taxonomy): domain Bacteria; phylum Spirochaetota; class Spirochaetia; order Treponematales; family Treponemataceae; genus Treponema_D. The sequence goes on along the minus strand of CAMJNC010000088.1, from coordinate 2,381 downwards.
GCTTATCACGGAATAAGCTTTGCAGCAGCCACAGCAACAATCCTTGCAAACAAATACGGCATCACCGTAAACTATTGTAGCGATAGAAAAGTTCCGGATAGCCGTGGCAGAAATATCTGCGGACACACGCTTGAATATGGAGAACGCATTGTCATTGTGGACGATCTGATTAACAGCGGAAAAACAGTGTCTGACAGAATTGAAAAACTTCGGGAAATCGCTGACATAAAAGTGGTTGCCCTGGTTGCAATCGTAGACCGTGGAGACGGCACAAAGTTCATGAAAGAAAAATATGATGCAAAGACTCTGACCGTAATCACCGGCGACGATATTACCAGCGCAATAGAACGTGGAATTGTTTAGTTAAACTGCGGGGCGTTGCGGGTGCCCCCGCAGAGGGGGTAGCGCAAGACGCCGCAGGTGGCTGGAGCGAGGGGGAGGCTTCCCCCTCCTTCTTGACTAATTAAAAATCAAAGTAGATACTCCAAAGAATCCTGGAGGAAAGTTTAATGAACAAGAACGAACTGCACAAACTGATTGAAACTGAACAGCCTAACATCTGCCAGATGGTTGCTTACAAGGGCGGCGAGGAAGTTTACTCGGACTGCTGGAACGGCTACAAGATGGACGACTGTGCGCATGTGATGTCGGTGACTAAGAGCGTGATGGCGCTGCTCATTGGGATTGCGATTGATAAGGGACAGATTAAAAGTGTAGATGATAAGGTTCTGGATTATTTTCCGGAATATAAGGTGAAGCGTGGCGAGAAGACTATTTATGAGGTGACGATTAAACGTCTGCTTACGATGCGGGCTCCGTATAAAGGAAAGGGCGACCCATGGAGTAAGGTTTGCTCGAGTGAAAACTGGACTTACACTTCACTGGATTTTCTTGGCGGGCCTAAGGGCATGACTGGCGAGTTCCGCTATTCGTCAGTTTGTATTCATATTTTGTCTGGGATTCTTTATAAGGCGACGGGCATGATTACTGTGGACTATGCGAATAAGTTTTTGTTCGGGCCACTGGGGATTCCGGCGCACGAAGTTTTTATTGCAAAGTCTGCTGAAGAGCATAAGCAGTTTACTATTGAGAAGACTCCGAAAAAGGCTGTGTGGTTTAGTGACCAGCAGAATCTTGGAACTCCGGGGTATGGACTTTGTTTGTCTGCTGGCGACATGGCGAAGCTTGGGCTCTTGTGTCTGAACAAGGGTATATACAACGGGCAGCAGTTAGTCTCGGCTAAGTGGATTCGTGAGATGACGGAGCCGCGAACGGTTGAAGGCAAGCATTTCCGCGGAATGGATTACGGATATTTGTGGTGGATTATCAGCCGTAAGAAAGGTATTTATGCCGCCATTGGAAACAGCGGCAACGTGATTTATATTAACCCTGAGAAGAAGATTGTTGTAGCTGTGGCTTCATATTTTAAGCCGACAATTTTTGACCGCGTAGATTTTATTCAGCGCGAGATTGAACCGAGGTTGTGATTGTATAAAGGCAGGGCAATTACCCCTACTTTACAAAGCGAATTTCTTTCTTCTGATATCTCTGAAAGATTTTTTCTGAACCGTCACTGCTGTAGCCGTTTTTGAGATAGCAGTTTTTGCCGATTTCATTTTCTTCCAGCACCCAGATTACGAATTCTGAAAAGCCATTTTCTTTTCCGGTCTTTTCAAAAAACTTTATCATTTCTGTACCGATTCCTGTGCGTAAGAAATTTGGATCATTGTAAATAAAATGAAGTTCAAATGCATTTGATTTATCTTCATCACCACATTTTCCAAAGCCCATCATTCCTTTGATAACTTTTGTTGACGGATCTTCATAAACATACAAATCAAAAACATTGTTGGAAATCCAATCCTTATAGCGGGGTATTCGGTTTTCAACAAGAGTGTCGCGAAACAATATTTCTTCTGCAACCAAATCTTTGTAAGCAAATCGGGAACTGGTGACTTCAATTTCTGCTATTCTTGATGCGTCTTCTAGTGTGGCTTTTCTTATCATTTTTTACCTCATCTTTTTTATATTTAGTTTAACAGATGAGAGACAGCTGATTCAATATCTTCGTAGTCTACATCTTCACCTTCGCGAGCGGCACCTTCAACTTCTTGGAATTCAAAATCTTTGAGAGAAAATAAATTTATTGCCTTACTAAAATCTTTCATCATTTATTGTCATATATGCATAAAGTGTAATCCACTTATTTTCTACACCTACATCTCCAACCTTGAATGCAGGAACACTCTTTGAATCAGTCAAAATGTATCTGCCGTTTTCGAGCCTGTGCTGATTCAAAACTCTGATTCCTTCTTTCATCGCTTCGGAATCAAGAGGACAGCCAAGTTCTTTGAGTGCATAAACAATATTCTGCGCGCCGA
>CAMJNC010000087.1 GCA_946407195.1 uncultured Treponema sp. | reverse complement strand
TCGGCGAATGTCGTGTTCTTCCTTCAAACTTTACAGAAGACATGATTATGAAGGCTCCATCAAATGACATTATGAACAAGATGGCCCGTGGTGTTCTTGCAAGCTATTCGTATGATGATGATCCTGAAAACCGCAGCGTAAGTAATGTAATCAAGCAGTGTATTCAGCTGATTGCCCGCTTCTCTACCCTTGCTGCATATGGATATCAGGCTAAGCGCCGCTACTACGATAATAAGTCTCTCTTTATTCATAACCCAAAACCTGAGCTTTCTACTGCAGAAAACTTCCTCCGCCTTATCCGCTCCGACAAGCAGTACACTCGTCTTGAAGCTGAGATTCTTGACCTTGCTTTGATTCTTCACGCAGAGCATGGTGGAGGTAACAACTCTTCTCTTACAGTTCACGTTGTTTCTTCTGCTGATACAGATACTTATTCTGCAATGGCTGCTGCTGTTGGTTCCCTTAAGGGACGCCGCCATGGTGGTGCAAACATCAAGGTTATGGAAATGATGGATGACATCAAGGCAAACGTAAAAGACTGGACAAGCGAAAAGGAAGTCGGCAACTACCTCAAGAAGATTGCAACAAAAGAAGCCGGCGACCGCTCTGGACTCATCTACGGTATGGGTCACGCAATTTATACAATCAGCGACCCTCGTGAGGTTCTTCTTAAGGCAAAGGCTAAAAAGCTTGCTAAGGAAAAGGGATTCCTCGAAGAGTTTGCTCTTTACGAGCTTATCGAAAAGCTTGCTCCTGCAATCATTCAGGATGTTCATAAATCAGACAAGAAAATCTGTGCAAACGTTGATATGTACTCTGGCCTTGTTTACTCAATGCTCAACATTCCACGCGAGCTCTTTACACCAATCTTTGCAATCTCTCGTATTGCCGGATGGTCTGCTCACCGCATTGAGGAAATTGTAAGTGGTGGCCGTATTTACCGCCCTGCTTACAAGAACATCTCAAAAGAGCGCGACTTTGTTCCGCTGATGGACAGAAAGTAATCTGAAGTTTCGCCAATGGCAAAAGAACGTCTGGACAAATTACTTGCTCACGAGGGCTTTGGCTCAAGAAAGGATATTCGTAAACTCCTTCGTAACTGCGAAGTCCTCGTGAACGGCAACCGCACTTATGATCCTGCAACCCAGGTTGATGCAGAAAACGACGCAATTTCTGTAGACGGCGAAGAAATCAATCTCCATCAAAATCTCTACCTCATGATGAATAAGCCTCAGCATTACGTATGTTCTACAAAAGAAGGCGACCACGAAACAGTTTTTGATCTTCTGGATGACTCTTTGCGCACCCCATACCTTCAGGACAAGCTACACTTAGTTGGCCGCCTGGATATGGACACAGAAGGCCTTCTTCTTTTTACAACTGATGGAGAACTGACTCACCGTCTCATATCGCCAAAATCGCATATCAGCAAAACATATCTGTGCGGCTTAGAGCATCCCGAGACTGCAGAACATCAAGCCGATATAACAGCTAAGTTTGAAGCCGGCATAGAAGTAGGACCGGAAGACAACGAACAGGGCTTTACCTGCCAGCCTGCCCAAATCAAATGGATAGACGAAAGCACAGCTCACCTCACAATCTACGAGGGCAAATACCATCAGGTAAAGAGAATGTTTGTGGCAGTAGGAAATAAAATTGTTTATCTGAAAAGAATCTCAATGGGCCAGCTCCAGCTCGACTCGGAACTGGAACTCGGTGAATATAAAGAACTCAGTGATGAAGATCTGGATAAGCTGAACTAATTAAACTTAAACAGTCTGCCCTTTACCAGCCACGCAAAGCCGAATATAAGTAAAAGAACAGCTTCAACAATCATTACAATCCACTTTGGATAATTAAATCCAAACCGGCTTGCTATAAAGAGAATAAAGAAAAGTCCCATAATCACAAACATAGCCCAGGAACAAATCTTATAAATCTTATTATTCAGCTCATTCTGTCCGCGTGTAAAAAGCCAGCCAATATTATAAGCCAGCAGCGCAAACAGTGCCATTGCAAAAACAGGATGAATCACCGCAGAAACGGCAACCGGAATCTGAAAATATCCAACGTACTCAATTCCATAAGGATTTTCGCAAGGAAAGAGCACAACACCAAAAGCACAAATGCCAGAAAGCACATTTATTACTGTATCAATTGTCTGGTAAGATCTGTAACACAAAAGAAAGATTCCGCATGCACCAAGTATTATAGGCAGCGCAGGCGTAATATAATAAGTAACGCTGATTGAATACCACCACGACTCAGGCTTATTTCTCACAAAAAGCCCGCCAATAATACTAAACACCGGCAATAGCATTCCAAGCGCGCCAAGCACATTACGGTGCAGCAAAGAACTCATTGCCCGCACTTTTACTTTCTCAATTATCTGTTCGTCCATTTTTTTCCTCTTATTTTATTATAAGGGGAGATTTTGAGATTTACAAATATTTGCTGTGTAAAAATTGCACCACAAACTTGATGTGCAAAATTTACACTTCAAGTTGCCCCTTTCCCCTTACTTGTAAAACCCCCACTAATCAGTTAAAATATCAGTGAAAAAATCTTAAGGACGTTTTAATGACAGATATCGAAATCGCTCAGAAAAATAAGATGATTCCTGTGGCAGATGTAGCCGCTAAAATTGGAATCACTGCAGACAAGCTTGAAAACTACGGGCCTTACAAGGCAAAGATTACTTTTGAAGAGCTTCGTGCGCTTCAGGAAAAGGCTGCCAAAAATCCTGGAAAACTGATTCTTGTAACAGCCGTTACCCCTACTCCGGCCGGAGAAGGAAAATCTACCGTAAGCATTGGTCTTGCAGATGGTCTTAATAAAATCGGAAAGAAAACTGTTGTTGCTCTGCGCGAGCCAAGCCTTGGACCTTGCTTTGGTGTAAAAGGTGGTGCCTGTGGCGGCGGATACGCACAGATTGTTCCAATGGAAGATATCAACCTTCATTTTACAGGCGATATTCATGCAATCTCTATTGCAAATAACCTGATTGCAGCCCTTATTGATAATCACCTTCAGCAGGGAAATGAATTAAATATTGACCCACGCACAATTTCATGGAAGCGCTGTGTAGACTTGAACGACCGTGCTCTCCGCAATATCACAATCGGACTCGGCGGACGCCTTCAGGGGGTTCCTCGCGAGGACCACTTTAGCATTGCAGTTGCAAGCGAAATTATGGCAATTGTCTGCCTTAGCCGTACAATCAGCGAGCTTAAAGAGCGCATTGACCGCATTGTAATCGGCCAGAACTATGCACGCGAAAACATAACCTTTGGTCAGCTTAAGTGTACAGGCGCTATTGCGGCCCTTTTGAAAGATGTAATTAAACCAAACCTTGTACAGACACTCGAAAAGAATCCGGCTTTTGTACACGGCGGCCCTTTTGCAAACATTGCTCACGGCTGTAACAGTGTAAACGCAACCTTGTGTGCCCTTGCAACCGGTGACTATGTAGTAACAGAAGCAGGCTTTGCTGCAGACCTTGGTGCTGAAAAGTTCTTAGACATTAAGTGCCGCGCCGCAGGGCTCAAGCCTAGTGCTGTAGTAATTGTTGCTACAATCCGCGCCCTCAAGATGCACGGCGGCGTTGCAAAAGCAGACCTGTCAACACCAAATCCTCAGGCCCTCGAAAAAGGCTTTGCTAACCTCAAGACACATATCGAAAACGTTGCAAAGTTCGGACTTCCGGCTGTAGTTGCTGTAAACAAGTTTATAACTGATACTGATGAAGAAATCCAGCTTCTCGAAAAGCTCTGCCGCGACAATGGTTCAACAGCAGTTCTCTCAGAAGGCTGGGGAAAAGGCGGCGAAGGTGCTGCAGAACTCGCAAAGGTTGTTGCAGAAATTGCAGACAGCGGAAAGGCAAACTACCATCCGCTTTACGAGCTGGACCTGCCGCTCGCAGACAAAATCCGTAAAATTGCAAAAGAGATTTACCGCGCCGCAGACGTTGACTTTGACCCGGCAGCCCTCAAAAAGCTCAAGGGCTTTGAAGATGCCGGCTACGGAAAGCTTCCGGTTTGTATTGCAAAAACTCAGAATTCTATAAGCCACGATCCAAAACTGATTGGTGCTCCAAGCGGCTATACCTTCCCTGTTCGCGACGTTCAGCTTTATGCGGGAGCAGGCTTTGTAGTTGCCCTTGCCGGCGACATTATGACAATGCCGGGCTTACCAAAAGCACCAGCAGCCCTTGATATTGATGTAGATGACAACGGAGTAATTTCCGGATTGTTCTAAAAGAAAAGCCGAGGTCTTAAGCCTCGGCTTTTTTTTATTTTTCTGCCTTTAATTTAAGCAGCTCACTTGTACACTTAATAATTCTCTTGTTCTGGCGAACGAGTCGCTGAGCAAGCAGCTTCGAAAGGAACAAACCGTAGTGCGGATTCTTACGGATAAGGTTTAAGAACTGAGTCTTTGGAATGCGAATCAGCTTACCATCCTCAGCAGCCATAATTGTTGCAGAACGACGGTCGTTCAAAAGGAAGGCCATTTCACCAATGAACATATCCTTTGGAGACAAAACAGAAATCAGCTTGCGGTTTGCATAAACACCGTAGCGGCCGGAAACAATAAAGTACAAATCGTTAGAAGGTTCATTCTGGCGGCAGACAATATCAAACTTCTTGTATTCAACAGCCTTAAATGGAATCATGATTCCAGGAACGGTGTTCGAAACATTCTTGATATTCTGAATATCAAAAGAAACTTCATTTCCCTTTTCGTTATAGCGCAGCTCAGAAACCAGAGATTTAGAAAGCGCAATTCCACGTCCATGAGCTTCTTCAAGCCCTGGAGTATCATCACCGGCAAGTCTGGATTTCCAGTCAAAGCCTTCGCCATCATCTTTAATTGTAAAGGTAGATCTGTCTTTACCAATTGTATAATCAATATGAATTCTGCGGTCAGCATATTCAGGCTGACGAAGCTTCTGATCAATCAGGTCAAGAATGATTCCACCGTTATTCAGCCATTCAGATTTTTCCTCATAAGAGATTCCGCAGTTTCCATGCTCGAGCGCATTTGTAAGAAGCTCCATCAAGGTAGACTGAAGGGCAAAACGTCCGTCGTCATCAATGCGGTTTGTACAGTACAGATAGTTTACAAGGAAGCCAGTATACAGGCGGATATCCATAGGATTATTGTCGCATACAAACTGACCGATTTCCTCAGAACCCATGCGGTCTTGCATACCACGATTGAAGAGGAACTGCTGATTGCGGATAAGGCTTCGCAAAAGTCCGTCAAAGTTCTGTTTGAAAGTATAAAGAGTCTGAACAATCAGAATGTTAGGGTCTTTAAGATCTTCGATTTTCTGAGCGGCAGAAGGACTTTCTGCAATTGCAATAATGCCGCCGTTATGCAGCCACGGGTCAGAACGGATAACTTCAAGAATTGCATGACAATCGACATCGGTGGAAGTAAAGTCCAGAATCTTAATTTCAGGGAGCTCATAATCTACAAAGCTGAGCGCCTCATCAGTCTCAGGACAAAAAATCGGTTCCAGATAATTCGAATAACTCAAAGAAGCATTCTTAACAACCCCCAGAACTTCCTGATTAGAAGAAGCCACAAGCAACTTTTTCATAACAAACTCCAATATTTAAAATATGACCCAGATGCGATTCGAACGCACACCTTTTGCTTAGGCGTACAATAGCAAAATGCGTTAAAAAAACTTTTCCTCAGAAAAGTTTTTTAGCATTTTACCACATAAATTGCTCTATCCAAGTGAGCTATGATTCAGATGCGATTTGAACGCACGACCTTCCGCTTAGGAGGCGGATGCTCTATCCAGCTGAGCTACTGAATCTAAAAATTAATCGAAATCGTAGTACACCCAGTGCTTTGCCAGGCCGCAGAAGCCGTCTACCAGCGCATCAATTGTGTTTACCGCTTCGGAATAATGGCACAAAATGGTCTTCGCCTTGATTTCCTTCGGCAATGTTACCAGCTCATCATAAGCTGCATGAACTCCGCGCGAATAACCCATAACATCGCAATCGTGGAAAATTACTTCAATATTCGGAAATTTATCCAGCAGGAACTTAAGCTGCGGTCTATTAAACTGAGTGTCGGCTGTAAATAATATCCTATCATCAATAATCAGTCCATAGGAAATTTGAGAATGTTTCAAAGAATTTTTTCTTGTAGTAACATGACGCGTTCTGAACAGCTTAATGTTGATTTCTTCAACATCAGCCTCGTACATATCAAAAGGCTTTTTCTGAATCTTTTTAGGCTTAATCTGATTAAAATAATCTTCAAAAGTCATTTTGCCTTCTTCGCTGTACTGGATGCCACCGCGTAACGATTCATTCCACAAGGCCTTTTTAAACTCATCTGTAATAACAAGGTTTACCGGACGCTTTGTAATATATTTGCCTGCAAGAGCAATCTCTTCGACACCACCAATATGGTCTGCATGAGGATGAGTCAAAAGCAGATTTTTTATATCGTTGATTTTGCCGTTATAAACATTTTCGAGAGCATAAGAACAAAGTGTTCCGCAGTCAACCAGAAGATGACTCTTCCCCTTTATGATAAGGAGATTAGTTTGAAACGCAGTTTTAGTAAAAGCGTTACCCGTACCCAAGAAGAAGAGAGAAAGATGGCCGTCATTGGTCAATTCAATGTTAGAAATGAATGGACGCGTTTTCATTATCTTATATTATAACACATATTTATGAATTTGGTATACTTCTTCTACACCACTTACTAAAATGCCGCCCATACCCATTTCCAGGGGTAATTTTATGTCCATATCGTAACGGTCGCCTACAGCAAGGCAATTTTCAGCCTTTATTTCTGTCCTGGCTGATTTTGAAAGGCGTTCTACCGCAGTCTCAAAAGGTTCAAGAGCAGGCTTAGACTTAAAGCAGGTATCTAATCCAACAATTTCAGGAAAGAAGTCCGAAATACCAATAGCATCCAGTGTTTTTCTTGCAGGCAGCACCGGGTTATTTGTAACACATATAAGCTGATATTTTTGCTGCAGATTTTTGAGCTCTTCAATCAGCTTCTCGTCACGCCCAAGAAAATCAGCCGGCTCCAAAAGCTCACGCCTCCACTGTACACTCTGTTCGATTGGAACTCCAAAAGCAAGCAGGGTATTTCCAAGGCTCACCTTGCTGCCCTTATGCTCAGCCGCAAACTGCTTACGGTAATCAGCAACCATGCGACGGGCCTCGTCTGCAGTAATCCCCCGCTCTTTGGCAAACTGACGCACCTGACAGTCCACCTGTTCAAAGGCATAAGCCTGATTTGTATACAAGGTTGAGTCAATATCAAAAATGAAGGCCCGAAGGTCATCAGGAATTTTATAGATTTTCATAAGGCTCCAGGTTCACAATAAAATCAGCTGCTTCCTGAAGAGACTTAAAATAATCAATTTCCATAACTCCGGCACATAAATCTCCAAGAAGCTCACAGTGAGCAAAATTATTTTTAGGACGAAGAATTTTCATATTAAGACGCTGAGCTTTTTCTTTCAGCAGAAGCTCGTCGTTTGTCTGTCCGCCGGTAACAGCCATTTCAGAAGGGAACGGAATGCCGGCAGACTCAGCCGCAGCCTTCAAAGTGTTTACACCCTTCTCTACAGCATCCAGCCGCTCGTCATCAGAAAGCTCACCGCTGTTTGGAATCAGATAAGAAACATTCCACAAGCCCGGCACTACAGAAGGCAGGGTACGCAGCCCCTCGCCGGTAACAGGACGATCCGTACAAAAGTTCAGTCCTTCAGAGCTTCCGCAACGGTCGCAAAGACGGCCCGCACGCAAAGTTCCCGTACCAATAAGAGCCACAATAAAATCAGGGCCGCCGGCAATAACCTCGCAATCAGGAGAAAAAAGAACGTCGTCTCCACAGCAGGTAAATTCTGCCAAAATCTGCTTATGCATAATACCGCAGACATCGCCAATACCAACAAACGGCGGCAGCTTTTCAAAATCAATTCCACAGGTCTTGCAAACCTGCTCGTTCCAGTAAGCAGGCTTAAAGCGCTCTTCCGGCAAAATCGTAACCGCTTCACCCGTAAGCACATAAATCAGATATTCAGGGCCAGAAAAAATCCAGCGTGACTTTTTATAGCTTTTCTTATTTCGTTTTTTAAGGGCAAGGATCTTTGGAACAAAAAGAGATTTCCGAACTTCAGCATCATCAGGAACTTTTACATCAGCCAAATCTTCATTCCAGAAAACAGTATAGCCGTCGTCACTGACAACAGTAGGCCCGTTACCAGAAATTACAATTTTATCAACCGTGCCAATAACCTTCCCTGCCAGTGTGCACTGCCCCTTCAATTCACACACAGCCTGAAAAAAAGCACCATACCACAGGCTGGCAGTATTTTGAGACTCTTCAATTGGAACGGAACAAAAAGAAACGACCTCGCCGTGAGGCGTTATGAAAGCCGCCTTAAGCGAGGTCGTCCCGATGTCCACACAAAGTATGGCGTCAGACATTATTCGTTACTCGTGCTTTACAACCTTCTCAATAATATTTCTATTATCAAGCAGCTCGCTCAGCGACTGGTTGTAGTGAATACGTGTAATTACGTTTGCGAACAAGCCGCTAACATCAGTGCTGATATACCATTCGCGCTTCAAAAGCTCTTCGTGGTACACAGCGTTAGTACCAATAATGCGGTAGAACAAGCCCTTTTCGTATGCTTCATCAAAGTTCTTGATTGCATCGCCTGTAAAGAATGGAAGGGAAATTGCACAAATAACCTTTGTAGCACCCTGCCCCTTCAGGAACTCCATAGCTTTAAGCAGAGTTCCACCAGTTCCAAGCATGTCATCAGCAAGGAAGGCAACCTTACCCTTTACATCACCCAGAAGTTTTACAGACTTAATGTTTGTAGAATGAGCATCCTGAGTTACGATAGAGTAATCGCGCTCCTTGTAAATCATAGCAAGCGGAAGCTTGAGGCCAGAAGCATAGAATTTATTTCTATCAATAGCACCAGTATCAGGAGAAACAATAACAAGGTCTTCTGTTTTTCCAGTTAAATCCACAATCTTAGAAAGCTCGCGGATAATCTGATAGCTGGCGTGGAGATTATCAAGATTACAGCGTGAGAAAGCATTTACAATCTCGCGCGAGTGGAGGTCCAAAGTAATGATTCGGTCAACACCCTGCATCTCGTAAATGTGAGCTAGCAGACTTGCAGTAAGTCCTTCACGACCTTTACGCTTATGCTGGCGAGCATATGGGTAAGCTGGAACAACCAGAGTGATTTTTTCAGCACCTGCAATGCGAACCGCATCAATAGTTACAAGCAGCGAAACAAGGTGATCATTTACGGTCATCTTTACCTTGTTAGCACCACCATTGAGAGAAAGCACCTCGTGGTTTTCAACATCCTGGAAAATAAAAACATCCTTTCCGCGGACTGTATCCA
>CAMJNC010000086.1 GCA_946407195.1 uncultured Treponema sp. | reverse complement strand
GCGTTCAAGAGCCAGCGGCGCTGTGTAATACCGTTAGTCTTGTTGTTGAACTTCTGAGGATAAAGAGCGTACCAGTCTTTAAGTTCTGCAGTCTTCAAAAGTTCAGTATGGAGCTCTGCTACACCATTTACGCTGAAGCAGGCGTGAATAGCCATCCATGCCATGTAAACCATGTTGTTATGGATGATAGCCATGTGCTCGTGCTTGTAGTAGTCGTTAGGGAACTTCTGGCGAAGCTCGATTACAAGACGGCGGTTGATTTCTTCAACAATCTGATATACACGAGGGAGAAGTCCCTGGAAGATTTCAATCGGCCACTTCTCAAGTGCTTCTGCAAGAATTGTGTGGTTTGTATAAGCGAAGGTATGAGTTACTACATCCCATGCTTCATCCCAGCTTACATTGTATTCATCAATCAAAATACGCATAAGCTCAGGAATAGCAACTACAGGGTGAGTATCGTTAAGCTGAATTACGTGAAGGTCTGCAAACTTAGAGAAGTCTGTTCCGTGGTCTGCAACATAGTGGCGAACAAGGTCCTGCAAAGAAGCAGAGCTAAAGAAGTACTGCTGCTTGAGACGCAAAGCCTTTCCGCTTGGACCGTTATCGTTTGGATAGAGAACACGGCTGATATTTTCTGCACTGTTCTGGCGCTCTACTGCACGGTTGTAATCCATGCTGTTGAAAAGCTGAAGGTCAAATCCGTTAGGACTTGATGCCTGCCACAAGCGTAAAGTATTTACAGTCTTTGTATCAAAACCAATGATTGGCATATCATAAGGAGTAGCTGTTACTTCTTCTGCGTTTTCAATAAAGAAGCGAGGCTGTCCATCCGGAGTTTTTCCATAAGCAATATTTCCGCCGAACTTTACAGTAACTGCAAGGTCAGAGCGTTTGATTTCCCAAGGGTCGCGGTGCTGGAGCCAGTTATCAGGGTATTCAACCTGATATCCGTCTTCAATGCGCTGTTCGAACATTCCATATTCATAGCGGATACCGTATCCGTGTCCAGGATAATCGAGGGTTGCAAGAGAATCGAGGAAGCAGGCAGCAAGGCGTCCAAGACCACCGTTACCAAGACCAGCATCCGGCTCTTCATCTTCAATCATATTGAAGTCAATGTTCATTTCTTTAAGAACTTCGGTTACAGAATCTTTAATACCACAGTTGATGAGGTTATTGCTCAAAGCGCGTCCCATCAAAAATTCTGCAGAAAGATAATAAAGCTGTTTTGTAGGCTTTTTATCATATTCATTACGAGTTGCCATCCAGTTAGGCATAATTAACTCAAGGGCAGAAGCAGAAACCGCATCAAAAAGGTCGTGCTTGTTAGCCTGTGAAATGTCCTTTCCATACTGACGGCGAAGTCGCGCAGAAAGGTTTGCCTTAAATTGTTCCTTATCAAATTCCATAAAAATCAACCTCCGGAATTTATTTGCTCATTAAAATCACGGTAGCCCCGGAAATCAAAACATAGCGTTTCTGTTCCCTTAAAAGCTCCTCTTTTCCTTTTTCTAATATATCATCAGGACTCTCAAAGGCAGTGTCCGCAACGCGGTGCCATTTTTTGTTTCCTGCTAATGACGGTAAAGTAATGGTAAGGTCATACTGATCAAGATTTGTAGCAATATAGAAATCATTATCAATTCCAAGCCCATTAAGCTTAAAAGCAAGGAAATGATTCATCTTTGCCCAGTCCGGGACCTTAGCACTTATATCATACCACGAAATCTCTGGTATTGCACTCTCCTCGTAAGTATCGCGGAAAAATTTGATTCTGCTGAAAATATTGTGTGCTCTTCTAAGCTGAATAAGATTTGAAGTAAAACGTACGAGCCCCTTGTTTTTATCAGCCAGATTCCAGTTGAACCAGCTGAGAGCAGTGTCCTGACAGTAGGCGTTGTTGTTACCGTTCTGAGTACGGCGCATTTCGTCACCACCAAGCAGCATTGGAACTCCCTGCGAAACCATAAGATACACAAGGAAGTTTTTGATTGTACGAAGGCGGGAAAGCTCAATCTTAGGATTTGTACACTCCCCTTCAAAGCCGTTGTTGTAGCTGTAGTTATCGTCCGAACCGTCACGGTTGCACTCGCCGTTTTCTTCGTTGTGCTTGCAGTTGTAGCTTACAAGGTCGTTGAGTGTAAAGCCGTCGTGCGCTGTTATAAAGTTTACTGAGGCAAGAGGAGAACGGCCGTCGTGGTTATAACAGTCGGAACTTCCGCTTACACGGGTTGCTGCTGCCGTCGAAAAATGCTCGTCACCACGCAAAAAGCGGCGTATATCATCTCTAAAACGACCGTTCCACTCGCTCCAGCGGTTGTTAGGGCCGCCCGGGAAGCCACCAAGCTGATATAAGCCCGCGCAATCCCAGGGCTCTGCAATGAGCTTTGTTTCCGACAAAATCGGGTCGTCATTTATTGCGGCAGTGAGCAGCGGCATGTCATTTGAAATAGGAGCACCATTCTGGGCCCGTGTTAATATAGAAGCTAAATCGAAGCGGAAGCCGTCTACATGCATTTCTAAAACCCAGTAACGCAAGCTGTCCAGAATAAATTGTGCAGTTACCGGATGATTACAGTTCATGCTGTTTCCGCAGCCACTGAAGTTCATATAGTAATTTTTGTCAGTTGAAGGCAGCGAATAATAAACATCGTTCTGAAGTCCGCGGAATTCAAAAGTGTACCCGCGCTCGTTCCCTTCCGCCGTATGGTTATAAACGACATCAAGAATTACTTCAATGCCAGCCTTGTGCAGCTCTTTAACCATCTGCTTAAACTCGCGCACAGGCCCGCCCGGAGACCTGTCCGCGGCATACGAAGTTTTAGGAGCAAAGAATCCAATCGTGCTGTAGCCCCAGTAATTTACCAGAGTCTCCCCAGTCCGCGGATTCGAATTCGCATTCTCATTTTCGTCAAACTCAAAAACCGGCAGCAGCTCTACCGCAGTAACGCCCAGCTGCTTAAGGTAATCAGCCTTCTGAGAAAAACCACAGTAGGTTCCGGCAATTTCCCGCGCCACACCCGAGGTCTCAGAAGCAGTAAAGCCCTTTACGTGAGTCTCGTAAATAACAGTCTGCTCCAGAGGCCGGTTAAGAGGCTTGTCGCCTTCCCAGTCAAAGCCGTCATCATCTACTACAACACACTTTGGAAAATCAGAAAGGTCCTGCAGTTCGCCACCCATATTACCGTCAAAGCCCTGCTTCCACTGTTTGTTATAAGAGCGGAAAACTGAGCCCGGCGTAAAAGCCTTGGCATAAGGGTCAAAAAGATATTTATTGGAATTAAAACGAAGGCCCTTTGGAGGAATATAAGGCCCTTCAACCTTGTAAAGATACAGAGCTCCTGGTCCAAGTCCTTCTATATATATGTGCCAGATATCACCGGTTTTATTCGCATGTGAATCAAAATCAACCACCCGTGCCGGCTTCTGATCGTATTCATTGTCAAAAAGCACAAGGCTCACTTTAGTCGCGTCACGGCTATAAATTGAAAAATTAACGCCATCCCCAGTAAGCACCGCGCCAAAGCCCATAGGCTTTCCGTTATGAACCTTTATATCAGTCATAGTTCTGCTATTTTAACACAGGAATTGCAGAATTTCTATAAATAAATGCGAAAGAGATAACAATTAATTACACGACAATTTTTTAAACTCATGCTACAATAGCAGGATATGAGCGATGAAATTAAACCTAACGAAAATGAACCTCTGCGCACCGCTGTTGTTGCAATAATCGGTCGTCCGTCGGCAGGAAAATCAACCTTTCTCAATACTGCCTGCCAGGAGCCGGTAAGCATTGTTTCACCAATTCCGCAGACCACCCGTAATGCAATCAAGGGAATTGTAAATACTTCTTTCGGTCAGCTGATTTTTATTGACACTCCCGGCTACCACGATTCAGATAAAAAACTCAACCTTCGCCTGAGAAACGTTACTGAAAGTCAGCTCGAAGGAATTGACTGTGTACTTTACGTAATTGACTCTACCCGCGCCCCTGGCGAAGAAGAAGCAAAAACCGCAGCCCTTCTCAAGGGACTTCAAAATAAAACTGTTGTAGCAATCAATAAGTGCGACCTGCCTGCAAGCCGTCCGCTTCCACTGCGTCAGTTTATAAACGAGCAGCTCCCTGATGTATCTGGCAACCGCATTCTCGAAATGTCAGCCGAAAAAGATACAGGTATAAACGAAGTTCTCAAAGCGCTTTACGATATTTCTCCAGAAGGAGAGCCTGTTTACGATGAAGAATTATATACCGACCAGGACCTCACCTTCCGCGTTTGCGAAGTAATCCGCGGAGAAGCAATTAACCGCCTTCAGGACGAGATTCCTCACGCAGTTTATGTTGAAGTAGCTGATGTTGAGCATCGCAACGAGGGCAAAAAGCTTTGGATCCGCGCCTTCCTTTGTGTTGAACGCGAAAGTCAGAAGGGAATTGTAATAGGAAAAGGTGCTTCAAAAATCAAGGAGATAAGAACTGCTGCAGTGCGAAAACTCAGCGAGATTTACATTCAGAAAATTGATCTTGACCTTCAGGTTAAAGTTGATAAAAACTGGCGTCAGAGGGATTACACCCTCAACCGTCTGATTCCATCTCAGAAATAACAAAGCGGAGAGGTAGCACCGGGATTTAATATGCAGTCTTTACGAAAGGCGATGGACCAGGTTCATCACGTTTTAAAAACTGAAAACATTGCAAATATAGCGCTGCGAATGCTTGCCTGCATAAACAGGGAAGCTGTTTTACACAGCGTAAGGACTGCATATCTAGCATGGAAAACTGCAGAGGTTCATCCGCTTCCACAGGAATGCTCTTTACAGAATCTTGTTTTCCTTTCTCTTTTTCATACCATAGGCTTTTTCCGCGAAGATATTCATTTTAATTATTTTCCGCATGAAGCAAACCTCGATTATTTTTCTGATGAAAAATTTATCGAAAGCCGATACGTTTTTGCAAGCTACTACCTTGAATACATGACTCCGCTGAAGGATGATGCCGTTATCCTTCAAAACTTTTTACAGCCATACAGCAAAGATCGCTGTACAAATCAGCCTAAAGAAACATACAATAATATTATTTACCTGTGTGCAAGAATCAGCGACTATTGGGGTAAAAACAAGGGTGCTCCTCTACCGGAAAATTTAAACGAACTGGCACCGGGATATTTTAATCCGGAATATGTAGAAGCATTTAAAATTGCAAACAAAGACAATATTCTTATAAACGCAATTCAGGCTAATATTCATCAGGATGCACTTTCAAATTACATTGCAGGCATTACCTGTCCGACTGACGGAAAAAAATACCTTGAAAAAATGCTTGTGCATCTTCTCGACTTTAAAAGTACCTCTACAATGAAGCACGCAATAAACGCTTCCTGTATTGCACTTTCTCTTGGCCTGCGAATGCAGTTTGATGATGAAGCTATGACAACTCTGTTTACAAGTGCCTTCCTTCACGACATCGGAAAAATTGCAACACCTCAGCGCATTCTTGAATTCCCTGGAAAGCTTACGCCGGAAGACATGGGTATTATGCGCCATCATGTAAATCATTCAAAGCGAATTTTGAGCGGCCATGTAAACGAAGAAATTCTACAGACCGTGTACCGCCATCACGAAAAGCTTAACGGCAAAGGTTACCCACGACATGTTGAAGGAAAAGACCTCACGCTCATTCAGCGAACTCTTACTGTTGCTGATATAACCAGTGCACTCAACGACAGCCGCAGCTACAAGGGCGAATTTTCAAAGGAACAGACAATTTCTATTATAACTGATATGACTAATAACGGAGAAATTGATCCGCAGATTACAAAGTTTATTATAGAAGATTACGATACAATTCTTCAGGAACAGCAGATTTTCCAGACTATGCTGCAGATTGACTTCAGTAAGGTTATTGCCAGCTATAATAACTATATTTTGAATAATGCAGTTATGGTTGGAGAAATTTCTCCAGAAAATAAATCAGATGGGCTCGAAGAATTAGACGACTTAGAAGAATTGTAAGGCTTAGTTGCTTCGCCTCGTTCAGTAACCATACCATTAAAAAACCGTCCTTGTTAAACCCTCCCCTTTTCATTATATTATAAGTATGCAGATAACTTACAAAACACAGGGCGTGTGCGCACGTTCCATCACCTTTGATAAAGACGAAAGTGGAAAAATCACAAACATCACTTTTGAAGGCGGCTGTAACGGCAACCTTAAGGCAATTGCAAAGTTATGCGACGGCATGACAGCAGATGAAATTTTCACAAAGCTTAAGGGCAACACCTGCGGAATGAAATCTACAAGCTGCGCCGACCAGCTCGCAATCGCGGTAAGTAATTAATTTTTAGAGGACATATATGGCACTTGAATGTGGTATTGTTGGACTTCCAAACGTTGGAAAGTCTACTATTTTTTCGGCTTTGACTGCGGCTCCTGCTGCGGCAGAGAATTTTCCTTTCTGTACAATTGATCCTAACATTGGTATTGTTGATTTGCCAGATGAGCGTCTGGACTTTCTTGCAAGCATTCACAATCCAAAAAAGAAGACTCCTGCAAGCGTAAAGTTTGTTGATATTGCGGGACTCATTAAGGGTGCAAGCAACGGCGAAGGTCTTGGAAACAAATTCCTTGCAAACATCCGCGAGTGTTCTGTAATTGCTCATGTTGTACGCTGTTTTGATAACCCGGATATTATGCACGTTCGCGACAATGCAAACGAAGCAGCCCCAATCGACCCTGAAAGCGATATTCTTACTATTAACTGGGAGCTCTGTCAGGCAGACTTGAACACAATCGAAGCCCGCCAGGACAAGGTTACCCGTGCTATCCGCTCACTTGGAAAAGAAGAAGAAAAGAAATACGCTCCATGGATTTCTGCTGTTGCAAAGATTAAGCCACTTCTCCAGGACGGAAAATGTGCACGCACAGCTGATTTGACGGATGATGAAAAGAACGCACTCTACGATATGTTCCTTCTCACAATGAAGCCTACAATTTATGTAGCTAACGTTGATGAAGATTCTATCGAAGCACAGACAAATAAATATGTTGAAGTTGTAAAGAAGTATGCTGATGAAGAGCATTCAGAAGTTGTTGTAATCTGCGGTAAGTTCGAAGCTGATTTGGCTGAGATTACTGACCCGGCTGACCGCAAGGACTTTATGGATTCAGTTGGTCTTACAGAAAGTGGTCTCGCTGTTCTTGCCCGCAAGACATATCACCTTATGGGACTTCGCACCTTCTTTACAGGCGGACCAGATGAGTGCCGTGCCTGGACAATTCACGCAGGCGACAAGGCTCCACGCGCTGCCGGCGTAATCCACACAGACTTTGAAAAAGGCTTTATCAAGGCCGAAGCTTATACAATTGATGACCTTCGCCAGTACAAGGACGAAGCTGCAATTAAGGCAGCCGGCAAGTACCGACAGGAAGGTAAGGAATACGTTGTACAGGACGGAGACGTTCTGTTCTTTAAGTTTAACGTATAGTTGTTAAGCCCAGATAGCCCAGAGCAGTGCCGCAGCCGCAGCAGTTGTGAGCACTGTGAATGGTGCGCTGATTTTTAAGAAACCAGGGAAGGTTATTGGATGACCTTCCTTTTTTAATATTCCCATTGCAACAACATTTGCCGATGCTCCAAATGGAGTGAGGTTTCCACCAAGACAAGAACCAATCAAAAGTGCAAACATAAAGAGTTCCTTCTGAATACCCATTGCCTGAGCGAGGTTTCCTGCTACCGGAAGCATTACAATAATATATGGAACATTATCTACAAAACCAGAAATCAAAATACTGAACAAAAGAATCAAAAGGAAGCCGAGGAACTTACTGCCTCCTGTAACGTGTGCAAGCCAGAGTGCAAAGTCGCCGAGCAGACCTGTTTCGCTGATAGCTCCTACAACTACGAAAATGCCGATGAGGAATGCAATTGTTTCCCAGTCCAGTTCCTTTACAAGCTGCCAGATTTCGCTTCCAGATTTCTTTTGATTAAGGCGATACCATAAAAGCCCGATAAGACCAAGACCAAGAACAAAGCAGCCTGAGCTGTAGCCGAGCTCGGAGCTCATAAATGAAATTGCAGCAAGACCTGCAATCATAATCAAAAGCAGCCAGAGCGGAACATATGAAATTACTTCTTCCTTATCTACAGTTGCTTTTTCCTTTGCCTTGCTGAAGAAGCAGTAAAAGAAAATACATCCAACTAAAAGACCTGCCTGAATAAAGAAGAAAATAGAAATCTTTCCCTGAGATACAAAGAAGTCGTTGAAGGTATAATGTGCGTAGCTTGCAAAAATCATGCTTGGAGGGTCACCAACTAAGGTTGCAGTTCCTTCGAGGTTTGACATAAGAGCAAGACCAATCATAAATGGAACCGGATTCAACTTAAGCTTTCTTGAAAGCGCGAGAGCAATTGGTGCCATTACAAGAACAGTTGCTACGTTTTCAACGAAAATCGAAATAATACCGGTCATTGCGAGAATTAATACTACGGCAATTCCGGTGCTTGGCGAAATTGTAACCAGCGCGTCTGCGATGCGTGCAGGGACCCGCGAATAAATAAAGAGTGCGGCAATAATCATACTGCCCACATAAATCATAAGGATATTCCAGTTTATCAGCTCAAAAAAGATATGATAAAAAAGTGCTGTCGGGCCAGTTAACTGTTCAAATACATTACCGCCGATTGCGCCGCCCTGACACAAAAAACCAAGAATAACTACAGCAAGAGCCGCTACCGAAGTCATCCACACTTTCTTTTCCTGAAAAATAATAACAAGCAGGTACATCACAAGTGCGATGCCCAAAACAATCCATTTAATATCCATAAAAAACAGTTTAACGTATTTTTTGCCTTCAGTCAAAAATGCTAATCTTTTTTTCTGGGGTTCCGAAAATTAAGAAAGAGAGGGGTTGGAGTTCAAAAATGACAAGTGCTATTGGAAATTTCAGTAATGCTTACTCTTACAGCGGTGCCGTTGGTGGCGCAGCAGGGAAGCTTTATGTTCCTGTAAGTCGCTCGGCACTTCTCTACTCACACTTTGACCATGTTTCTGGCGTTGCAGCCGGTAACGGACAGCAGGGTGTTTCAATCAGCAAAATCAGAATCTTAAACTCACTTATAGACCGCATTTCTGCAATTCAGAATAAGCCGAAGGAATCTGTTTCAGACATCAGCGATGACCAGGCTCAAGCCCTCATTGAACAGTATCAGAAGCAGATTCAGCAGACTGTTGCTCAGCAGTCTTTCCTGCTTGCAGGCGCAAAACCAATGGCAGGAACTCTTTTCCAGATTGACGCTTAAATCAGCCTGAATCAGCTAAATCAGCCGTTTGCAATAAATCTGTAAAATCAATATAATATCCGCATATTTTTTTATAGGAAGTTTGAAATGGGCGGATTTTTTGGCGTTGCTTCAAAAGAAGACTGTTCGTTGGATT
>CAMJNC010000085.1 GCA_946407195.1 uncultured Treponema sp. | reverse complement strand
AAAGCTGATTTTGAGATTTTTAACTTCTATCACTTTTTGCCATCCTTTTTTCGAGTCTGCCAAAGAGCTTTGTAAGACCTACTGTAAGAATCAGATATATTGCCGCACAGGTAAGCAGAGGAATCCATGCATTATAGGTTGCATTACGAATCATATCTCCGGCCTTTGTCATATCCATTACGGCAATAAAGCTTGCAACAGAAGTTTCTTTTATCAAAACAATGAATTCACTTGTATAAGTAGGGAGTACAGCCTTTACAGCCTGTGGAAGAACAATCTTAAAAATTGTCTGCCACTGACTCAAGCCGAGTGAACGGCCTGCTTCTGTCTGTCCCGGATCAATTCCCTGAATTCCCGCACGGAAAATCTCTGTACAATATGCACCTGAGTTAAATCCGTAAGCAAGAATTGCAACCAAAAGACGATTCAGTCCCAGCGGTGCAAAAATTACAAAATAGAAAATCATAAGCTGGGTTGCGAGAGGAATACCGCGAAGAACAGTTGTATACAGCTCTGCTATAGGCTTCAGGATCTTATTTCCTGAAACCTTCATAAGAGCAAGAATGAAACCGAGCACCGTACCAATTAAAATAGCACAGATGGCGATGAGAATTGTGGTTCCCAGGCCGCGTACTATCAGCATGTAACGCTGCCCGTTTATCATTGTGTCAATAAAAGATTGAATCATTTTCGATTTACGCTTACTTGCGGACGATGATTACCTGCTCTGATTCGAAATATGTATCAGAGAAGTCTACGTTCTTCTTGCGTTCTTCGTTTACAGACATACCTGCTGCTATGAAATCAATTGTTCCAGACTGCAAAGCTGGGATCAAGCTGTCAAATGCCATATCAACAACTTCAAGCTTCATACCTGCGTTCTTTGCAATTTTCTGTCCCATAGAAATATCAAAACCAACAATGTTCTTTCCTTCAACATATTCAAATGGAGGGAAAGCAGCATTTGTACCAAGCTTTACAACCTTGCTTCCAGAGTTTCCTTCGGCAGCAGGAACTGAAATCTTTCCATCAGCTGGCATAAATGCATTTACGAGAGCTTCATATTCTCCACTCTCTTTCATGCCCTGAATTGTATTATTAATAGAAGCAAGAAGTTCTGCATTGCCTTTCTTTACAGCAATAGCGTATGCTTCCTTGTTATTTGTAAACTCTGAATCGCGGATAATTTTCAAATCCTGATTGCGTTCTACAATTGCTTTAGCTGGAAGTTCATCGAGAACTACTGCATCAATTGCACGATTCTTAAGATCGAGGGCAGCATCCATACCAGATTTGAATGATACAACCTGTACATTAGCTACATTATCCTGTACCCAGGCTTCACCTGTTGTACCAGCCTGTACACCAACTTTCTTTCCGGCCAGGTCTGCAGCGGAATTAATTACAACCTTAGATTTAGAACATCCTGTGAATGCAAAAACAGCTGAAAGAGCTGCAACAATTACTATAGACTTTTTCATAAAAACACCTCTAATGCATTAATATACATTTTTTTGCATATTTATTCAATATTTATGCAATTGTATTTACCACTGGTAGCTTTAAATATTCTCCACCCATTCTCAGCTAATATAACAGCCAGGAAAATCAGCAAACAACCGAAGAACATCTTCAACGTAAATGCTTCATGTAAAATCAGCGTGCTGAACAATATTCCAAAAACAGACTCAAAGCTTAAAAACAGTGATGCAATGGAAGACTGTACATATTTAAGTCCTATATTCTGCAAGCTGAAGCCAACCATTGTACTTAAAAGACCAAGATAAAGCATTGAACCTACTACCCTTCCGGTAAAGGTGGTTGCCATAGGAAAAGCTCCGTCAAAAAACGGTGCTGTAAGCCAGCCGGCTACAGCTGTAAAAATAAACTGAAGCAGAGTCAGAAAAAGCGGGTCTCCACCGTTTTTATTGTATTTTTCCGTAAAGATTATATGAAGCGCAAAAAACACACCGCAAATCAGCGTGAGCACATCACCAATATTAATTCCCTTATCACCTGAACCAAGCGCCAGAAGTCCTATTCCGGTAAGCGACATGGCAGCTGCAATAAACACATAAAAGCGCGGACGCTTTCGGAACAGCAGCCAGGTTAAAATTGGAATCATAATTACATAGAAGGTTGTAAGAAATGCGTTTTTTCCGGCTGTAGTATAATCGCAGCCAACGGTTTGAGTTACGTAGGCCAGAAACAAAAAGAGCCCGGTAAAAGCGCCGTGCTTAATATAGTCCCACGAAAGCAGCTTCCACTTTTTAATAAAAATCAGAGACATAACTACCACCGCAATTGTGTAACGGTAGGCAATCATATAAAAGGCCCCGATATAATCGAGGCTGTCTTTTACAGTGACAAACGAAAAGCCCCAGATTGTGGCTGCAAGCAGCAGCCCCGCACTGGCTAACACAGATGTAAACTTAGAATTCATAGGTACACATTATATCTCAGATGAGATAATTTGTGTATGCAGATTCTCCAGAAGATTTGCAGCTTCTTTAAGTTTCTGTGCTGTATTATTAACTGTTCCCGTAGAGGTTGAGAAGTTTTCAATTCCCGAAGAAATCTGACGTACCGTTGCTACAATCTGATCAAAGGCTGTAGACTGCTGATTAATAATTTCTTTAATCTGGTTTGCAGATTCAACGGTGATTTCTGAAGAGCTCTGAATATCATTAAACTTTTCCTTAAGCTTTTCTGAAAGCTCAAGACCCTCGCGGATTTTTTCTGTACCACTTTCAGATGTAATAATCAGGTTATCCGAAGAATGCTGAATTTCGGTAATGCGTTCCTTAATCTGGTCTACAGAGTTTGTAATACCAGCTGCAAGACGGCGAACTTCGTTAGCAACAATATGGAAGTTCTTTCCGCTGTCTCCGGCACTGGAAGCTTCAAGCTCGGCGTTGAAGGCGATGATTCGGGTCTGATCTGCAATATCGTTGATGATTTTTACAATTTCCCAGATGCCTCCAATTTTTTCACCAAGATCACGGATTCCAGAAATTGTAGAAATATTTGCTTCTGTAATTTCTGTCATCTTATCAAGATTAGACTGAAGTGTTTCAAAACCGGCGCTAACATTGTTTTCTGTTCCTTCTGCTACAGTTGTTACATCAGCAATCTTATCTACAATAGTTCTTGTCTGACGGTCTGTATCCTCCATTGTCGCAAGAATCTCTTTTACACCGGTAGACTGCTCCAGTGAAGTTGATGCTGTAGACTGCGCAATTTCTGTAAGTCCGTTGATAGGCTCAATCATTGTATTTCCAATCTGATGAATATCATCCAGAATAGAACGGAACAATAATACAATCTGGTTTATAAGATAAAGGTTGTAAGATATTTCCGATTCAAAATCAGTTGGTACAAGATTTACCGTAAAAATATCATTCTTAATAATATGCTGCATTGAGGTCTGAAGCTTATTCGTAGAGAACAGAATCTGCTTTAAGAACGAATAAATTGCAACAATACCAATTACAGTATTTATTAAAAGTACAACGGCGATACGCGAAAGCTGAATTTTACGCAGACCAGGTCCATTAATATCAAAAGAAAGGAAGCCTGCAGAAGAAGGTACATTGTTATAAAAATATACGTAAAAAAGCATTACAGAAATCAGAACACCCCAAACCATTGGTACAATACAATAAAGATAAAAGGTTTTTACGGAGGTCATTCCGTATTCTGTTTTCTTTGTAAGTATTCTTTCATCAATTCCCTGCTCTACAACACGGCACGCATATTCATTACAGATCTTACGGGTATTTGCATACGCGAGGAGTCTTGCAACATAAGAACCAAGCAGACAGCTTACCAGACTTACAAAGTTCAAGCTGAGGGTGATATGATAAATAAAGTGATAGGCTGCAGCAAGACCAAAAGAACATACGGCAAAATAAATAAATGCTTCGTTATGCTTTTTTCTCGGAAGACTGTGCAAATCTAAAAACAGCTTTGTACGCTCTTCCTGATTCATTCCTTCTGATTCCCACTTTTCAATATCTGCAGAAGTCTTACTCATAAGGAGATGATTTGTAATAGTAGACAACACGAACTGCGCAAAAAGTACACCAGCTATAACAATAAGAATTAACGGCCAGTGTGTCACAAATTTCAAGTTCATAATGAATACCGTATACAAGAGAAGTATTACTCCGCAGGCAATATCAGGAAGATGACTTGCCCTTAAAATTTTCTTTTCAAGTGACTGATATTTTTCGTTCTGTTTCATTATTTCACCTCTCTGGACATTGATTCAACTATAGCATCCACTTCTGCCTGAGTGCTTTCAGTTTCGGCGTTATATTCTCCCATGTCTTCCGGCTGGAGATTTTTTAATTTTGTAGAAATGAGACACAGATTCTGTGCAGAATCGCTGATTTTTTGTGTTGAAGTTGAGAAGGTTTCTGAAGCAGCAGTAATCTGTCGCAGCGTTACTACAATCTGAGCAAAGGAAGAGGTCTGTTGCTCTATGATTGTCTTAATATCGCTCGAAGCATAATCCATTGTTTCAGAGGAATTCTTAAGCTCCTCAAAACGATCATTCAGTTCATTGATAATCTTTGTTCCTGCGAGAATCTTATTGCTGCCATTCTGAGATGAAGTAAGCAGCTCCTCGGAAGAATGCTGTATTTCAATAATTCTTTTTCGAATCTCGTTTGTAGACTGAATTGTATTGTTTGTAAGGCGGCGGATTTCATTTGCTACAAGCGCAAAGTTCTCACCAATATCACCGGCACTTGAAGCTTCTATTTCAGCATTAAAGGCAATGATATTTGTCTGGTCTGCAATTCCATTGATGATTCTTACAATATCAGAAATACCATTGATTTTTTCTGTAAGACGTTTAATTCCTTCAACAGTTGTATCGTTTGCCGACTTAATTTCGTCAAGCTTACTCATATTCATCTTAAGGATTTCAAAGCCGTCTACAATATTGTCTGTTGTCTTTTTAGCAACAATAGAAACCTCACCAATTTTTTCTGCAATATTTTTAGAAAGATTATCTGTCTGTTCCATTGCGGAAAGCAGCTCCTTAACTCCGGAATTCTGCTCGAGAGAAGTAACTGCCGTTTCGCGGGAAATAACAGAAAGCTCGTTGCTTGATTCTACAACCGACATACTGATTCTCTGACTTTCTTTAAGGATTCCCTGCAGAATATCTACAACTGTATTAATGAGATACATGTTATACATAAACTCATTGGCAAGACTTGTAGGAGCCTTTTGAACCTTATGAAGATTGTCTCTGTTTATTCCGCTTAAAAGCTCTCTCATACTATTAACAGAAACCATCATTCGCTTAAACAACTGAGTTGAGAAGAAAACATATGAGCCGCAACTTACCAGTACAATAAGAATCAGGCGGGGGAAAAGAAGCTTTGCTGTCATATAAGAAGCATAAGCACGCCATGCAAGCAGGAATATAAAAACAAAAGTAAATACAAGCAGCATAAACATCTGTATTGTTACGAGTATTGTCGATTTAATTCCAAAGGTATGTTTTTTATCTACCTCTGCTTTTGAAACACCCTTAGCTATTACGTTGGCAGCATGCCTGGTACAAATCTTTTGTGCAGTTGTAGAGATTATGTAAACTGCAGAAATATAAGCGCCAAAATAAAGCATTGCAGCCATCAGAATTATTGATTCAGTATCGAGTTTTATAACATATGAAAGCAATATAACCCAGGCTAAACTACAGAAGGTATAAATTGTCATCAGCTCAATAGAAATATAATTCGGCAATTTCATCAGACGTTTTACAAGCTTAGTGCGTTCTTTTTCTGTAGTTTCATAGCAGTAAAAGGTTTCGAGATCTTCAGAAATTGACTGTGTAAACAGACTGTTTGTTGCACAATACATAAAGAAATGAAGCACTATACAAATCAAAAATCCCGAAATAATAGAAAATGGCAGTCTTGCCGAAGGAATCTCTGCAAGGAAAATACAATACACAACTGTTAGCGCCTGTAATAATAAATCCCAGCCAATAACCCCTTTAAACATCTCCTTATTAAAGCTTTCATCGGTAACAACGTTTTCTTTCTTTTTGAATCTTTCTATAATATTCATGCGTCCTCCTCTTAAACGCCTTTATTTTATTTTGACGTAAGCGCAATTGCGCCATCCCAGTTTTCAGGTTTATTAACTGCAAACTCGTTGCAGCGATCCAGCATTAATTTTGCAGCCTTATCCTGCGGTAAAAGCTTTACAGCCTTTTCAAAATAAGGAATTGCAAGACTAAAGGCTCCCTCGTTATAAGATTTAAAGCCTTTTTCGTAGGCCTGTGTAAAATCCTTCGGCAGAGCCTTTGCATCTACCCTGTAAATAAATACGGCTTCCTTTTTTCCTTTTACCTTTACAGAATCCAGAAGCAGAAGATTCATAGAATCATCTTCCTCTATTTCATCGCGTACTGCCTGAGAAATTACAATTTTTGCACCGTAAAGCTTTGTAAGTCCCTCCAGTCGCGAAGCAAGGTTTACCGTATCTCCAATTACCGTGTAGTTTGTTTTATCACTACTACCAATCTGTCCTACAATAACGTCTCCGTAATGAATACCAATTCCAATATCCAGGCTGATTCCTTCGGGGAACTTAAGCTGACTGCATGGAATTGAACCGAGCTGTGCATACATTTCAATTGCAGCCTGCACTGCTCTTTTTGCATTATCGTTGTAGCTGATTGGCGCTCCAAACAAAACCATAATTGCATCGCCGATAAACTTATCTACAGTACCACCATACTTTTTTACAATTTCTACCATGCGGGTAAAATAGGTATTCAAAAAGTTTACGACATCTTCAGGCTTGTTTATTTCGCTTATGGTTGTAAAACTTCGTATATCGCACATTAAAACTACTACGTTTCGTTTTTCATTGTTACGCTGAAGCTCCGAATCATCATCAGAAACAATAAAGTCATCAATAACCTGCTCTGGTACAAACTTAGAGAACGCCGCCCTAAGCTTTGCCTCCTGCTGTACAAGCTGATTTCTGAAAGCTGCCTCCTGAAGAATACTTGCAAGGTACGGCATAATAAAATCAAGTGTTGACTGAACTTTATAGTTGAAAATCTTTTTTCTTGTAGAAGCCAGATGCAGAGTTCCTACAAAGGTGTTTCCATCTTTTATTTCATAAGAATAATATGATTCAAATTTTTCTGTAGAAGTCTCGTTCGGACCAAAGTCAAAGCTGAGTTCTCCAGTCGGATTTGCAATCTGAATGAAGCGTTTTTCTTCGTAATTAATCTTATGCTTTTTCTTTGCCTTAAGCTCAAACTCAGTTTTGCAGATGTTCCAGAACTCTTCTATTACAGAAGAATTAAAATGCTCTATTCCGGTTTTAAAAACCTTTGCACTATTAGAATCTACAATAAGAGTTATTGCATCATATTCACAAGCCTTATAAAGCATTCTGAAAAGATTTCCTACGAGATACTCTAAATCTTTTACATCCTTATAAAGACTCATTACATTTTTTGTCATTGTAAAAAGGTTGTCACTCTTATTAATGGAATTAACCATCCAGGCAGCAAGCCTTATATCTACAGCGCTCTCTTCTCCAGAAGTCTTTTTATCTGAGTAGAATGAATCTACTGTAATATAATTCTGATTGAGCAGCTCTTTTACAGCAGTATTCAGCTCTTCAATATTTCCTGCAGAAACTGTAATTGCCTTATTAGCCAGTAATTCGTTTGTCCAGAAATCAAAAATCTTTTTCTCTGTTGAAATTACAATTACCGGGACATCGCTTTTTGAAGAGCCTGTTTTTAATACATTACAAAGCTCCATTCCATCTATTGTATTAAGCACCTTGTCTGTAATCAAAAGCTGTGGAGGTTCTTTTACAAAGGCTTTTAAAACCTCATATCCGTCATCAAAAACACGTACCTCATATTTCTGTTTTTCAAGCTCGGTACAAATAATTTTTGAGAGAACCTTAGAAGCTTCTGCAACGTAAATTAATGTTTTTTCACTTTTACTCATTAAGCAGCTCCTTTACCTTTGCAGTCAGGTTTTCTCGTTCAAAATCAGATTTTACAATATAGCCCTGAGCTCCAAGATTCTTAGCCTTTTCCAGAGTATCACTTTCGAATACAGAAGAAACCATAATAACAGGAATATCCTTAAGCTCTTCTTTATGACGCATGTTATGAAGAAGAACAAAGCCGTCCATTCGAGGCATTTTTACATCTGTAACTACAAGATCAAAGGAATGCTGTTTCATTTTTTCAAGAGCATCAATTCCATCTACTGCAGTAGAAACGGTGTAATTTTCTGCTTCGAGAATAATCTTTTCAATGTTTCTTGTTGTATGAGAATCATCAACAACAAGAACAGAATGTATTTTTGGCATTTTACGAACTTCAAGATTTTTAACGTCGTAAACATTAACAATCTTAAAGCGGCGGATAATATCCGGAATATTAAGTACAGGGATAATGCGGTAATTATCATCAAATACAACTCCCTGCAGGGCATTAAAGTTTTTAAGAATCGGCGGAACCGGCTTAATTACTACGGTTCCATAATGCAGAATCTTATCTACCTTTACACCAATTTTTCTATTTAAATATTCCAGAACAATAACAGAAATTTCATTTACAGTATTTGTCTGCTTTTTATGATTTGGATTAATAATATCAAAATCGAAAATCGGTATAAGCGCATTATGAATATTTAAAACCGGACCATGCTGCATTTCAAGGAAATCAGATTTATTTACAGTTACAATTTCCCTGATGTAGTGAGAAAGAATAAGATAAGAATTATCAGAAACAGTAACAAAAAGTCCGTCCTGAGTTGCAAGAGAAGCAGGAAGTGAAAGCTCAAAATCAGTTCCTTTATTAAGCTCGCTTGTAACCGAGATTTTTCCCTTGAGTTTATCCATTTCTGTACGTACAACATCGAGTCCAATTCCGCGGCCAGAAAGCTCGGTGAGCTCGTCCTTTGTAGAAAATCCCGAACTGAAAATAAACTGTAAAAGCTCTGTGTCATCTGCATTAAGAAGCTCTGCCTCGCGCTCAGGGAAAAGCTTAAGCGCCTTCTGGCGGATTTTTTCGTAATCGATTCCGCGGCCGTCATCCTTTACATTTACAAAAATGCGGTTCGAAACCTGACTTACCGAAACAGAAATAATTCCCTTCTCCGGCTTTCCAAGCTTTTTACGTTCTTCTTTAGTTTCAATTCCGTGATCTATTGCATTACGCACAAGATGAATTAAAACTATAGGAAGCTTTTCAAGAATAAATTTATCAATTGTAATTTCTGACTGCGGAATATCAAACTCAATATTCTTTTCTGCCTTAAGAGCTTCTGCAACAATAGAACGCTTTATCGGGCGAAGAATCATATCGAATGGAAGCATTCGTAGTGAGATGATATTTTTCTGGATATCTACACTCTGATTTTCGAGAACCGTAATATTTT
>CAMJNC010000084.1 GCA_946407195.1 uncultured Treponema sp. | reverse complement strand
CCAGACTGATGGAGGCTTTACAGTAGAAATTGACCCTCAGCTTGCAAAGGCTTTACTTAAACAGGATTATTCAAAGCATGCTCCTATAACAGCTTTTGATCTTGATGTCTTTAAGAATTACTTTCTGAAGATAATTGTTGATGTTTTTTATAAAAATGTTGAACAGCTGACAGGCGGCAAACTCAATCTAGCAAATCCAATTCCATTTGAAAAAGGAACAGCAGCAGGAACCGGAAACAATTCACGACAGGAAGAACGCCGCATGCTTTTGATGATGGGAATAAAGGCAAAGCTTGGTGATACAGAAGGCTATATCAATTTTCAGTTCAGTGATGTTTTAATTGATAAGCTTTTAATGAACGGCTATTTCAGCGGCGAAAATGACAAAATAAAAATTCAAAATCTTTCAAATATCAAAAATCATGAAAAGCCAGATAATATTTTTGTAGAGCTCGGTCGCTTCCATCCTGAAAATGTTGAACTTGAGCCCGGCAAGATTCTTATTCTTGATAAAAAAGAAACTGATGGCCTGGATGTCGTGTTTGAAAACCGCATAATCCACACCGGTAAAACCGTCTGCATCGATGAACTTTTTGGAATTGAAATTGCAGAAACAACTCAGCTTTCAGAAACTGAATACACCGAAAAAGATTATATCTCAATTCAGCTGGGAAGCGCATCTCTAAAAAAGGAAGAAATCGCAGCACTGCACCAGGGGTCATACATTACCTTAAAGCAGCGGGCCGGTAATCCTGCACAGATTATCCGCTCGGGCAAAGTAGTTGCCACCGGTGAAATCTGCATCGCCGATGACACCTTTGCAATTCGGGTTATTGAGGTGAAAGGATAAAACGTCCCTTTTATAGAACTGCTACAAATTGTAGCAGTTTTTTTTACTTGTACGGTTACTTGTACGGTTACTTGTTCGGTGTTTTAATACTTACAAAATCTTTTTCATATCATCAATATCAGGCAGAACCTTCTGCATATCTTCTGGCATTTCTGAAAGTGATTTATAAGTTGTTACTCCCATTGGCTTGTCATAATCCTGAATAACATATTCTGCAAACTGTTTATTCATACTTTTACAAAGAACAATACCGATTGTTCGATTTTCATGAGGCTTTTTTATCTTATCATCAACAATTCTGAGATAAGCGCTAAGTTGACCAAGATATGCAGGCTTAAACTCACCACGCTTCAATTCAACAACCACAAGACAATTTAATTCACGGTTAAAGAAAAGCAAGTCAGAAAAGAATTCCTCATTAAAGGCTTCAAGATGATACTGATCTCCAACAAAAGCAAAATCTTTTCCAAATGTCATAATGAAGTTTTTAACATTATGAATAATTGCCTTCTCCACTACTCTTTCATCTACATCAGAAGCATCTCGTTCACCTATCTCTTCTACATTTATAAAATCCAGCAAGTATTCATCTTTGAACATTTCAACAGCTTTTCGAGCTAATGCATCTGGAGTAATTGTTCGTTCAAAATTGTTTGGAAGCTCCTTCTGATGTTTATAAGCTTCTTTTTTGATTAAGATTTCCAGAGTATCAACCTGTAAGTTTTCTTCTACAACGCGATGAATATAATAGTAACGTTCTTGCAGATTTTTTACTTTACTAAAAATTTCTACATGATGTGAAAAAGGAACCTTAAAAAAATCTTCTACAGGAAAATCACTTAAATTAACACCTGATAATTTAAAATCAGATATTGGAATAATTCCCTTAAAATCGTCCGTCACATCGGACGATTTTGAACTTTTGACGTCTAATTCGTCCGTTATAACGGACGAATTAGTATCTTCCAAGAAACTCCAGTTTTCATAAAACAATCTCATTTTCTTCAGACTGGTTGCAGAAAAACCTCTTAATCCTGGTAGTTCATTTCTCAACTGTGAACTAATAGTTTCGAGAACATTCGTTCCCCACGATTTCTTCCCCTTTTTAGAATAAAGATATCGTCCAATTCCATAATAAAGAATTAACTGAACTCTGGTCGTTTCTTTAGCTGCCTGATATTGAGACTGTAAGATTGCTGTTTTTATTGTTTCAACTGCTGTTATAAGTTCTTGGTTCATAATATCTCCTTATTTGCAACTTCTGTTCTCATATTCCATACGATATTCTTTCAATGAATGAGGTTCAAAATTTTTATCACCAAATAAACTAAATAATGATTCTACAGAATCTTTATCACATTCTATCGGTATCGAAGAATCACAAAAGAAAACGAGATAAGACATTCTTGTTATACCATTTACAAATTGTATTTCATCTATACAATAAGAAATTTCGGCTAACGGAACAGGATTTGTTAATCCTTTTGAAAATCCCTCCAAACAATTTTTTATTTTATTTCTAATATAATTTGGAGCATCTTCTGAATTCATAAATAAAGTACCATCACAAAGTTTTTTTCTAAAATCTATTGAAGCCAAAATTTTTTTTATATCCAACATAAGAATGAATTTTTGGTCATCAATACATCCACAATCAATTCTCATAAAGGCCGTTTTGTTATTTTTTAGAGGCAACTCGAACACTAAAGACTTATTTCCATAAACATTTTCAAATCCTAAAATCTTAAGAGAATTATAATTAAAACTGACTTCTGTATTTTTACTCAAAACAGGAGTGTTTTGTTTGATTTCACCATTTAACAATTTTCCATTTCTTTTTTTATTTCGTTTTATACCATCACTTCCCCAAGTACCCCACTGTTTAAAGAAAAAAGCAATTCCAAATTTATCAGCTTGTTCTTTTATAGATAAAACCCATTCTTCTTTCATAGGCCGGGCTTTAGGTCCACTTTCTCCTCCTACGATAATCCAATCAATATTTTTTAAATCAATCTCACCTAAATCTGCTAATAAAGGTTCACATGATAAAAATCTTATAGAAGCTTTTAAATCCCTTAAAAATTCAATTCTGAACTTGGCATTTTCATCCTCGATAGTAACACCCAACCAAACATTTTTAGGAATAGAACGACAAGAAAAATATTCTGCCATTCTTTCAGCTCGTTTTGTTAGAATTTGGTACCTGTTGTTTTTAGTCTTTTTTATTATTTCCATGACTTTATCAATAAATTCAAAAGACACGTTTTCATGAAATAAATCACTCATCGAACATACAAATACATTGTTACTACCTTTCCAATGCAAAGGTTCTTCAAGGCACTCATCATGTAAGGTAATTGAGAATCCATTTTCATATTTTTTTATTCCCATGGCTTTTAATCGTAGCGACATCATTTCTGCATAACAATTAGCACAACCGGCAGAGTGTTTTGTACAGCCCGTGATGGGATTCCAAGTTTTATCAGTCCATTCAATTTTTGTTTTCATTTCCTATCCATCTCCTTATTTATGGAAATGAAATACTATCTTTTAATATTTCTGCACCAAGTTTACGTAATTCATTCTTAATTTCTTGCTTAAATCCATCACTTGGAAAAACAGGATGTTTATCTAAATCATTATAAATTTCATCAAGAAAAACAGTCTTTTTATTTTTATAGTTCTTAAAAATATATCGTGCAATATCAGAAATTGTATAACAACTAGAATCAGGAATAGTATTCAATTCAAAATCTGTTCCAAAATCAAAACTTAATTGACTTGGATCATCATGAGTATTTTTCATCGAAGATTTTCCACCAAAGAGTTTCCATGCAGTTTTTTTATATAGTTTTAATCCTTCAATATTTGTAGTACAAAGAATTAGATTGTAAAGAAGAC
Organism: uncultured Treponema sp.; assembly: GCA_946407195.1. Classification (GTDB taxonomy): domain Bacteria; phylum Spirochaetota; class Spirochaetia; order Treponematales; family Treponemataceae; genus Treponema_D. The sequence goes on along the minus strand of CAMJNC010000084.1, from coordinate 5,949 downwards.
CATTTGTTCTAGTGAAAAAAGGAAATGATGCTATATGATGTTGCTTTTCAGATTTTCTATTTATTATTGCCTCAACAATTTTTTCAAGTTGTTCTTTATTTCTTCCCATTTCAATAATTGAGGAAATATCTTTTTGATAGGTTTCCTCATATCTATTCACGACATCTGACCTTCTTGCTTGGGCAGCACCTCGATTTGTGTCAGATACCATATGATTTATAATCACTTCACCCCAAGTATTCAGAAATGGAGTAATTGCATTCCAATCTATTTCAGCCTTATAAGGATCATAAACAAGTAATGTATTAAAGTTTTCCCAATTATCTAGAGCTAAGCTATGTAAAAAGTCAGACCTATCTTCACAACGATAATAAACTTCAATATTACTGTTTAGATTAAGCTTGTTTATTTCTTGTTTAAGCAAATCAATTTTTTCTTTACTAAAATCATTGAATATTAAAATGGCTTTTTTATTCGGATAGTTTACAATTATATCATTCATTTTTTCCGCAACACGGATAGCAGTGCCTTTTACAATATTTCCCTCTTGTGTGTATATCCCACTATTTGACATACAATCTATATAAATAACACCTTTAGATTTTTTAAATCCAAATATTTTTCTTGCCCATCCATCAACATAATTAGATATTAACTCAAACTTTTTTACCGTATGAGGAGCAACTGTAGAAATTATTGCATTTGTACTTGTAGACATATTATTCCTTACTCAAAAAATCCATCAGTATCAAACAAATGGTCAAGCTCATCAGAAGTCTGCATAGCTAAAACCTTCTGTCTAATTTCACCTTTAGAAAAATCCAATCTCTTAAATCTATATTTCCTGCCATCTTTTGCCTTACGAATCAACTGAATTCGACCAATCTTAGGTTCTGCCTCAGCATATCTAGCAAAACCTTTTGCCTTTGGTAAGTTATCCTTAAAATCAGGATTATGAGGTTCAAGAATATCAATTACATATCCTGTTTGAGATTTTTTATCCCTTCGAATAATCAAGAAATCGGGATAAGCAGGTCTTACTACATTATTAATCTCATACGGAATTGTAAGAGACCAGGAAGTTCTTGAAGAGTTTCTGATCCAACATATAAAATCAGAACGTTCCTGTTCTTCTTCAATAACGCCATCTTCCCATGTATTAAGTTTTATCTTTGCCTTACCAGTTTTTTCATCAGCAAAAAGATGATTCGAATATTCTTTTCCTGTTGAATCTTCTGGAACAATAATTTCTTCTGGCAAAGAGAAGTTATGTTTACTTACAATATCACCATCAGAAATAATGTCGCTGTACTGTTTTTTTACAGATTCGCTTTTTTCAACGATATAACGGCGGTTTGCATCATTGTATTCGTGGAATTTCTTTTCAGCATATTTATTCAATTCCGCCATACATTCTTCATCAATTGCAAACAAAATACAGTCAATCTTAAAATCATCTGGTTTATCCGGATCATAGTATTGTTGACCGTAAGCCTGTGGGAATCCAAAACCTGCAAGCTTTGAATCTACAGCTCTAAGTTGTCTGTCTAATTCCGTATTACTAAGATAGAAAGAATCTTTTATCTGACCCTCAGATAAATCCTTTCCAAATACATCAAATATTTTAATTGATAATTTGTAAGTCAAAATATCTTTTGCCTTCTGTTCATAATCTCCAGAAGCTCTGAGTTTTTCAGCATATTGATGAATCATATCCACAACATCTTTTGTAATAGTTCCCAGAGCACTAAGGTCTATATTCTGATGAGTCAAAAGGGAAACGAGAGAAGTCAGAGATTTCAAGTAGCTAGAAATCTTTACAGAACGGACAACATAGGTCAGCAAAGCCGTATCATTAATAAACTTGGTTACAGCTTCTCTATCAATTGTAGAAATAAACAACTCAGCTTGTTCTGGTTCAGATTTCTGTTCAACTGTAGTTTTGTTATCTGTATGTTGTGTAGAAGGTGTATCAAGTTTACTTACGTCAGTAGTTTTTTCAACAACATTCTCAACTTGAGGGAAATATGGAACATCTGGTTCTTTTACTGAATCAGAAATACTGGTATGCGGTTGAGATGTTTCTGTAATAGATTCAGAACTATCACCATAAAAATCAAATACACCTTGATTTACATTATCAACAGTAGAGCCTCTTGAATGTGCTGTATGAACTGTATAAGTTTTATAAACAGGCTGCTCAATAGTTTCAGAATCAATTACAGCAGGAATGTCTCCACATTCAGAATCTTGTAACTCTTTAACAACAGATTCAACGTTATCGCGATTAAAATATGGGAGGAATAGTCTTACATCATTCAAAGAATCATCTACTCTAATATGACTCTGCATTGGTGTACGAACCATTCGTCCTAAAAGCTGAGCAATATAAGTTACATCTTCAGCTTTTCTAAAACTCATCATTGTTTCAGCTCGAGGACAGTCCCAACCAGTAGAAAGATTTTCCTTAAACAAAACAATCTTTACTCTTAAATCATCTACGATGTCGTTTGGTTCTATATGATGAACTTTTAATCCATTTAGGGTAAGAGTTGAAACATCACCAAAAGTATGAACAATATCATTTTCGTGGAAACGTATTTTTAACTTATCTTCAATTTTTGCGATTATATCATCAAGATTTGAATCCGAAACATTTCTACCAGTTCCGGATTTTACCTGAATAACAAAAACAGGATTAATATATTTATAATGCTGTTCTTTGCAATATTGAGCCCAGTGTTTTACCTTACTAATCCATTCATCAGTGGCCGCATCCAATACAGCCATTTCATTACTTTTCTGAGCATCATTTGGATATGTAATAACGATTCTATCTTTTAAAAGTCCAGAAGAACGAACATCTGCGGGCTTAACTATAACTTTCTGCAAAGTTGAATTGATATCACCAATAAGATTATTAAAACGTGCGGCTGTTGCACTTACACCAATTACAAGTGGAACAGGAGCTGTTAATCCAAAGTCTGGAGCACCTTTTAAAAATCTTTGCATGATAGTAGTTGCCTTTCCAGACTCGTTCTTATCCTGCATTCCGCGATGAGCTTCATCAATGATAAAATATAGTCTGTCAGATTTTTGTTTTGCAGTATTCTCAATAGTTTCCCAGATTGTATATTGTCGGGTATCTGAATGTTTACAAAGATTTGCTGTCTTTGTAATTTTTTGAGTATTTATAAAATAAATGTTTCCATCATCAAAAACTTCCTGGTCAAAGTTATCTTCACGAACAGTTATACAGTGACTTACAGAAATCTTATCTGATTTCAAAAACTTATTTTTTGATTGTTCATTAAGCTGTGGTGAATCAGAAAGCCAGACGAAAATTGCATTTGGCTGCTCAGAATAACTTTCTGTTCCATACAAAATATCTTCAACAAGAGAAACCATAATGATTGTTTTTCCAGCACCAGTAGGAGCTTGAAGAGAAACAACCTGTGGAGTATGTGTTCTATAATAAGAGCCAAGAGCTTCAGCTGTTTTAGCTCTTAATTCATTTACTGCTATTGTCTGAAATGGAAATAATTCAACGTTCATATTAGTTTCTTTCCGTATTTATTCTAAAATTATCAAGATAATCACGATAAAGCTGATAAGACTTCTTTACAGTAAGGCTCTTTGTCATAGACTTAAAACCTTTTTCAAAATCAGTCACAATGAATGCTGTCCAGATTTCTTTTTCGGCATTTAATTTAGGTTCAAACTCAGAAAAGAATTTTTCATCAATTAAGACAGCAAAATGATTTTCAGGAAGAATAATATATGATGGTAATACATTCTCTTTTAAAAGTTTTTCATTTTCTGGGCATTTTCCCCAGCCACCTGCCTTTAACCATAGAATTGGTAGAAGTTCCTTAAACTGTCGTCCAAGTTGAACAGAAGTTTTATCAAGGAATCCAAGCTTAAAGAAAACTGTATTTGCCTTAAAGCCAGCTGCCATTGGAATATCACTACCAATGTAATTTCCTTTAAGGTCTTCTCCTTTTATATCTTTACCATTTATGCTACATACAGTGCGTGGCCAAGTAACATAGTTTGCAATACCAAGTTTTTCCCATTCTGCATCACCTGGCTTAAATCCTTTTGACGTTAGTGATTTCGCCTCGTCATCGCTAACTTCATTATTGGTTATCATTATACATTGACGTTTTCCATTATCTTCTGCATTAAGAAGATTAACTGCATGCAGTGTAGTTCCTGAACCTGCAAAAAAATCAACAATGACTGCATTCTGCTTATTAGCAACAAAGAATCGAATTGCATCGTGTACTGCGTAGAGAGATTTTGGAAAATCAAATCGTCCTCTTCCAAGAATATTGTTTATAAGTTTTGTTCCATTCTGTGTAGCATCATGAGAATTAATCCACCATTGAGTACTTGGAATATAATTAGCTTCATAATTACTGTCATCAACAATTATTGAACCATCATCTTTTCTGCCAATTATTGGAAATAAACCATTTTCAACTTTATCTTGTTCTCCTTGTGCAATATATGAGAATGCCGTTTCTTTTCCTCTTAAGTTACCAATTCGCACATACCCTTTTTGATACATGTCCATTAGTTTATTTTGTGATAGTTGCCAATTTCCTTCTTCTCCATTAGGACGAATTGGAAAAATAATAATAGAATCTTTATAAGGTGACTTCCAGGATTTATAATCATCATCTAACGAGGGAGATTCTCCACATCCTAGAATTTTCTTTCCATCGTTAGATAAATAAATTGGATAAAAAAGGTTTGGTCTATCAATTCTTCTTGCATTAGTACTTGCTCTTCTAAGTTCTCTCCAACGTAAAGTATCTCTTGTTCCACTTTTTATATTACCTTTCCAATCATCACTAAGTGGTAACGGTTGCGGACCTGCAGAACCAAACATTACAAAAAAAACAAATTCATTTGTTCTATTAAAAGCATTAAATCTACTTGCACCGCCCGGTGCAATAACAGTGCTTACCATCTGAATACGTGCTTCAGGAAACAATTCTTCTAAAAGACAACCAAGATGTAAATATTCTTTTTCATCAATCGTAACAATCATTACGCTATCAGTTGGATTTAAGAGTCTCTTTGCTAATAGCAAACGTTTTTTCATCATACTAAGCCATTTAGAATGACGATAAGTGTCAGAAGAATCTACATAGTCATTATTATATTTCCAATCTCGAGCTCCGGTATTATAGGGTGGATCAATATAAATACAATCCACTTTTCCGGCATAAAGATATTCTAAAAGCTGTAATGCGTGATAGTTTTCTGCCTGTATCAGAGCATGTGTCGGAAGTTCCGAATCATCAGATTTATAAATACTATCAATCTGTTTTAAGTAAGGGTAAATAGGTTCACCAAACTCAGCAATACAAACTAAATCCTGTTTTAAGAAATTAATGACTTTTGATTCTTTTTTATCAGTACAGTAAACGTTATCACCTTCAACCTGCATAACAGTGTAAAACTCGTTTATCTTTCCAGCTTTTTGTGCAACCTTACAACCTTTTTTTATAGGTACATCATAGAGAGGAACACACTCAGGTAGATGCTCCTCAAAAACAAGGCCAAATTTTTTCTGTTTGGAAAACTTATCAAATTCTTGCTCAATTCGTTCTCGAAGTTCTTTATCTTCAATCTGAATTATAAGGTCATTTATAGCTGCCATATTTTGTGTTTTTTTCCTTTCTTTTTACCATTTTATAGCATTTTTATCTAATTCACCAATACTTTTCAAGCGTGTTTTTTATTTAGAATTTCATCTTCATTGGAATACAATTTTACATCTAGTTTTCCGTCATCTTTATTGTAAATTACAAGTTCATCTTGATTTGTCTGATTAAAGCTTTTACTCACATAATTATATTATAATACTCGCGGCCGGATAGCTTTTCGAAGTAAGCTTTGAGTTCAAAGTTTTTATCCCACTTGCCCTGAGGATAA
>CAMJNC010000083.1 GCA_946407195.1 uncultured Treponema sp. | reverse complement strand
TTCTGTCCTGCAAAAGGTTACTCTGAGGGGTTGTTTTAAGAATAACACTTGCAGTTACAGGATTCTGATCTGCAGTAAAAAGCTGAGTATCCGGCAGAACAATGTTTACATCTGCCAACTGAATTTCTGCAATTGATTCTATATGCTGTTTAAACTGCTTTTGAATTGTATTTTTAAGCTTAATATTCTGATCTGCATCGGTTGTAGACCAGCTTCTGTCATAAAAGCCTGCCCAAGGGTCAACTGATGAAGGAACAAGATTTTCAGAAATCAAAATCTCGCGCATACGGCGGGCAGTTTTATCGTCATCTACAGAAATATAACCTGCATCGTTCGTATATGCATTTACATTTTCCTGAGAAAGACGATCAAGTATTTGCGTAAGAGAAGTCTGGTCTGTGACTGGAGCATTAAAAAGTCGGACAGTAGAAGGCTTTGCAGAAAGCTTTACTGACGCAATAATGACAACGATTACAATTACAATTATGCCAAATAATATGACTTTTTGAATCGGCTTCCAGTTCGACCACATTTTTTTGGCCGACTCGGTAACCTTTTTAAGCCATTCGTTCATCTGACCCCTCCCGTGAACGAATTTTAAAGAAATTTGTACCAAATTTACATACTAAATTTAATTAAGTATAACATAGGAAGAGAAATAATGCAAACGAAAAATAATGAATGGTAGTTAGGTAAAAAAACTAACGAGTAGTAGTAATTTCGTTCCAGCCTGTTACGAGGCGGTCAATTACTGTCTGAGCAAGGTTGAGGCTCATGCGGGCCTTTGCCATTGCAGTAGTTACATCGTGGATGTCTACTTCATCAGGGCTTGTAATCAGCTTTTCCTGTACGTTTGTTACGTCGAGCTGCTGGTTATTTACAGACTCAAGAGCATCGAGAAGATATGACTGAAAGGTTTTTGTCTGATTTGCAGGCTGAATTGAAGCGGCTTGTGTAGTTTTGTCTGCACGCTGAATCTTCTGAATTGGAGACATTCCAGGAGCATTCTGTGTAAGCGGCTGGATTTTTCCCTGACCAAAATGAGCTTTATCTGTGCGCACCATCTGTAAGGTGCCGAATTCCTGAATTTTCATTTTTTATTCCCCTCGTACTTTATTGTACATCACCTATCGGCCGATTTCAAGGGCAGCGCTGAACATATCTTTTGCACCGTCAATTACTGTTGCATTGGCCTCGTAAGCGCGGGAAGCAGAAATGAGGTCTACCATTTCGTTTACGATATTTACGTTAGGATATTCTACATAACCTTTGTGTGGTCCACTCTGATATGCATCCGGATGTGTAGGATCATATACAAGACGTCCTTCAGAAGTATCCTTTGTGATTTCAAGTACTTTTACACCTTTTCCAGGTCCATTATCGAGGGAAGCCGGGGTAAAAGGTGTACGCCACTGCGGATTGCTGTCTGCAACCGGACGCATAATTACTGTAGATTTTTTGAATGGTCCACCGTCCTGAGTGCGTGTTGTGCTTGCGTTAGCAATGTTATCAGAAATTACATCTGATCTGAGGCGCTCAGCCGACATTCCTGTTGTTGCTATATTTATACTGGTAAAAAGTCCCATACTTTATCTCCTATTTTTTCATAGCCGTATTCACCTGATCAAACTCAAAATCTGTGAGCTGGGTGAGAAGACGGTACTGCATCTGAATCTGGAGGATGTTGTTTGCTTCTGTTTCAGCATCAACATTATTGCCGTTAGGCTTAGATGTACTTGTGTAATCCAGAACGCGTCGTGGCTGTACCTCGCGGTAATCGTAAGGAACATTTACCTGAATGTGGCGTGAATCAGTTGTGGTAAGATGAAAGCCCTTTTTAGCAGCCTCTTCTGAATCAAAGGCACGCTTAAGCTCGCTTTCAAAATTAACAGTTGAACGCTTGAAATTTGGAACTTCGCTGTTTGCGAGGTTATTTGCACTAACCTGATATCGCAAAGAAGTGACGTCCATCTCGCGCTGAAGAAGGTCGATAGAACGACTAAAACTATTCAATTTTTTATCCTCCAGAAATTTAGTTTACATCTAGTTGATTGTCGGAATCTGGAGGTAAAGGTTTAGTGATTTTTTAATTTTTAAAGCATCCGGTCTGTGCGGAATTCATGCTTAATAACACGCCAGGCAAATAAATCAAGCAGAAGTACATAAATAAAGAACACATACTGATATCCAAGCTCTGCAACCTGCTCCGAAAGCAGAAAATCATAACAGCCGTGAATAAGCATTGGAATACCAAGAGCAAAAAGCTTACAGATTTTCATGCGGAATCTTTTATTATCGAGCCAGAAGGTTTTGCCGCGGCTGAGCCAGTAGCCCATAAAAACGCCGAATGTAGCGTGTCCAGGAATTGCAAAAATGGCACGACCTATAGAAACTCCCGTTCCATAGCTGATTACATACAAAATATTTTCGAGAGCGGCAAAGCCGAGCGACGCTGATACTGCATAAACAATACCGTCGTAACGGTAATCAAAGTTTTTGTTTTTCCAGACGAGAATCATAAAAACAAGCCATTTAGAGAATTCTTCTACAAGAGCAACTCCAACGGTATTCTGCATCCAGGCAAACTCTATTGTACCGGGCTCATAATAAGAACCTAAAAGCGTAAACATAAATCTTTCTACTGCGGCACAGGGAATTGAAAAAATAGCTCCCCATAGTACTACCTTTAGTACAAATCCAAGCGGTTCGCGTTCATTTTTATCCAAAATATAAACATAACGAAGAATAATAAAAACAGGCAGCAGGGCTGGAATCAGAATAAAATATAAAATGTATTTCATAATTTTATTGTACAACGAAGAATTGACGAGGTCAATTTTATAGATTTGTACAATTTAATCAGAGAAGATTTATTTTTGATTTTATAAAAAACAGAGTAAAATGATTGTACAAAATATAAATCAGCGTAAATACAGGAAAAATCACTGTGGCCGCTGAAATCACCGTAAATGCGGGCTTTTAAGGAGATTCTGAATGGATAATTTTACATTTTATAGTCCAACTAAGTTTGTTTTTGGAAAAGATACTGAGCAGCAGGCTGGTGCACTTGTTCGTGAATTCGGAGGAAGTAAAGTTCTTCTGCACTTTGGCGGAAAGTCTGCTGAGAAGTCGGGCCTGCTTGGCAGAGTACGCGAGTCTTTAAAAGGGGCCGGCGTTGATTTTGTGGAACTCGGTGGTGTTCACCCTAACCCGCTCGACGACCTTGTTTACGAAGGAATTGATTTATGCAAGAAAAACGGCGTTGATTTTATTCTCGCTGTTGGCGGTGGTTCTGTAATTGACAGTGCTAAAGCTATTGCAATTGGTGTCTGCTATGACGGCGATTTCTGGGATTTCTACAGCGGAAAGGCTGCTCCAAAGAAAGCAATACCGGTAGGTACAGTTCTTACAATTGCTGCTGCAGGAAGTGAAGGTTCAGGAGATTCTGTAATCACTAAAAAAGACGGAATGGTAAAACGTGGAACTGGTGGTGAATGTATCCGCCCTAAGTTCTCTATTTTAAATCCGGCTTTGACACAGACTCTGCCTGCTTATCAGACTGCCTGCGGTGCAACAGATATTATGGCTCACGTTTGCGAGCGTTACTTTACAAACACAAAGAATGTAGAAACTACAGACCGTTTGTGTGAAGCAGTTTTAATGGCTATGATCCATGAAACTCCAAAGGTAATTGCTGACGCAAATGATTATGAAGCCCGTGCAAATATTATGTGGGCCGGAATGGTTGCTCACAATAACATCGTTGGTGTTGGCCGCGACCAGGACTGGAACAGCCACGGAATTGAACATGAATTAAGCGGTCTTTACGACTGTGCTCACGGTGCAGGTCTTGCAGTAATTATGCCGGCCTGGATGGATTTTGTTTATAAGCATGACGTAATGCGTTTTGCACAGTGGGCTACCCGCGTCTGGGGCTGCAAGATGGATTTTGCTGATCCGGATGCTACTGCCCGCGAAGGTATTAAGAGATTCCGCGAGTTCCTTCACAGTATTGGAATGCCTATTAATTTTGCTGAGCTTGGTGCTAAGGAAGAAGATATCCCTACTCTCGTAAAGAAGTTTGGTCTTGGCGATGGAAGAACAGGCGGCTTTGTAAAGCTTAGTTCTGATGATGTTGCTGAAATCTATAAGATTGCAGCTAAAGCTACTCTGTAATCCGGAGGAAACATGAAAGCATTATTTATCGGCGGAACTGGTACAATCAGCATGGCCATCTCAAAGCTGCTGCTTGAAAAAGGCTGGGAGCTGTATCTTATTAATAGAGGAAACAGAAATGCTGACCCGCGTCTTAAGGGAGCGCATTTTATTACAGTTGATATAAATGATGAGGCTGCGGCAGCTGAAAAGCTCGCTGGCATGAACTTTGATGTTGCCTGTGATTTCATCGGCTTTGTACCTTCGCAGCTGGAGCGCGACAACCGTCTGCTTAAGGGCAAGGTGCGACAGTTTATGTATATCAGCTCTGCTTCGGCTTATCAAAAGCCATGCGGGAACTATGTAATCAGCGAAAAAACTCCGCTTGCAAATCCGTACTGGGAATATTCCCGCAACAAGATTGCCTGCGAAGACTATCTTATGAAGCTTTACCGCGATGAACAGTTCCCGGTTACGATTATTAGACCAAGCCACACTTATGATGAGCGAAGCGTTCCGCTCGGAGTACACGGCGACAAGGGAAGCTGGCAGGTTGTAAAGAGAATCAAGGAAGGAAAGCCTGTGATTATTCACGGAGACGGAACTTCGCTCTGGACAATTACTCACAATTCAGATTTTGCAAAGGGCTTTGTCGGCCTGATGGGAAATATTCACGCAATTGGTGAAGCAGTTCAAATTATGAGCGACGAAAGCGTTACCTGGAATCAGATTTACCAGTGCATTGCGGCAGTACTTGGCGTTGAACTTAAACCAGTTTATGTTTCTTCGGCTTACCTTGCCGCACATTCTGATTATGACTTTACAGGAAGCCTTATTGGAGACAAGGCAAACTCAGTTGTTTTTGACTGTAGTAAGCTTAAGTCTCTTGTACCGGATTTTGTTGCAACAAGACGCGCAGATCAGGGAATCAGAGAAACAATAGAATATGTACTCTCCCACCCTGAGTGCCAGACAGAAGACCCGGATTTTGATAAGTGGTGCGATGAGATAATCGCAAAAATGAACTAAAAAACAGGAGCAAACAATGGTTGATGTAAAAGGAAAATGGGCGCTGGTTACCGGCGCAAACCGTGGAATTGGATATAGAATTGCAAAATTTATGGCCGGCAAAGGCTGTAATTTGATTTTGCACAGCCGCTCACTCGAGCATACAAAGGCTGTTCTTGAAGAAGTAAAAGCTATGGGCGTAGAAGCCTATGACATTGCTGCAGAGCTCTCTGACCTTTCGCAGGTTCAGAAAATGATTGATGAAATAAATGCCCGCGGAAAGCCCGTTGATATTCTCTTCAACGACGCCGCAGTTCAGATTGCTTACCGCACAGACTACTGGAAAACTCCGGCAGAAGATTATTCAACAAGCTTTGTAATCAATACAATTGCTCCAATGATGCTCTGTTATGCGTTAATTCCAAAGATGATTGAACGCGGCTGGGGACGCGTAATCAACACAACAAGCGGAATCCGTAATGAACCGGAACAGGCCGGCTACAGTGCAAGTAAGGCAGCGCTCGACAAGGTAACCGCAGACCTTGGCGGAAAGCTCGACGGTACAGATGTCTGCATTAATCTTACAGACCCTGGCTGGTGCCGTACAGACCTCGGCGGCCCGAATGCTCCAAACGATCCGGACAGCGTAATCCCGGGAATCGTAGTCGGTGCATTTGTAGATGATAAGAAAAGTGGAAGAAATCTCGGAGCACAGGCATTCACAGGCCTCTCTCTGGAAGAAGCTGTAAAAAAAGCCGCAGATTTTCCGCAGCTTTTTAAGTAGCACCGTCACCCCGAACTTGAGATAACGTCACCCCGAACTTGTTTCGGGGTCTATTTTATCTCAAAGATTATATCATTCTCTAACCAGCGTTTTTTACCTTTGTTGTATTTTTTACGTTCTTCGGTTTCAAAAGGTTTAATATCATTATCGCCGGTTAGAGTTTTTATTACACCAAGCGCATCTGTCAGATTATCTGCATAAATATCCGGCGTTGCACCCCACCCTTCGTGCTCTGTTTCAGAAATCTGAAGACTTGTTGCAATTTCAGCTGTGAGTTCAAAATCCGGAAACTGTATAATATAAGTTTCTCCATCTCCAGAACCAGTACCTCCTTTTGTAGGATATCCAACTAATGTAACATTACATTGTGGAAAATAATGATTCTTTGCACAAAGCGGGAAATGATCTGCACATGAGAATGCACCTTTATCAATAACAATATAAATATTTTTGATTCCGGTCTTTTTTACTGCTGCTGCTATTTTATTAGAAGTAAATCCATCTCCTCCTACATTTTTTGAAATATCAAAAATCAGATTTTCCTTGCCTTTTTAATTTGAAAGCTGTTCAATCATCCGGTCAAGCTCTTCATCTTCAAGCTCAGGACCGTTTAATAGCGGATGAGGAAAGTGTTTGAATTTAAAATATACTGTTTTATTTGTTGTGTAATAAATATTCTGATATTCAGATTCTTTGTAAGAGTTATCCGGCATGGCCATAATCATTTTTCCGGCACGCCAGTCTTTTTCATTCTTCCAGAATTTTCCGTCATGATACGGATAATAGAACATCGTTTTATCTTCAACATAACCTTTACGCTTAAGCTGATCTTTTGAACCATATTCATCATTAAATACTATATAGCGCGAAGTCTGCTTTATTCCATAATTCTGTCCGTTTTTTTGTTTGACTGTAAAATCTGTGTGAAGGTCTCGCGGGTAACCTTCAGGAGAAAGGAAATATGACTGAAGATACTCAAGAATTTCCTCGGGCTTTGTCATGTAATCCATCTTGTGAATATCAAAGCCTTCTTTTATGAGCACATCATATTTATTGTAAATTATGAAACAGCTTTCGAGCTGACGGTTAGGCTCTTTTACATCAGGATTGAATTTTATATTTTTTGTAAGGGCGTCAAGATAATCATTATACTTGAGTTCGCCGAATTCTTTTTTGGACTGTAAGATTGATTTTTCAACTATTTCATCCATGCGGCTCAGATATTCATCGGGACTCAGGTTTTCGCTGTTTTTTTCGAATGGAGAAAACAGGGTTTTTCTTATGGCAAAACGTTTTTCATAATTTTCAACATTGAATTTATACCATTTGGTCTGGAGGTTTACCATTCGTTCAAAATACTGCAAAAGCTTTTGATCATCTTTAACTTCTTGGAATGGTGTTGTGAGGCGGAAAGTTATCAAATTATATTTTTTCTGAGTTTCAAGATTGTCAAAAAATGTCTGAAAGTCTTGAACGTATGATTTAATTTGTTCTACTCCGGTAAGATATTCAATTGTCTTATAGATATCATCAGAATTTTCAGCCCAGATATCAGGCATAATTCCAACGCCTTCATCAACACTTTTTTGTGTTACTGTTTTTTTTCGAATACCCCAGATAATAATTCTGTCATTTTCAAATCTATCCCATTGCCCGGTAAAGTTTCCATACCCCAGAGTATTTTGTCCGATGACAGTATAGTTAAAAGTTCTTGGAACCATTCCAACTCCTTTTATCCATCTTTCCATTCTATATTTCAAAACTGATTCACCCGACATTGCAGAAGGATCTATAATCATTATCACCTGACCCTTGTATTTTATGTCGTCTAGATAATCAAAGAAAAGAGAAATGGCGTAATCATTGCAGTTAATAAGTCTGAAATCAATTATGATAAAATCTTTTTTAGAAGCAACTTCCCGGTAATCAGGATAAAATTCATCTGAATAATTATTGTTAGGCCAGAAATAAATAAATTTTTCTGAAACTATAGGAGGAAGATTAGGAATGAGCCAAGGGCTTACATTAGGATATTCAGGTTCTTTATCCCAGGAAAACTTTGCCCCTCTGTAAACATTTTTTCCTTTAGAAAAATAAGGAAGGATTTCATTTTCTTTATATCCTTTTTTTAGAAGCTGTTCTTTGCTTCCGTAATCTTTTGTAAAATGAGCGTTGTAGTGCTGAATAAAATTAAATGTCTGATATGTTTGTTTATCGTTAAAGGCAAGGGCATTATCTAACGAAACTTCATCCTGAATCATATATGGGAGAAGCGAATTGTAAACATCTTCTATTGTTTCTGCAGAATCAATGGATTTTAGATTGAAGCCGCGCTTTTTAAGTTCCGACATTCCTGCATAAGACTTCAGTGCTTTTTTGACATCTTTTGCGAGTTGTGTTTCTTTTGCTGAAAGCTTTGTGATTAGAATAAAAGAAAGGAATAAAATAAATAATGCTGATTTTCCACGTCTCATAATATTGTAATTATACTACAAAATGAAAAATCAGCAAGATTGACGGTGGTTTCGAGAGCCTCAACCACCGTGAGATGCGGCTTACAGAATATATCTGCTCAAATCCTGATTCTGGCTGATGCCTTCGAGCTTTTCATCGACATATGCGGCATCAATCTTAATTGTCTCGCCCTTATGCTCATCTGCCTCAAAGTTGATATCTGCAAGAACCTTTTCCATAATTGTATGAAGACGACGCGCACCAATATTTTCGGCACTCGCATTAACCTCTTCTGCAACCACACTCATGCGGTCAAGAGCATCTTCGGTAATATCAAGCTTAACACCTTCTGTTTCAAGCAGTGAAGTATACTGCATAATCAGGCTGTTTTTTGGCTCGCTCAGGATACGCTTAAAATCTTCCTTGTGGAGAGAATCAAGCTCAACACGCAGCGGGAAGCGTCCTTGAAGTTCTGGAATCAAATCGCTAGGAGCGGCAACGCTGAAGGCACCTGCTGCAATAAAGAGAATGTGTGTGGTATCGATTACACCAAACTTTGTATTTACATTGCTTCCTTCAACAATCGGAAGAATATCGCGCTGTACACCTTCGCGGCTTACATCCTGTCCGTGGCTTTCACCGTGAACGGCAATCTTATCAATTTCATCAATAAAGATAATTCCGCTCTGCTCTACACGCTTCTTTGCTTCATCGGCAACCTTGTCGTGATCAACCATTCCATCAAGAACTTCTTCGGTAAGAATCTTGCGCGCTTCCTTTACAGTGAGGGTACGTTTTTTACCACGACCCTGACCATTCATCATATTCAGGATTCCCTGCATGCTGTTCTGAAGGTCGTCAATGCTGCCACCAGCAATAATTTCCATGTTTGGCATTCCACCCTGAGGACGGTGTACTACCATATCAACTTCGCGGTCTTCAAGCTTACCTTCGCGGAGCATCTGGCGGAACTTTTCGCGGGTATGATTTTCAGCCGCTTTTTCAGCAGACTCTTCATCAGCCTTCTGCTGCTCTGCTGCAGCCTGATTAGCCTGATTCAAAGCCTCCTGCATATCAGCTGCAACCTTATTCAAATCAATTGTAATTTCATTAGGATTAGGCTGAGTCAAAAATCCGAGCGGCTTGATTTCCATTTTATTGTCAGGGCTGTCACCCTTGGCTTTTTTGTCGTCTTTTTTATCGGTTCCCGGAAGGAGCAGATCAAGAAGTCGTTCTTCTACAACGCTCACAGATTTTTCACGAAGCTGCTCTTCCATCTCGGCCTTTACGTCGTTGTAGCCGACAGCCATAAGGTCGCGGATCATGCTTTCAACGTCGCGGCCTACATAACCAACCTCGGTATATTTTGTAGCTTCAACTTTCAAAAATGGTGCACCGCACAATTTAGCCAGGCGGCGGGCAATTTCTGTTTTACCACAACCGGTTGGTCCAATCATCAGAATATTTTTTGGAGCAACTTCATCGCGGATTTCTTCCGGCAGCTTGAGGCGGCGGAAGCGGTTACGAAGAGCAACTGCAACGGCACGCTTAGCCTTTTCCT
>CAMJNC010000082.1 GCA_946407195.1 uncultured Treponema sp. | reverse complement strand
TGAGTTTACTCAGATTGATATGGAGATGTCATTCACAAACCGCGAAGAAGTTCTTTCTACAACAGAAGGAATGATGCAGTACATCTTCAAAAAGACTTTGAATTATGATCTGCCGGTAAAGTTCGACCGCATTGCGTGGGAAGATGCTTTTGACTGGTATGGTTCAGATAAGCCGGATCTTCGTTTTGATATGAAGATGCAGGATGCAGCTTTCATGGCTGATCTCGCTGATTTCAACGCATTCAAAGCAGGTGCTGCAAATGCTGGCCGCGATGTTCAGCGCCACAAGAGAAGCGGACTTAAAGCTCTTGTTGTAAAGAACGTAGCTGATAAATACAGCCGCAAGAACATTGAAGCACTCGAAGAAGTTGCTAAGACATACAAGGCAAAAGGTCTTGCATGGATGAAGGTGGTTTCGACTGGCTCAACCACCGACGCGGTTCAGTTCGAAGGCGGAATCTCAAAGTTCTACGCTGGAAAAGAAAGTGAAATCTGCAGCAAGCTTGGTGCAGAAAAGAACGACTTGATTTTGTTCGTAAGTGATGAAAACTGGCAGCTCGCTTGTACAGCACTTGGTGCAGTTCGTAAGCAGCTTGGTAAGGACCTGAATCTTTACAATCCAAACGATGAGTTCCACTTTGCATGGATTATCGACTTCCCATACTTTGCCTGGAATGAAGAAGAAAATCACTGGGAAACAGAACACCACATGTTCACTCTCCCACAGAAGCAGTATTGGGATACACTCGAAAGCGATCCAGGTGCTGTAAAGGGTGACCTTTATGACCTCGTACTCAACGGATACGAACTTGCTTCAGGTTCTATGCGTATTAATGATCCTGCTCTTCAGGAACGCATTTTCGAAATCGTTGGTTACAGCCGCGAACGTGCAGAGAAGGCTTTCGGCTTCCTCGTACAGGCCTTCAAGTTTGGTGCTCCACCACACGGAGGAATCGCACCAGGTCTCGACCGCCTCGTAATGCTTATGTGCCATGAAGAGTCAATCCACGAGGTAATCGCCTTCCCTAAGAATAACCTCGCAGCATCTCCTATGGACGAGTGTCCTTCTCCTGTAGATCAGCAGCAGTTGGATGATTTGCACATAACTATTCATGATGCCGAGGAATAAAGAAAGCCGGCAAGCACAGCTTGCCTCTGAGCCATTATTTCGATAATCCTAAAACGACCCTTTCGGCTCGTTTTTTAACGGATTTTCGATTTTAGGCTTAATTGTAAAACAAGCTGAAGAAATAGCTTGTAATATCATTGCCGTCCAGACCGGAAAGTTCGAAAGAATTAGTATGGTAAAGGACGGCATTTTTTGTGTCCGGAGTCAAAAACCGGGAAATTACATAGATGCCCGGGCGGTTATCGCAGCCGCAGAAAATCCAGGTTGAATCAGACGGATTTTTAAAAAACTCACGGCTTCTTGTATCTTTAAATTCAGTTCCTTCCAGATCTCCGTGGTGGGCAAAATCAGTTGAAATTAAAAGAAAATTTTTACGACGTCCCTGCTCTGAAAAGTAAGGCGCCAGCGAATCAGCCAGAAACTGCGCATTTTTCTGATTTAAAGGCGGCTCGCCATGCACAGCGATTACACAAACCTTAGCCTTTGGAAAATAACGGGAAATATACGGAATAAGAGTATTCACGCCATGCTCGTCCGGGAAAACCTGCGGTTCGTAAGTTACCCCAAGTGCCGTTGCAATTTCACGTTCTTTCTTTTCGTCAGTGTAGACAATGCCGTTTTTAGTTTCCCAGCGGCAGTTATCCAGCGACCATTCCTGTGCAGAAAGACCATAGTGAGAAGGACAGATTATAAAAAAGGTTTCTACCTTTCGGTGTTTTGCAATTTCCGAGAACCAGCCGTCAATCTGTTTATCAGCAAGAAGATGATGGCTTACAGTTCCAGCCCAGAGTTTAGCCTTTGCCGGCGGAAGGGCTTCGAGAGGCGGTTCATAAATTACAGGCGGAACTGCTTCCTCAAGAGTGTCCCACGTTTTAATCAGCTGACCACTGGCAGCAGGCTTCCGGCACCCCGTAAGGAGCACCGGAACTGTAAAGAATACACTAGCCGCCAGCCACACCAATACTAACGGAATGCAGGAATTTCTGATTCTTTTACAAAGCATTCTTTTTCCCAGAAAGGCATATAATCAGTTATATCTTTTTTCTGTTTATAAACAATATCCTTCCATTGTTCATCTGTCATACGGTCAGTCATATCATGAGTAAACTCAACATAAGAGAAGCCGTAACCGATTGCAATTCGCTTTCCGCCCTGAGAGTCGTTCAGAGGAACATAAAGTCTTACAGGATTAGCAACACCAACTTCAAGACAAACCTTTAATTCATTATTTGTGTAAACATCAGCAATGCAGGCCATTTTCAGCTGATCGTTGTCCTGAGAATAGCCGCCGTTAGTATGAATCATTATAAGACGGTTCAGAGAAGAAATAATAGTTGGAATCCATTCAATGTCATTGTATGCGACCGGCTGATTTTCTGCTTCAAGGCGGACAATCATAAGGATACGGTTATAGAGAGCAGAGAGATTTTCGAGCACGGATTTTGTTTCGTCATCAAGAAGATCATACTGTTCATAAATAGTCATGAGGTTTGCAACAGAAGCAATAGAACCTTCCCAGAACGGAAGATTTGGCTCGATATAATGAACAGGTTTTGGAAGCGGCTCAGTTCTATAGGTAGGCTCAAAATCACCGTCGCCGGCGCGTTCCGCCGCAACCTGCTTTACATACAAAATTGTATCGTGGCGGAGTTCAGCCCAGGTACCATGTGCTGCGATCTGCGCCTTAATATTCCAGGCCGGTGATTCAGTAAAGTAGAAGCCCGCTCCCTGTTCAAAGGTAGCCTGAGTTTTTACCTGATACAAAACCTGATTGTAATAAGTCTTGTTCCAGAAGTCGCTGTCGTATGCAGCAAAAGAAGCTTCAAAAGAATCGAGAATCTCTTTAAGCCCAGGCATTGTAGCGTAATCAGTTTTTTCAAGAAGAGCATCAGCTGTTTTAGAACCAAAGGCCTTCATAATATCAAGACCGCGGACAATGTCGCGTGGCTTAAAGCGAGGTGGAGAAACTTTTTCGTGTACCAGAGAATCATAAGTAAAACGCTGCCCAAAAAGACGCCATCCCATAGGCACAGAAGGTATACCGCTTTCTTCATCAACTTCTGAATACATCTGGAATACCGACTGTCCGCTGATTGCAGGCGGGCGAAGTTTCTCATTACAAAGCGACATAAATGCAACTATGTTATCGCGGTTAGAAGCCCATTCAGAATAATCAGTTATATTCTGATCCTTCCACAGAGGGCAGATATCATCAAAACTCAAATCATCAGACATACCGATGAGCGAAGTTATTGGATTAAAGAGATTTGCCCATTTGATGTAGAGGTCGCCGGCCTTCTGAATTGTATCAACAATCAAAGTTATAACAGCTTCCTTCTGTAAGATTTCTTCTGGAGTAGGTTCATTCTCACGTGGCTTTGTAATTGTAAAGTGAAGGTGACCGTACCACATTGTTGCGCGGAAATAAGTTTCCAGCAGCTTGTTTTTTGTGTAATGTCCGCGAGGCTTGTACTGAGTAAAATCTTCATCCTCACCAAAGATAGCTTCCTTGCCAGGCATTGCGTTCATAACGAGGCTATAATCATTTTGCACAGCTTCCGGATAAACAGAAAGCATTGTCTGAATTTCGTCACTAGACTTTTCCTGATATATAATAGGATTATACCAGTTATCAGTTTTAACTTTTTCGGGTGAGCTTTCTATGATTGCCTTAGGCACCTGAAAATACTGAATGGCCTGTTCGCGAATCTGTTCGGGTGCATCAGTTCGGGCAGAAAGAGCTTCAATAAAACCGTTAGTAAGCTCTAACATTTGTGGAAGGAAATATTCTTCTTCTGTGTATTGCAACATGCGGTCAAAAATAAGATGCTGGCTGTGAGCTGCTAAATCTGTTGTAATGAAAATCGGGATAGACTTGTTGTATCTGAAATAATTGTAGCAGTCTATCATATCGTCACAGGCAACACGTTTTTTAGGAGCTACCTTCTGCATTGCAAGTCTGTTATTTTCAAGGCATTCGAGTACGTTTTTCTCAAGAGGTGTATAACCCGAAATAGGGTAGAAGGAATCAAAAACTCCGCCTGTCTGATAAAGCATTGCAGAGATTCTGTTGTTTTCGATGGTATCTCTGAAACCGTAAAGGTCTGAACCAAAAACATAACCTTTTCTGCCTTCCCATTCTGCAGGGTAGAACCAGTTCCAGTTATCCTGAAAATTAAACATCTGCTGTGAATAATCATTTACAGGATTTTTATTCAAAAGCTTTTCTCCGATTTTTATGATTGTACCGAAAGGCACATCTTCTCCAAGTTCCTCGATGTTTTCGTTTAACGAGGCAATTTTACCTTCAATATTAAAGGCTTCTTCCGGATAGAACTTGCAGACCTTGCTTGCAACTACCGCGGTCTGACCTTCGGTAATATTCTGTGTCGGAACTTCTTTGAACTCCATAGGGTCATCAAGAAATTCCTTATGTGCATCTGTATGAAAGGCAGTTGTCGAAAGCTCTTTGTCCTTAAAATCATAAATTGAATCAAAGGCAGCTTTTTTTGGAGCCTTAGGTTTTTCTGGCTCTGGCTTTTTGATTTCTTTTGGAGCGGGAGTTTCAACAGGAGTCTGTTCAACTTGCTTTTCCTGTTCTTTATTGCAGGAAATTGCAAAACAACTTAATAAAAGGATAAAGATTGTATAAACTAGTTTTTTCATATTCTAAATATGATACTTTTCAAAAACGCTGTCTATATGCGATAATTCATTTATGAAAAAAAACATTCCAGCTCCAATCCTGATACTGCTGATTTTTTTGTTCACGTTCAGCTTTAATTCCTGCCGCAAAACTACACAGATTCACCTGCACGACAGACACGGACACTCTTATGATCTGGTTAAAAATTATGCCGAACATCATGGCGCGGTAAATCTGATACTTCTTGATTATCATCATGACATAAGGCCTGAGTACGAAGTCATAAATAGTGTAGACTGGGTTGGAAAGCTTGTAGAAGAAGATTATGTAAAAAAAGTGATATGGCTTTCCGGTAAGAAGCTTCTGCTTCCAAACAGAAATGCCCGCATGGCCTGGCTGGAACGCAGCCTTAAAAATACCTATCCGGATACTGCAGATAAAATGCGAAATGCGGTTCAGCTTGTAGACTGGTATGATTTACAGGAGCTGAAGTTTGGGGATGCACGGGGAGCGGGAGATTTTGCCGGTCCGTTTGTAATCACCCTCGATTTTGATGTTTTTACAAAAGACCCTGGCAAAGTGCCCGAAGACTTTGTTGATGAGCTAGGTCGATGGATTCAAAAGCAAAAACCAGAGCTGCTCACACTTGCATTTTCTGCAGCCTATCAGCCCGAGCCCGAGAAGGCTTGGAGCTGGCTTAAGCAGTTTACAGAGCATTACAATTCCAAAGCCAGCTGGTTTTTAGAAGCTGATTCTTTTGGCGAAAAAATAGAAAGTCTCGACGAAACCCGAGCCCGCGAAGAATGGAAAAACAATCCCCAGAAATTCTCCAAAGCCGAAGCTCCTCTTTATCCGGGAGCTTATCTCTGGCAGAATGCCCCAGCTGATTTTGTGGGCGAACTTCTAAATAAAAAAATCTCTGCGGGGAACGAGGTCGCTTCAGAAATTATTTCCTGTTGGCAGAATAAAAAGCTTGCCGAATTAAAAAGAGATTTCCCTTTTTCTAAAATGCATGCTTTGTGCACGACTGCCCGCGAGGCTGCAAATCAGTTTTTTGCAGGAGCTGATTTTCCAGTTCCACTACAGAATACAAAATGTCCCGAAGAAACCTATGGGGTTGCGGTGAGGTTTCGCAATGCAGAGGAGGACAGAGGCTGCCTTTCGCTGTACGAAGGAGTAAACGAAGCAGACCTTGAGCAGGCGGTTCAGTTTTGTGCCAAAGAAGCTCTTGTAGATCCAAGATATACACACATAAGGCCGGAAGAACTGGCTGATTTATATACGAATATTTCGGTGTTCGGAATGTGGGAAGAAATGAGTTCCTGTTACGATTTTGTGCCGGGCTTACACAGTCTTATATTGGAAGATGAAGCGGGTGAAAAAACTCTGCTGCAGGCAACAATTGCCCTTGAACGGAATTATACCAGAGAAGAGTTTCTGGCGCGGCTTTCTAACAAGGCGGGGCTTGGTTTTGACGGATGGAAAAAAAATGCCCTGCATTTCTACAGGGCACAGACAATTACTTATACAGATTTATATAAATAGTAAATTGTATTTAGCAATTAAGAATTCTTAAGATTTTTCCCTGCAAAAGGATGCAGAGAATATCAATAATCCACAATACGTTCCAGCCGAGCAAAAGCAGGCGGATTATACCAGCAATAGGTTTTCCTTCCTGAAAGCGAGTAACAGCTCCAAATAACCATGATGTTATTGGAATAATTGCCAGAATAAGGCTGATAAGCCATGGCTGTCCAAAGTAGTCTTTTTTTGCCATTAAATGACCTCCTGATTAGTCTATATTTATATTTTATAACGGAATAGGCAATTTGCAACATTTTTTTGGCTAACGACCGTTCATTTATTATTAAACTAATTAACGTTAGTTACCGATATTTGTAGTATGAGTAAGAAAAATATTTCACAGGAAAAAATTATTCAGGCATTCATTGCCTCTGCTTTTGATAAAAGTGCAGGTGCTACATCACTGGCTGATGTTTCAGAAGGCCTGGAAATAAAAAAGGCTTCGCTTTATAACCACTTTGAAAGCCGTGACGCTATGTATGAAGCGACAATGGCTTATTGTGCACAGGAAGTTTCGTCTATCAGATTTCTGGAAGAAAAAACACTCGAGAGCATCAAGGGGGGAAAGGTTGCTCCTGCAGCTGTTTTCAAGAAGCTGATTACACGTTATTTTGAGCTTTTTGAGAATGAGCCTTTGTTCCAGATTTATGTTTTTGTACACAGCGAGCAGTATTTTAATCTTGAAGCATTGAAGATTGTGGAAGGGGAAAACAATCAGATTTGTGATTCGATTAAAGATATTCTTACTGCCTTTGTAGCCGCTAAAAAGCTTGCAAAGAAAACAGAAAAGGAGCTTAAGGACATTGCCGGTGAAATTGCGGCAGTTCTCATTCAGCACCGCGATTCTTATATTGCAGCAAGAAAAGAAACTGTACGCCAGAATCCGGACAGCAAGGCAGGCGGACTTTTTGCATTGCCAACAGATGAGGCAGCCCTTGGCCGAACTCTTAAGCTGGTTGAGACAATGCTTAAGTCTCTTTAATCACCGTATATTTGCCGGATTTCGGCAGTATATTCTCCATCATCATTACGTACAACAAGCGGCGGTTCTATTATGAGCCGCCGTTTTGCATTTTTACGGGCTTCGATCAGCACCATATTAGGTTCTTTGTCTGCAAAAGGATGAATCAGGCGCATGCGTTTTGGTTCCAGCTGATGTGCAGCCAGTGCTTCAAAGATTTCCGGCAGACGGAAGGGCCTGTGAATCATAAAAAAGCGCCCGTGGGTGGCCAGTAAATAATCTGCCGCCGCAATAACATCCGCCAGCGTGCACAAAACCTCGTGGCGGGCGATACTCAAGGCGTCAACCGCGTTTGTACGACCATATTCATCATTCATATAGGGTGGGTTACAGGTTACAACATTAAAGCTATGCTTACCAAAAAGCCCGTCCACCTTGCAAAGGTCTCCATGAATAATCCGAATTCTTTCTTCAAGTCCGTTCAGGGCTACACTTCTGGCTGCCATATCAGCAGATTCCTTCTGAACCTCCAGCCCGGTAAAGATAGAGCCGCTGCTTTTGGGCTGCATAAGAAGGGGAATTATTCCGGTTCCAGTTCCTAAATCAATTACAGTTTCGCTGTTTTTAAGTCCCTTGCAGGCAAAATCTGCGAGCAGTACGGCATCAATTCCAAACTGAAAGCGTTCTGTATCCTGAAGGATTTTATATCCGTTTTTTAAAATATCAATTTGTTCCATAATTTTTCCAAAAAAAAACGTTTTTCCTTATAAAAAGAATTCATTAGCATTATATCTGAAATATGTTATAATAAATCGTTATAGTTTGTTAATAGTAACTAAAGGAAGGAAAAATGGCTAAAATAGGCAAAATTCGTCTTACGCTTACGGTGAAACTTCTTATTATGTTTCTAACCGTTCTTATTGCTACAAATCTTTTAATCAGTGAGATTTCGTATAAAGAAGCTTCTATAGGAATGACAAACAGTGTTTACAGTCACATTGATGCAGTTTCAACTGATGTTGTAAACCAGATTGTCGCAATAAATGAGAAGCATTTCCAGACACTTCATGTTGTTGCAGAACTCGATATGATTAAAGATGAAAATGTTTCACTGCGTGAAAAGCAGAAAGAAATTGTAAACGTTGTTTCTGCCATCAGTGATAATTGTATTGATATGGTCTTTTATGATGCAAACGGTGATGCTCTTCTTGCAGATGGAAGAAAAATCAATTTTGCAACCCGCCCATACTTTAAAGAGGCTTTTGCCGGTAGTGATTTTGTATCGGATCCAAAATTCAGTACTGTAACAAACAGCGTTCTTCAGCATTATAGTGTTCCTGTTTACAATTATGATAAAAAGCCTATTGGTGTTGTTGTAATGGTTGTTCAGGGAAATACAATGCTCAGCACAATTGAAAGCATTGATATGGGTGGCGGAATGCATCCTTCAATTATCAATTATGCGGAGGGTACTACAATTGCAAATGCAAATGCCGGAACTGATGAATCAACTAATGGAGACAGCGGTGAGGGACTTAGCGAAACAGAAGGATTAGGCCTTGTTCTTACCAATATCTTTGCAGGAAAAGAGGGTATAGAAGCCTTTGAAGATCCTAACATTCATGCACATCTTATTGCATCATATAAAAAGGTTCCAGGAACAACCTGGACTGTATTTGCAGTTGCTCCTTATGATATTTACTTTGCAACTTTGCACAAAATCCAGCGTGTATTAACCTGGATCAGCGTACTTACAATTATTCTCTCTACAGTTTTGATTGTTGTGCTTGTCAGACTTTTGATTAAGCCTCTTAAAACTGTTAAGGCATCCATCGAAACAATTGCAAGTGGAAATGCAGATCTTACTCAGCGTATTCCAGAGGCTACAAATGATGAAATTGGTGATGTAGTAAAGGGCTTTAATACCTTCGTAGAAAAGCTTCAGGGAATTGTAAGTAAACTTCAGGATTCAAAAACAAATCTTATGACTGTCGATACGGGACTTGAAGAAACTTCACAGGATACTACAACTACAATTACAGAAATTATTGCTAATATTGAAAGCGTAAATAAACAGATTCTCGGTCAGGCTAATTCTGTACAGGAAACAGCCGGAGCAGTAAATGAAATCAGTTCAAATATCAGCTCTCTTGAGCGCATGATTGAATCTCAGTCTGCAAGCGTAACTCAGGCTTCTGCTTCTGTTGAACAGATGATTGGAAATATTAATTCTGTAAACACATCTGTAAATAAAATGATTGATTCCTTTACAACGCTGCAGATTCATTCGCACGAAGGTTTCACTACTCAGAATAATGCAAATGAAAAAATCATGCGTATTGATGAACAATCAAAGATGCTTCAGGATGCTAACACTGCAATTGCAAATATCGCAGAACAGACAAACCTTCTTGCGATGAACGCTGCTATTGAGGCGGCTCATGCAGGTGAGGCCGGAAAGGGATTTGCTGTCGTTGCAGATGAAATTCGAAAACTTTCTGAAACTTCTACAGATCAGTCTAAGACAATTGGTTCTGAGCTTCAGAAGATTCAGGAAACAATTCAGGAAGTTGTTGAGGTTTCTGGTGCAACAAATACTGCCTTCAATGCAATTGAACGCAGTATTGCAGAAACCAGTCAACTTGTTGAGCAAATTAAGGCTGCAATGGAAGAGCAGCAGATTGGTTCAAAACAGATTATTGATGCTTTGCAGGCAATGAATGACTCAACTGCAGAAGTACATTCTGCTTCTAATGAAATGTCAGAAGGAAATAAGCACATTCTTCACGAAGTTGAAAAGCTTCAGATTTCTACTGACACAATGAAAGACAGTATTGAAGAAATGCAAATTGGTATTGAGCGAATGAATGCCACCGGTGCTGCACTTTCGGTAATTACTGGTACAGTAGCCGAGAATATAAAACAGATTGGTTCTCAAATCGACCTGTTCCAGGTTTAATAAAGCCTTGTATATTCCCCGGTATTGCCGGGGATTTTTTTTACTTGAATTATTTTTAAACTCAATATATACTCTAATAATGAATGACAAAAAGTACTAAAAATGTCATTCATTTTTTTGGAGTAAAAAATTATGATTTTCGAAGACAACTACACAATTCCTAAAATGATCCGTAATTCTGCT
>CAMJNC010000081.1 GCA_946407195.1 uncultured Treponema sp. | reverse complement strand
ATGAGAGGAGCTATATGAGTAAATCTGATGACAATACAAATGAACTTGAGAGTTATGGTGTCTGGGTAAAGAATTCAACAGGGAACAGCGATAATACCGAGACCCCTGCAGACCCATCGGATGAACTGAATCTTGATGCTGGTGGCTTGGATTTACCAGATTTTGACGACTCCGATTTTTCTGACATGTTTAAAGAAGAACCTCAGGGTGCCGATGCCGGTTCTCTGGATGACTTCGGAAGCGAAGACGATACAACGCTCAGTACTGATGAGCTTGCAAATATAACAGATGGCTTTGAAGTAGAACAGGTTGATGCTCCTGGAGAGACTGATGACCTTGATTTGGGAGACTTTGATCTTCCTGATACTTCAGAAGCAGCTTCTGATGATATCAGCTTTGATACAGAAGAATCTGAAGCCCCTGTTTTTGAAGAGACAGAAGCTCCGGCTGTAGAAGAAACTACAGAAGAAACAAGCGTTGACGATTTTAATTTTGATATTGATGAACCTGAAACTTCAACAGAAGAGACTGCAGTTGAAACAGAAGATGCAACTGAAGAATTCTCTGTAGACAGTGATGGTGATGAAGAAATCTCACTTGATGACTTTATGGACGGTGGATTCTCAGATGAATCTGTAGCAGCCGGAAATAATGGTTATGAAGCAGGTGCTGAACCTGCTGCTGCATCTTCAGATACAGAAGAGCTTTCTCTTGACGACTTTATGGATGGAGATTCCTTTGATTCTGCTCCTGCTGAAGCAAAAGAAGCAGAAGTTATTGAAGATGAAGCTCCACTTGATATGGACATCAGCTTTGACGATTCAGCTGATTCAGTAGAAACTGAAGACAATGTTTCACTCGACATTTCTGCTGATGACGATGATGCAGATTACGATACAGAAGAATCTGAAGAAATTGAAACTGAAGAAGTTTCCATGGATGATTTTGGTTCAAGCTTTACAGCTGAAGAGACCTCTACCCCATCTACTGCTGATGAAAACATTAATACAGAAGATGTAGACCTTTCTGACTTTGGTATTGATGCCGATGCAGAAGAAACTCCTATTGTTCAGGACGTAGAAGAAGCTAAGAATAAAGAAACAGTTGTAGATTATGACCTTTCTGTAGGTGATGAAAATACAGCAACTGCTCCTGTAGTTAATGAAATTAAAACTGATGCTGCAGAAAGCAATGTAGAAGAAGTAATTCCTGTTGATGAACCAGTTGCAGAGCCTGCAGCTGCTCCTGAAAATACAACTTCTGTAGACAATTCACTTTTACAGCAGATTGTTTCTGAGCTTTCAAGTCTTAAGGACGAAATGAACAAGCTCAAGACTAATCTTGCAGAAATCAAAACTCAGGATAATTCAGTTAGTCCTGCAGCCGCTGTTGCTGCCGGTGCCGCTGGTATTGCAGCAGGAGCCGCAATTGCAGCAGCTGTAACAGATGATACTGATGAGATTCCGGAAGCAAAGGACGAAGGCGGATTCTTCAGTGGTGATGATGAAGATGAAACAATCGCTCTTTCTTTTGACGAGCTTGATAACATTATGAATACTGCAGAGTTCAGTGATACAGTTGAAGCTGGTACAACCGAAGAAGAGGTTGCATCAGAGGAGCCTGTTGTAGAAACTGAAGAACCTGCTATTGAACCGGAAGCAGAAGAACCGGTAATCGAAGAAACAGCTGTTGAAATTGAAGAAACTCCTTCATTTGAAGAGACTGCTGAAGAAACTGTAGAGAATACAGTAATTGACGAGTCAATTATTTCTTCTGAAGTTGAATCAACTGATGAAATTGATTCCGTTGATACAGAAATTGAAAATGCAATTTCTGATGAAACAGACACTTCTCTCGATGACATCAACTTTGATGACAATCAGACAGATAACTTTGACTTCTCTTCTGAGGAAAAGCTTGAAGAACCAAAAATCGATGAGTTCATTCCTGATGGAAATGACGAACTTTTCGAAAACGAAGAGCTTCCTGATGAAATCTCTATTCCAAAAGAAGATGATCTGCTTGTAGAATCTACATCTTCAGACTTCATGGATTCTGTAAAAGAAACTACAGATGAAGAAGAACCTTCAACAGAATTTGTTGCAGAAGAAACTGATGAAGTAGATTCAATTGATCTTCCTTCTGAACTTCCAGATACAATCGTAGATGCTGCTGAAGATACAGTTGATGCTGAGATTCAGGATGATGACATTCCAACAGTAGACAAGGTTCTTGGGGATGAACCGGTAATCGAAGAAACTGTTGATGAATCAGCTGATGAAACAATTGAAGAAACATCTGTAGAAGAACCAGTTGTTGAAGAGCCTTCAACTTCAGGCGCATCCTTTGCAGAAGTAGATAATCTTGATAATACACTTTCTGAGAGCAACCTTGCTTATCTTGATAAAACAGAAGGTGACAATGCATCTGATTCTATTGCAAATGCAGATCTTAAGCAGGACATTAAGTCTGTACTCCTTTATATGGATCAGCTGCTTGAAAATCTTCCAGAAGATAAGATTGTTGAATTTGCAAAATCAGATGAGTTTGTAACTTACAAGAAGCTGTTCTCAGAATTAGGACTTTCTTAATATGGGACTTCTTTCACGAGCCAATAACCTGGATGAAATAAAAAGTAATCCGGGTATGGCTTTTTCAGATTTCATTAATAAACATTCCATAAAAATCTGTGCCCTCCTCGAAAAAAAAGATACTAATTATTACGTAACTAACAGTATTGGTTTTGATGCTCTTTCAATTCTTTCTGCAACTTCAACTGCAGACTTTTGGGAAGGCATTTGTAATACTACCAGTCAGATTTTTACTTTTAAAGACTTCGAAAGAACAAAATTACTCCAGTTGTTTTCTTTTAACATGAAGGACAATCTTCAGGAGCTTTCTGTTTATAAAAATAAGGCTTCTCAGATTTTATTGTGCTCTGGAATAATTGATGATGACACTGCAAAAGATTTCGAAAATATTGGCAGCCTTAATCATGAGACTAACATTTTTAATCTTAATCCTTTGATTAAAGAGAACTCGGTAGTTTTATTATTCAAGCTTGATTTTTCAGAAGCAATAAACAGCTTTTATGAAAGTCAGAAATATATAATTTCAGATTTTGAAAACTTTCAAAAAACAATAATGAATGAATTATATAACCGCTTCAGCTGCAGATATAATATTTCTGATACAACAATAAAGTATAATTCCAGTATTCTTAAAACAGTCTTTATTACTGACAAGGAATATTCAATTGAATTAATTACAATGCATATTATTTTGAACCTTAAAGAAGTTCTTAATGACAGTGCAGAACTTATTGATATTGCATTTATGGGTACTGCTAATTCTTGTGATGAAGTTCAATCATTTTTGCAGGCGGAATAATTTTGAAGATAACAATTCAAAAAGCAAAAAATGGTGAAGAAACTGCTCTGGCAGACAATCATTTTCTTCATTCAAATTATGCACCACAAAAAGAAGCCGAACGTTTTGTAGAAAACATTTCCATTCCTTACACTCCATCTGCAATTATTATTTCTGAGCCTGCCCTTTCTTATATTACAGTTTTTCTTAGAAATAAATTTCCAGGTATTAAACTTGGAGCCATAAGATATACAGACAGCTTTAATGCATATAATAAGGATTTTGATTTTGTATTGAATTATTATGAGCATGCTGATTTTGAAAATTATCTTGAAGGTCGATTTACAGAAGAAGAATTATTAAATTCCTTTTTTGTTCCCTGGACACCTTCGGCTCAAACTTTTATAGAAGAAGATAAGTTAGTCTGGAATTCCATAAAGGCCGCACTTGAACGTTCAAAAACCTTATTGATTACAAGACAGTATTTTGAAAAACGCTGGTTCTTAAACAGCTGCAGCTTTATAAAATATTTAAATACAGCAATTGATTTTGAAGCTCCAGTGAATAAGCCTGCTTTAATAATATCTTCAGGACCAAGCTTAATTCCTTTTATTGATACAATTAAAAAAAATAAAAACCGTTTTTTTATAATTGCACTTTCTTCTGCAATTACAGTCTGTATTAAAAATGAAATTCAACCAGAACTCTGTCTTAGTACCGATGGAGGATACTGGGCTGCAGAACATTTAAAGCCCTTATATAAACATAATATTCCGCTTGCAATGACTGCAGAAGCATATTGTAAAAAATCTTTGTTTTCTAAATTAAATATTTTACCTCTTGATTATGGAGATGGAATATCTCATGAGCTTTTAAATAACTCAAACATTAAAGCAAAAAAAGCTGTTAGAAATGGAACGGTAAGTGGAACAGCCCTTCTCTTTGCAGCCCAATACTGCAGCAAAGACATTTTCTTTTGCGGACTTGATTTAGCAGAACAAAAAGGCTTTCAGCACACTCAGCCAAATCAGCTCGAAGCAAATTCTTCAACAGTTGATTTTAGAATTAAAAATAAAATAACAAGATTAACAAGAGCGCAGCTAACTACCGGTAGTTTGGAAATCTATAAAAACTGGTTTATAAATAATCCGCTTAAGCTTAATAACAGAAAGGTATTCAGATTAATTGAAAACAAAGACCGAAAGAATAACCTGAACTGGATTGAAGATCTTGAATTAAACAGCTTTACCAGTACAATCAATAATCTTGAAGCTACTGATAAAATCAGTTTTAAAACCTTTGACATAAACAAAGATTTTACAAATCTTACAAAATTACTTACAGACAAAGCTAATTCAGAAAAAATAAAAAGACAGATTTTTCCTTTAGATTATGTACAATTGTCTCATAATCCCGATAATAAAAGTATCCCGGATAAAATAAATAAAGAATGGGAAAAGCTCAAAATCAAAGCCGGTAAAATTTTAGATGCAGATTTATAAGGAATTCATTACAGCAAAAAACGGTTCTCAAATACCTGTATTTACAAGCGGGCGTACCATGGAATCGCGCTATAATCCGGAACGTGATGCAGAAAATTTATGTAATTCAATAAATGAAGAAGCAGGCTTTTTTTTGGTTTTGGGAATAGGAAGCGGAATATTCCTAAAGCTTCTTTCTCAAAAATATCCGGATTCTAAAATACTTGCACTTGAATTATACAAAGACGACATTGATTTTTTATTACAGAATGAAAGCCTTAATCAGCTTAGTAAGAATACATCAATAAGAATCTGTTGTCTTGAAGAGCTGGAAACATTTCTTACACAAAACTATTTTCCAGCAAAATATGGTAGCTTTAAGATTATTGAACAGCGTTCCTGGGTAAATGAAAACCAGGCTCATATAGAAAATATCAATTTAATATTAAATAAAACCTTTGGAATTATTTCTGCAGACTTTTCTGTACAGGCTCATTTTGGAAAAATCTGGAATACAAACATAATCAATAATTCAAAACTTGCAGAAAAAGTTAATTCACAGGAACTATATAAATCCATAAAAGATAATAATCGCAAAACTGCAGTAATAGCCGGGGCAGGTCCTTCGCTTGATAAAACTTCAGAGCTTCTTAAAATCAACCGGGACACCTATTTTATTATAGCCACCGACACTGCGGGCAAAGCTTTAATAAAACAGAATATAATTCCAGATGTAATTGTATCAATTGATCCACAATCTGTATCTTATAATCATTTTATTAATAATGACATTTCTTCAAAGATTCTATACGCCTTTGACTTATGCGGAAACTCCTCTGCAGTAAGACACCTTGTCTCTCAGGGAAACAATATTTTCTTTTTCTGTTCCGGACACCCCTTGTCTACTGCAATAAATGCAGGCAGTGATTTTTCACTTCCTGTATTTTTCTCAGGTGCCGGTACAGTTACAATTACAGCACTCGACATTGCAGTACAGGCTGGCTTTACTGACATAATGATTTTAGGTGCAGATTTTTCTTATTCCGACGGTAAAGCTTACACTTCCGGAACATATCTTGACACTCTTTACAACAAAGGCTCTTCAAAGCTTGCAGAAACTGAGCAGACCTTTTCTAAGCTGATGTTCAGAACAGAGCTTTTAGAAATAACCAGAAATAAAAAGACAACCCAGATATTACAGGCTTACAAAGGTTCGCTTGAAAATTACCTTACACAACAAAATATTTTGTTTACTAAAAAAAATGAGGTTTATGAATTACACTGCCCGTCTCACCCCAAGCTTTCTGCCACAACCCCTTCTGCACCAAAAGCTTTGCTTAAACCATTTTTTAACAGGCTGCAGAATGCAAAACCTGAAGAAGTCGAAACAATTTTGCTTCCTTTTGTGGCATGGCTGCGCAATAACGAACGCTCTAAAAACTTTACCTACAAAGAATTACTAAAACTTGCTTTAGACACTATTGTAAGTTATAATATATGATATGAAAAATCGATTTATTGTTATTTACACAATTTTTGCATCAGCCGTTTTTATTTTTGCAGTCAGCTTCTTCGGCTTTAATCTGTTCAGAGAGTATCAGACAAATCTTGAAAAATCAGATAAGAAATTTACAGAGCTTACCAGCGATATACGTACCTTAAGCTTTAATCAGGAAAATAATAATGCCGCTTATTCAAAGGGAATTAAAGATTCTATTGGAGATGCCGGTGCTTATTCTTATATTCAGGTTCGCCGTAATAATGAAACTGTAGTTTTGTATCCAACAGGAAAAAGCAGAGAAGAAACAGTTTCTAAGCTTACAAAAGCTTTTACAACAAGTATAACAGTTAATAAACAGTCAGTTACAATTGACTGTAATCTTTATTTAATCCGCCCGGATTCAATTTTCTATTATGCCCGTGTTTCATTCTTAATGATTCTTATAATTACAATTATAACCATCATTATGATTATCTATCTTAATGTTTCTGAAAACACTTCTGATGTAATAAGTATTGAAGAAGATTCAGAAGAACTGGATGAAACAGAAATTGAAGAAGAGACAGACGAGGATGTTTTAGTTTCCGAAGATAAAGAATGTAATGAGCCTTCTTCAGATATAGAAGAAGAAGGCCCTCGAGATATCCCAGATTATTTTGATGAGACAGGTATTTCAGAAGAATCAGATGATTCTAATGCTGCTGCAGAAGAAGCTCCAGACGCTCAGGATACGGAAGAGTCTTCAAGTGAAAATCATGCTGAGGTTACCCCGGAAGAAGTAAAAGCAATTCTTGCTGAACCACTTACAGATGAAGCAGTTGCTGCTTCGGCTTCTGCATCTGAGCCGGCAAAGCTTCCTGTAGATGAAGTAAAACCTGCAACTGTAACACAAGCTTCTGCAGATACTGATTCTAATGAACCTTCTGGTTTATACAATCCGGAAACTGGAATCGGCTGGGAATCATATCTTTCTACAAGACTTAACAACGAAATTGACAGAGCAACAGCATCTGAAATTGATTTATCTTTATTTATCATTAAACTTTCAGAAGTTCCAAAGACAAACGAAGCCTTTAAGAATGTATGCAATTATCTTGCAATTCAATTCCAGTTTAAAGATCTTCTTTTTGAGTTTAAGGATGACTGCATTGTTGCAATTAAAATCAGCATGAATGTTGATGAAGCATTAAATCTTGCTGATAAGTTATATCATGATATCTGTAATATTATTAACGGAAATAACTGTCGTATAGGTATTTCTTCACGTTCAATCCGTATGGTAACAGGAGACCGTCTCATACTCGAAGCCGAGCAGGCTATAGAACATTCAGACCAGTCTTCTCCAGTTATTGCATTCCGTGTAGATTCAGAAAAATACCGCCAGCTTATGGAACAGAATCAGTAATGGCAGTTTCCTCATCGCCTTCCTCTGCTTCGCCCTCACCTTCTTCTGCTTCAGCCTCGCCCTCTTCTGATGTTTCCTCTGCGGCTTCTTCTACTATGTTCATGAGCTCTTTGTATTTATCTTCAAAGGTTTTAAGATTTTTGTTTTCCGGATATTCTGTTTTTAGAGTATCATAGGCTTCAGTAAATTTTACTGCATTTTTCTTTTCAAACTTTTTTTCATCTGCGGCTAGAACTGCCAGATAGTTTTCCAGGTATTCCTGATTTTTTGGCTGAGCCTCTAAAAGCTCTTCATATATCAAAATAGAATTTTTAAAATCGCCCTGCATGGAATAAATGTATGCTACACTTGCTTTTAAAGATGCATTTTCAGGATCTCTTTTCAGAATCTTTTTGTACATTGCAAGTGCATTATTCCAGTCAGAAGTAAAGGCATAGCATTTTGCAAGCTTATAGCAGGCTGCCCAATACTGTTCCTTTTTCTTCATTGCAAGCTCATAATACTCAGCAGCCTTTTTATAATCTTCAAGCTTAAAATAAGATTCACCAAGATTATAATATTCAGCGTATATATTATTTGTTTTTACAGCTCCCTGTCCCGGAACAGGAACAGAAAGCTCTGTAGTTTCACATGAGGAAAAAGAAATTAAAACAAATGCTGCAAGAAATCCTGCAGCAATGCTTTTAGCCAAGTACGATTTTTTCAATTTCATAAAGCTGAGATTTGTAAAGGCCCGAAATGTTATGACCGTAATCAGCAATAAGCTGAATCATATTGCGTGGTGCATCCTTTGTATCGCAGCCGTTGAGACGGTCACCGGCATCACCAAGACCTGGCATAATGTAAGCCTTTTCGTTCATTACAGGGTCCATCCAGAGTGTGTAGCAGGTACAGTTTTCAAGAGCACGTGTTACGCGGATGCTTCCCTTGAGTGTAGAAATTGTATTAAAGAAAGCAATTGATTTTGGTTTTACGCCCTGGCTCTGAAGGTACTTAACAACAGTAACAAGAGAACCACCTGTAGCGTTCATAGGGTCAGCAAAAATCAAATCCTTACCATCGAGCTGTTCGAGGTTGAAGAAGGATTTGTTGAGATCCATAATGTATTCCATATCAGCTTCGTTCTTTGTATCGTTACGGCTGATTTTGAAAAGTGCAAACGGTGTTTTGTATCCGTGGCTTGAATACTCCTGGATTTCTTTTGACATAATCATACTTGGAAGAAGGGCACCGCGAAGCATTACGCACATTACAGTGTTTTCAATTTTATGATCAATGTCTGGAATCTTATGAACTGCATAGTTCTGAACAGGGAATGTTACAGGAGTTTTTACAACAATGTGACCTTTCTTATCTGAGTGCTGGTCTGTATAAGCCATGCGGAAAAGCATTTCGTAAGCGCGCTGGCTGTAATACATAAATTCCTGATGGTCTGTACGTTCATCGCGAAGCTTTGAAATTACACGTGAACATTCAGCGTGAGCACCCTCTTCTGTTACAAAGGAGTAAACCTTAATGTTAGGATGCTTAGCACAGATATTCTGCATTTCGTGACCAAGCTTGTCGTAGCCTTCAATAATTTTTTCTTCGTTTTTTGGTTCAAAGGACTTCATAGTTTCCTTGAACATAACTTCAAGATTTTTCAAATCAGCCATATCTTCTGAAGTAAGATAGCCGTCCAAATCCTCTGCTTTAAGAATAATCTTATTGTCGTCTGCCATTTTTCTACTCCTTATAATGAAAGCAGTTTATACAACTGCTGTTTGTCGATTCTGATATCATGAATTATTAATTCGCTGTCTCCGATAATTTCTTCCTGAGAGTTTGTAAGACCAAAGGCAAGAATTAAAAGAGTTCTTCCTGCTTTAAGGAAGGTTCCGTTTTTAAACTGGAAATCTAAAGTCAGAAAATACTGATTAGGATGTTTTGGATCTGAAGTAAAGCTTCCCTTTACATCAATCAGCTTAAGGTCTAACTGTGCACCTGTAAGAATTGTAAGGAAAGATTGAGGCTTATTAGCATAAAAACGGATATCTGTTTCTGCGCCTTTAAGATAAGTTGTAAGCTCTTCGTCTAAATCTGAATACAAGACTGTAGTATCTTCTGCAGGAAGTGCAGCTAACGCATCGTATTTAGTAAGCATGCCTTCAAGGTTTCGTCCAATGCAGGCAAGCTTTGGAGACGGAAAAGTCATTTCTACAGGGCCGCTATAAATCTTGTAATTGTTAATACTTTTTGACGGAGTAAAATCGCTGACTACCCAGCCTTTTTTTTCATTCAAAACTTTAGGCACCATTTTAGAAGGTATGCTTCCTTCGATGGAAGCCTGAACTTCTGTTCCATGCTTTGAACGATTAAGACCGCAGTAAACCTTGTTTACGTGATCTGCAATCATTTTTGCATCAGCTTCTGAAGCACCTTCGTAAAAGCCGGTAATCATTCTTTCAATAAGAACGTTATCTGCGGCTTTTGGAACAGCGATGTAAAAGGAGCTCTGGTTATCAATTAATTCCAGAGCATCAACAGGTCTGCCTGCAGGTGCAGATTTACAGCCTGCAAGCAGGAGAAAGAATAAAATAGATGCTGAAACAAGTCCAGCATGCAAATTATGCTTTTTCAATCTTGAAACTCCATTTCTTATCATCAGCTTCTACTTCGTAAGCGCCTGTAAGACCTGCGTTCCAGCTTGTTTTTTCTGCAAGTGTTTCGCCAGAAATAAAGTCTGCAAACATCTTATAAGCAGCTTCGAGATCAGCGTCTCCGCCAAGCTCAATTATAATACGGTCTGTTACGTTATAGCCGTTTTCCTTACGCTGGTTCTGAATACCGCGGATAAGGTCAC
>CAMJNC010000080.1 GCA_946407195.1 uncultured Treponema sp. | reverse complement strand
GACGCGAATCAAAAAACGCAAGATCCAGTCCCTGAATGTGGTCGTACAATTCCTGGCGCAGTTCCTGAATAACCTTGTTACTGGTCTTAGCCATCAAAAGCATACGAAGCTTAATTGCAAGAACCGCTAGAATGTTGATGGTCGCACCAAGGCATACAATGCGGATCAGCCCGGCCACGTCGTTTGGAATAATATAACGGTCAATTGCCCGCTCACTTAAAAGCGGATTCACAAGGTCTACCGCGGTACCAAAGGCCATCAGCCCAAACACAAGTGCAATCCGTTTTTTATATTTCAGCAGGTAGCGGAAAAGTCGAGGCATTGTTTCAAAGTTCGATTTCTGCACCTGTTGTTCATCTATTTTATAACTGTTCATAAATATCTCCAATCAGGAGGGGGAAGTCTCCCCCTCGCTCGCACTGCGTTGCTCGCTACCCCTTCTAGCGGGGACACCCCGCAACGCCCCTTGTTAGTATTGAGAATCGTAAGTCTCTTTATAAAGACCTCCGAGTTTCAATAATTCTTCATGTGTTCCGACTTCGGCAACCTTTCCTTTATCCAGCACAATAATCTTGTCGGCCTTGCGGACCGCGCTGATTCTGTGCGCAATGATAATCTTTGTCATGCCGGAAAGCTCTGCAAGCACCTGCTGAATCTCCTGCTCGGTCTCTGTGTCGAGTGCCGAAGTAGAATCATCCAGAACAAGCACCGGCGTTTTACGGGCAAGGGCACGCGCAATTGTAATACGCTGCTTCTGACCACCACTAAGACCAACACCGCGCTCACCAATTACTGTCTGCTCCTTTTCTTCCATGTTATCTACGAACTCAGAAGCGTGCGACTGGTTGAGCGCCGAACGAACTTCAGCTGTAGTAATCTTCTCGCGTTCTCCAAGGCGGATGTTTCCGTCAATCGTATCGCTGAACAAAAAGATGTCCTGCATAACACAAGAGACTGCGCGGCGCAGGGTAGGCAGCGGAAGTTCGCGGATATCAATTCCATCGAGCTTAATGCTTCCGTCTGTTACATCGTACATGCGCTTAAGCAGGTTGATGATTGTAGTCTTACCCGAACCTGTTGCACCCATGATGCCGAGAGTCTGTCCGGCTTTGATGTCGAATGTAACATCATCCAGAATTGATTTTTCTCCAGCCTTGTAAGTTACATGCTCAAAGCTGATATCACCGTTGATATCGAAAGCAGAGAAGAGGGCAGAGTTGAGTTCTTCATCTCCTGCAACCTCTGTGCTGTCTGTAATCTCAGGCATCTCAGCATAAATCTTGTTCAAACGCTTAACGCTTGCCTTTGCACTCGAAAGTCCGTTTGTAAGCCAGCCTAACATTTCCATAGGCCAGATCATTCCGCCAACGTACTGTGTAAAAGCAATCAGCTCACCAACAGACATCTTAGCTCCGCCCTGAAGCGGATTTCCCTTCATTACAATCAGTCCGCCCAGCAGCAAAGAAATCACCGAAAGCAGACGGGTAATTGTCTGAATCATCGGGTTGTACTTTACGAATACACGACTCAAATCAATATTCAGTTCATAAAACTTCTGATTGTGCTTGTGGAACTTTGCAATCTCAAAGCCCTCGCGCGCAAAAGCCTTAACCGTACGAACACCTGCAAGATTTTCAGCTGCAGTATTGTTCATCTCTGAACCCTCCTGAGCAACAGCGCCGTACAAATCATCCAGCTGCTTTTCCATACGGGTTGCAATAAAGCCCGAAGCAAACATTCCAATAATCGGAATTATCGCGAGCATCCAGTTAATGCGGATCATAAAGAACATCGTACTAACCGTGCGGATAAAAACTTCAGCCATCAGAATTCCCATAAAGGCTGCAATATCCCAGATGCGGTCAACGTCATCCTTTACGCGGCTCATCAACTCACCGCTGTTTATGCCGTCAAAAAAGTTTGCAGAAAGACTCTGAATCTTCTGAAAAAGATTTATGCGGATTTCAGAAGCAATCTTACTTCCCGCAAAGTCGCAGGCATATTCCTTTGTGTACTGGAAGATGCAGCGGCCAACTCCTATTCCAAGAATGCCAAGCAAAAGGAAGTTCAAAACCTCCATCTTCTTTGCAATCAAAACATCATCAATAATATGCTGGACAATCAAAGGGGCTGCCTGATCCAGCAAAGTGCCTGCCGACATTGCGACAATAGCAATCAGATACAAAAAACTATAACGTTTAAAATATCGAAATAAATTTAGCTTGTTCATTTTGTGTAACAATAATTTAGCAGAAACTATTCGGTAACGAACCGAAATACAACAAGACACACGCCGAGGTATCGTGCGGACGGTTTACGAGGATTAGAATTTTAAGCGGGAATTATCTCGTCTTTGTGCAGGGAGAAGTCATTCCGCACTTAAAATCAATCATTACGCTGTTATTCATGGGAGTGACCTCCTTAAAAAGAATTTCAAGAGCGCGCGAGGATATTGCGCTCGTCGATGTTTTCAATCTAGTGGGAAGAAAAATTTTTGTCAAGGGGTTATTATTTCAAATACTCCTGAATGATCTGGCTGAGCTCCATGGAGGAAGGTTTTGTCTTTGAAGTTTCCATCGTAATGATCAGATTTTTTCCGGGGAAGTAACCGTTCTGCTGGTAGAGTATTATTTTTTCTGCGGCATGAGTTGAATACTCAGCATCATCCATCATTCCAAAATGTTCCCAGATATATTCTTTTCGTGTCCGCAAATTCAGACAATAAAAATCCGGGTGAAATGTTTGGATGACAGGAACTTGTGATGGATCATCTGCCTTAAGATTTATTTTGATTGGAAACTCGTAACGATAGGGAATACCTGAAGCTTTCAGCGCATTTGCAATTAAAACTTCGGACTTGGAACGAACTTGTTCTCCCATATCCGTAAAAAGCTTAGGAATGTCAGGTGAAATTTCTTTCCCGGGATATTTTTCCGAAAGCCAGAGTTCTGCATATTTAGA
This sequence comes from uncultured Treponema sp., assembly GCA_946407195.1. GTDB lineage: Bacteria > Spirochaetota > Spirochaetia > Treponematales > Treponemataceae > Treponema_D. The sequence goes on along the minus strand of CAMJNC010000080.1, from coordinate 7,686 downwards.
ATCTGTGAGTGTAAGAGGAGTAACTATTTTCTGGCGGGAGTCCGGCAGTTTTTTGAAATGATGATTTGTGTTAGTAGTCTGATATTTTGTAAGAAAGAGTTTTATAAATGAGATTTCCTCTTTAATGGCTGCGAGGGCTTTTTTATCATAATCAGATTGAATTAATTTGTAGGCGAGTTGATTTTGTGAGCGTGGCATGTAAGTGCCCTGTAAATCTGACTTTGATTTTCGTTTATAAAATTGCAGCTGCCCGTGATTTTTTACAATTCGAATTAAGCCGGATGGATTTCGTTTTACCTCCTGCTGCTTTGTTTTGTAAGCCTGCTCAAGTTCTGTAAGCCGTGTGTGAATAGGTGCGATAAACTGTTCCGGTGATAATAATTCTTTTAATTTATACATTTTCCTCCGTTTGCGGTGATATTTATAAGATAAGAATAAAATGTGCTGGCGGCAAGGTATATTTGCAATATTTCAGGCCGATATGCATATTTTTCTGTTAGTTGATGATTTAAATATGTAATTTTGAAGACAAAAACAGGTCAAAAATATTGATTCTGCTTGAAATTACATATTAACAAAGGGAGGAGACAAAATAATATGTAAATATTTTATCTGTGGAGTTTTTCGAAGAGGAGTTTTTGGAATTTTTACATATTATTTTGAAATGAAGTCAATAATATATGTAATTTGCCTGGAGCAGAGTATATTTTTTTAGCGGTTTTCTTACAAATTACATATAATCGGGAAATAATTACATAATAATATGTAAATAAAGCAGATATGCGAAAAACTCAGGGTTTTGTTGATATATAATTACGATTTTCTGCCGTCGCGGTAATCAATAATCCAGCCGCCGTTGTAAAAGCCGTTGTCGTTGCGGGTTGGAGTGACGAAGATTACCTTTGTCGGGTTTTCGGTGTTGTATTCAAAAACATTTGATTCCCACTGAAAGGCCTGAGGTTTCGAATATTCTACGACGCCCGATTGCAGAGCTGTCCTCGCTTCTTCTCCGGATTCAGGGTAAACGAAGTTGTTCTGCTTGTCGACCGGAGTGTAGAGGGAAATCTTATAGCGGCCCTTTTTGAGCTTGAGGTGCATGGCCATGCCGCCGGACAAAAAGTATGTGTGCTTGTAATTACGGATTATGTCCGGTGTGCACATCCATTCGTAAGTGGCTGTGATGCAGCTGCTGTCGTAGGTAATGTCCTTGCCGGTCTCGTCTTCGATTCGGAGAAAACAGCGGATATCGTTGAGAACTCCGACATTATCCGGACGGTAAATAATCAGGGAGGTCTTGTCGTGGCCAGCCGGCAGATCTTTTGTGGCATCGATAAAGTCGTAGTAGGAGCCGGGCACAGGCTGGGCAATGAGGGTAGAGGTAAGGAGGAATAAAATAAATGTTGTCATCCCAAACTTATGGGCTGTCAACCCGAATTTATTTCGGGATCTATTGGATAGATGCTGAATCAAGTTCAGCATGACATAGGTTGTTCTCTTTCTCATACCGTCATTATCTGCTGAATTTTTGCGTGGTCTGTTTTTTCACTTGCCGCCTCATTCGTATTTGTTCTGAAAGGGCAGAGAGGTAATCCATTTTTACCGTAAATTGTAACTGGCCCGTAATTATACCAGCCGTAACGGGCGGCAACCGGGCGGCTAACCTTTTTGCTGCAAACAACAATTGTATTTTGTTTTCCATCAGAGCCGCCAAGCGCAAACTCTGCCGGGTACCATACTCCGTCACTTCCGCAAACTTCAAAGCCGGTAAAGTCAGAGCTTACTTCATTGCCCTGACGTTCTTCCATCTTTTTGTATTCTTCAAAACGTGTTTCGTCCGAACGAACCTCAAAGCCAGTTGGAGCGTTTGCAAAGCTTAAAATAATTTTGCCGAACTTCTGACCGTCATTTTCTTCATAAACCGGCATAAAGCTTTCAAACTCCGGTGCACTTGCATCTACAGAAGGAATCAGCTGATATACCTTTGCGCGTGCAAGGTTTTCCATACGTTCCGCGAGTTCCTTTTTTGCACGCGGATGAATGTCGCTGTACTGTCCTAAATCAAAGGCACTTGTAAGCCAGACGTTATTGAGCCTGACCGCAGCCTTTGCCTGCTCTTCACGTACTATGCACCAGTGCTTAAAATCTGGATCTGCTTCATAACGGTGTACAGGTAGTTGTACACTAACGAACGGTAGTAAGTTATTACCCCAGTCGCTTCGCCAGTTATCAACTAAAGCCCGGAATAGCTTGTAGTATGAATCAGGCTTGTGGTCATCACTTTCTCCCTGATACCACAAAACCCCCTTAAGTGTATACGGCAAAATCCGCGAAACCATGCACTCGTAAAGTCCGGTAGGGCGGTAAGGGTTCTTGCATGAAGCAGGTCCTGGCCATGGATTTTTTCCTAAAACTTTTTCGGCTTCATCCCAGGTAATTCCAGGCTGCTTTTCCCAGAGCTTTGAAAACTTTTCCTGCCATTTATTATTTTCTATTTCATAATCATCAAATTCTTTACACTGCTGCTCAATCGATTTTCCGTGCGTTGCTTCCTCATATTCTGTAAGATAAGTATTAAGATCACGGTCTGCTTCCAGATACTCACGACGCATCCAGGCAGAGGCAGAAGTTCCTCCCCAGTTACAACCTACAATTCCAACAGTACAATCTAAATCAGCAGCAAGTTTTTTTGCAAAGAAATAGCCCACAGCAGACCAGGCACCCCGTGAAGGACTTTGCCAGGTTTGCCAGGCAGTATCTTTTTCTGCAGCAAAAAAGTGTTCATCTTTCCATCCGATTTTATTTGTATAATAAAATCGCACATTTTTACCAGCGTTCTCATCAGCCAGTTCAGCAGGGCCTTCGGTACAATTTTGAAGCTCAAACTCCATATTACTCTGACCACCTGCAAGCCACACTTCTCCGAATGCTACATCAATAAAGGTTCGGATAAAATTACCACAGCTGATTTCAAGCTTACAGTCTGTTTGTGCACTCTGCGGTTCCAGCTTTATCTGCCATTTTCCGTCTGCTGCTACTGCATTATTTTCGCAAAGTAATGTCCCCTGCGAATTATATAGTGCTGCCTGTACAAAAGTGCTATCTTCAGCAGTACCAAAAATAGCAGTATATTTATTTCTCTGCAAAACCATATGATCTGAAAAAATTGCCGAAACTGAAAATTCTGTCATAAAAACCTCTTTTTTTTCTATTATAAACCACTTTTTTCATACTGGTAAATACAAAGTCTTACTTATAAAACTGTGAGTAAGCTGTAATTTCAGCTCCTTTTGCAAATTAAAGATTTGTTATAATTTTCAGAAAAAATTTGAATAATTCTATATCCGGTAATAAAATAATATAAAGCTTTTATAATAAATATGGAGTTCAGTATGAATGCTAAACTTAAGAAAATTACTATAATCGTTTTTACAATTGAAATTATTGCTGCAATCGGACTTTTTATTCTTATAAGATCTGTAGCCAGAAATCATGCACGAACAAATGCTTTTGCAGACATGGAAATGACAGCCCGTGTAAAGCGTGCAAGCTTTGAAACATCCATGAACGAACAGCTTACCCTTTGTCTTCAGATGGTAAAAATGCCGGCAATCAAGGAATATATGATTAATCCTGTGGACCCGGCTATTCGCGAAGCTGCCTTTAAGGATTTCAGTACTTTTAAGGAATCATTTAAGTCAAAATCTATTTTCTGGATTTCAGATTCAGATAAATTGTTCTGGAGTGATATGCAGGCAAGCTATGTTGTTAATCCTGATAATCCGGATGATTACTGGTACAACATGACTATGCTTGAGACAGAGGTTTACAACTTCAATATTAACTATAACCCTCAGTTAAAGCAGACAAACCTCTGGGTAAATGCTGTTGTCCGCGATGATAATGGAAAAGCAATCGGTATTGTTGGTACTGGTATTCCTCTTACAAGCATGATTCAGGAAATGTACCACGGACTCGACAGTGCAATTACAATGTATCTTTATAATGATGGTGAAGAAATTACCGGTGCTATTGATGATTCTATAATTGAAAAGAAGCTTCCGATTCTTGAGACTATGCCGGAAATTGCAAATTTTAATTACATGCCGGAAGATATTTCTTTTGAAAGTGAACCACGCACAGACTATGTTTTTGCAGCTATTCCGCTTGTAAGCTGGCATCTTGTTATGGAAAAGAATTATACCTTTATGGATTTCATAACAAATGGTCGTGTTGCTCTTATTGCGGGAATTGTAGTAGTTATCATTATTGTTGTTCTTTCTTTCCAGATTCTTAAGATGATAACCCAGCTTACAATTTTAAGTGATGCAGTTTCTGATTTGAGTTCTGGTAACGCCGATCTTACAAAGCGTGTTACTTTAAGCCAGCGTTCTATCTTCAAGGTATTCGGAACTCTTGTTGATAATGAAAACCGCTTTATTGAAAAACTTCAGGGAATTATCGATACGCTTAAAAATTCAGAAGCTGATTTGAATACGGTCGGAATGGATCTTACTAACAGTATGCAGAACACTGCAAGTTCCATTACACAGATTATTTCTAATATCGATTCTGTTCATTCTCAGATTAATCAGCAGTCAGAAAACGTTCAGGAAACTGCAGGTGCTGTAAATGAGATTGCGGCAAATATCGACTCGCTCGAACGAATGATTCGCCAGCAGGCTGATGGAGTAACACAGGCTTCGTCTGCGGTTGAAGAAATGATCGGCAACATTCAGTCTGTAAATACTTCTGTAGATAAGATGGCTGATTCTTTTGCTCAGCTTGAAAAGCAGGCCCAGACCGGTCAGGAAAAACAGACTTCTGTAAATGAAATGATTCATCAGATTGAAGACAAGTCAAAGATGCTTCAGGAAGCAAACCAGGCAATTGCAAGTATTGCAAGCCAGACCAACCTTCTTGCTATGAACGCCGCAATCGAGGCGGCTCATGCCGGTGATGCAGGTAAGGGATTTGCTGTCGTTGCAGACGAAATCCGTAAGCTTTCAGAAACTTCAACAGCTCAGTCTAAGACAATTGGTGATCAGCTTAGAAGTATTCAGGAATCAATTATTGAAGTTGTAAAGGGTTCTCAGGAATCAAGCCACGCCTTCTCAATTGTATCTAACGAAATTAACAATACAAATCAGCTTGTAAACGAAATTAAGGTTGCAATGACAGAGCAGAACGAAGGTTCTAAGCAGGTTATTGAAACACTGCGCGTAATGAATAACAGTACCTCTGAGGTAAGTACTTCTGCACAGGAAATGATCCAGGGTAACAAGCTGATTTTCAACAACATTGCAGACCTTCAGGAATCTTCTACAACTATGAAAACCAGTATGGATGAAATGTCTGTAGGAGCCAGAAGAATCAGCGAGAGTGGAACAGAACTCTCGGAGATTTCTGAAAAGATGAAGGATTCTATTACTGATATGGGAGAACAGATAGATCAGTTTACGGTCTAAAGCAAATAAACTGCAGGTTTACAAAAACTTTTTTTCAAACTGCATATAGTAATTTGGAGAATCGTTTTTATCACCTGTAATTCGTTTTGGCTTAAATCCCATCTTCTTGAGATACCTCTCATGAGCTGGGATTTTTGTTTCTGTAATAACACTTTTTATTCCATACTGCTTTAAATGATTATATAGATATTTGCCGGCTGAACAGTCGCGGTAGGCAGGTGTAGTGTAATCGAGTTTCGCATTGTATTGACCGTTTCCTTCGGCCTTTGCAATAAAGAGTCCGGCTGGGCTTTCTTCACAGGTAATCAAAAGGATCAGGTCTTTGCTTTCTGCACCTGTAAAATCTGGAAAGTATTTTTTTATATCTTCACTGTAGGCTGATAAATAATGTGAGAGAAAGCTATCGTCTGAATTGAGGTCAATGGCAGAATATTCCTTTTCTATGTTATTGAGTTTGTATAGATTAACTATATTAATCACTATAAGACAAACCTGCATAGCCGCAGTAGGGTAAGAATGAATCGCCAGCGCATATCCGCAGAAAATCACACTCCCCACTGTATTAAAAAACCGCAGCTTCACCACCGAAGTCATCAGCATAGAAACAATTACAAGCAGGGAGCCAAGGTAACCTATAAGTTCTAATATAATTTCAATAGTCATAGTTCGATTTTAATATATATTCACTAAAACCGCAATTTTTACTATAATAACCCACATGGCAACACAGCATAAAGAAATTGACGCGCAGACTCTTGAGAATCTGCTTTATTTGAGTCGTTTGTCTCCGGAAAGTACTAATATGGAGACTTTGAAAAAACAGGTTGATGATATCGTAGGATATTTTGATATTCTCTCTAAATATGATGACAGCGAGAATCCTTACGACGCTTATCCTCGTACAGAAGCAGACAAGCTTCGTGGGGATACTGTCGTAGAAGGTCTTGAAATCAGTGACGTAAAGAAGGTTTCGGAAAACTTTATGGACGGATATTTCCAGGTACCTAAGGTACTCGGGGAGGGCGCATAATGTATTACACAATTAAAGAAACTAGAGCAGCCCTCAAAAAAGGCGAAACTACCAGCGAAAAGCTTGTTCGCGACGCAATTGATACTTTCAATAAAGATAAATCAGCTCCAATTCCGCTTAATGCATTTATTGAAATGTATGATGATGCCGCAGATGTAGCTGCTGCTGCCGACAAGGAAATTGCCGCTGCCCGTTCTGCAGGTGGTGACGCCCTCGATAAGCTTTTTGAAGAAAAGCCTCTTCTTGGAATTCCTTTTGCACTTAAAGATAACATGAACTCAAAGGGCCACCGTCTTACCTGTGCTTCTAAAATTCTCGAAGGTTATGTTGCCCCATATAACGCAACTGTAATTGACCGCCTGGAAAAGGCCGGTGCAATTCCTCTTGGACGCTGTAACCAGGATGAGTTTGCAATGGGTTCTTCTACAGAATACTCTTGCTACGGTCCAACACGTAACCCAATCAACCGCGAGTTTGTATCTGGTGGTTCTTCGGGTGGTTCTGCTGCCGCTGTTGCTGCTAATCAGGCTTTGTTTGGTCTTGGTACAGAAACTGGTGGTTCAGTTCGTCTGCCTGCAAGCTACTGTGGAATCTACGGTCTTAAAACTACTTACGGTGTACTCAGCCGCTGGGGAATTGTTGCTTACGGTTCTTCTCTGGATCAGGTTGGTATTCTAGGACATACTCCTTCTGATATTGCTGAACCGCTCAGCCTTATGTGTGGAGTTGATTTTTATGATGATACATCAGCTGATTTACCTGAAGGCAAAACCTTGAACAAGCTCGAAGCTCTTTCAGACGCAGAGTTCAAGGCTCTTAAAATTGCTATTCCAAAGCAGTTCCTTAAGACAGAAGGTGCTGACCCTGATGTTGTAAAATGCTTTGAAGAAACACGCAAGTGGTTTACAGATAAGGGCGCGACAGTAGAAGAAGTTGACCTTCCTATTCTCGACGCTTCAATTGCCGCTTACTATGTAATTGCTCTCTCTGAAGCAGCTTCAAACCTCAGCCGCTTTGACGGTATCCGCTATGGTCGCCGTGTAGATGATGGTCAGGGCTATGACGAGCTTTATGTAAAGACCCGTTCAGAAGGCTTTGGGCCAGAAGTTAAGCGCCGTATTGTAATTGGTAACTACGTTCTTTCAGAGCAGTTCTCTGGAGATACTTATAAAAAGGGTATGACAGTTCGTG
>CAMJNC010000079.1 GCA_946407195.1 uncultured Treponema sp. | reverse complement strand
CGTGCAAACCGCTATGCAGAAGGTATGCGCAAGGCTATGCAGAACCGCGACGTTATCAAGGAATGTTTGAACGAATACCGCGATGACGCACACAAAATGAAGCCGGAAGATGTTTATTGGCCTGTAGCAATTTTCTGCGGAAAGTGCCAGAAGGATACAACTGAAATTACAGACTACGACGGTGAATACGGAATCACTTATAAGTGTGAATGTGGTAACTGCGAAACTGCAGATATCCGTACCTTCAAGGGCGCAAAGCTTGGCTGGCGTGTAGACTGGCCAATGAGATGGAACGAAGAAAAGGTAGTATTTGAGCCGGGTGGAAAAGATCACATAAGCCCTGGCGGAAGTTACGATACAGCAAAGCTTGTTTCTAAGAGAATCTACAACTGGGATGCACCAGTTACAATGCGCTACGACTTTGTAAATCTTAAGGGAGTTCCTGGAAAGATGTCTTCTTCAAAGGGTAAGGTAATTGCTTTGCCGGATGCTCTTGATGTTTACCAGGCTGAAGTTCTCCGCTACCTCTTTGCGGGAACTCGTCCTAATACAGAATTTGCAATCAGCTTTGATATGGACGTTCTTAAAGTTTATGAAGACTACGATAAGACAGAACGTATTGTTTACGGAATCGACAAGGCTAAGTCAGATGATCATTTCAACAAGGAAAAGAGAATCTACATGCTTTCCCAGATTGACGGAAAGATTCCAGAAACAATGCCATATCAGGTAACAATCCGCCAGCTTACAACCTTGCTCCAGATTTATTCTGGTGATATTGATGCTGTAATTAAGGCACTTGGAGATGTAAAACCTGAGCAGGAAGAACGCCTCCGCCGCCGTATTGAATGTGCATGGTTCTGGGTAAAGCATTCTGCTCCAGACTGCGCTCCAGATTTCTGCTTCGAACTTCGCAACGACGGAAGCAAGGCAGACCTTAGCGGCGACATTCTTACAGCTGTTAAGCGTGTTCGCGATGAGGTTGTTCCAAAGCTCGATACCTTCCAGCTTGATAAGGAATGCCAGCAGGCAATGTATGATATTGCAACAGAGCTTGGACTTGAGTCAAAGACCTTGTTTACTGCACTTTACAATGCACTTATCAACAAAGATCAGGGACCTCGCCTTGGAAGCTTCTTCAGAATTATTGGAAAAGAAAAGCTCGAGAAGATTTTGAGCGTATATTAATACATTACCGTCATGCTGAATCAGGTTCTGGGTGACGGTTTCAAATGTTGCATTTTATAAATCCTATGATAGAATATATCTATTATAGGATTTTTTATTTATGAAACTGAATCACAAATTTTCTTTTATCATTCTTTTTACCATTGTACAGTCCTGTGTCCTAACCTTCTTTTCAGTAATAAATCTTAACAATATTCAGGACATTAAGGATTATCAGATAATTGAAACAAAAACCGAAGCACAGCTCAGTTCTATAATAGATTATCTTGAAAGAATGGATTACTGGGATTTTGATATAGAAAATGCCTATTCATCCTTTGAAAATCAGAAAAATGAAATTTCAGAATCCTTTAATTATCTTATGGAAGCACCAGTTGTTGCCAAGTTTCCTGAGGATTTTAAGGCAAACCTTAAGCATGTAAAGCTTACCTGGGGACTTATAAATGACGGTCTTGCACCAATAGAAGAGGTTTTGAAAAATCTTGAAAGCGCAAACATTACCTCCGGAATGGCAACTAATATAAAGAACTTCGGCTTCAGAGAAACAGCAAAGCTTTATGTAAATAATGAAACTATGGATTCCCTTATGGAGATGATGGAGGAAGCACATCAGCAGCTTAGAAAAATCCGCCTGATTTATGTTTCATTAATGACACTTAATCAGAAGTCTTCTGCAATGGTAGAAGAGGTTATGGTTGCAACAGAAAGCCGCTTTTTATTAATTACAATTATCTTTGCAATAATCACAACAATCGTGCTTTCTGTGCTGATTCTTATTGTAACAACAAATATTTCAAAGAGAATTGTAAGAGTACGTAATATGACAACGACTCTTGCAAAAAAAGATTTTAGTGTAAGCATTGAACCGGAAGGAAGCGATGAAATGTGGCTTTTGATGTCGAACATCAATAACATGGTTCATCAGATAAATGAATTTTTCCAGCTTGTAAAATCAACTGCAAAAAAGGCTTTGGATGCCGAAGCTTCAATCAATGAATCTGCAGGAAGTACGGCAGAGGCCTCTGCTTTAATTGATACAAATATCGATGGAATCAATAAGGTTTTCTCAGAAACAGTTGCGGTTATTAACAGTGCAATTGATGTAATTGCCGAAATGAACCTTCATGTTGATACGCTTGTAAAGAGTAATTCAATTCAGACAAGTGCAATTGAAAACAGTAATTCTGCAGTAAACGAAGTTGTAACAACGCTTGATTACATTAATAAGATGGCAGAAGAGCGTGTAAAGAGTGCAGGCGAAATGCATAACTATGTTGCAGACGGTGACGAAAAGATTACTGCTACAAACGAGATTTTGAATCAGGTTGCTCAGCAGCTTGATGAGGTTTACGAGGTTGTAACAATCATCAATAACGTTGCGGAACAGACAAACCTGCTTTCTATGAATGCGGCAATTGAATCTGCACATGCCGGTGAAGCAGGAAAGGGTTTTGGTGTAGTTGCTGAAGAAATCCGTTCGCTTGCAGAAGAAACAGCAGAAAATGCAGATAAGATTTCTAAGGTAGTAAATACAATTGTAGAAGCCGTAGAAAATGCAAATACTTCAAGTCAGTCTGCTTTTGAAGCCTTTGAAAAGGTAAGTGTACAGGCAGATCAGATTGTAAGCTCGCTGCAGGAAATTACCGGTGGTATTGGTAAGATTGATAATCAGATGCAGCAGATTAAACAGCGAAGTGAAGAAACCTCTACAGCCGCAGATGAAATGAACCGCTACTGTCTTCAGCTTGCAGATAAACAGAAGCAGGTTTCTCTCAAGGTTGATAACATGAACGATGTATTCTTTAATGCAATCAGCTCCCTGCATAAGATTAAGGATGAAACCGCAGATATCGTTCAGAAGATGAAGAATGTAAGTGTTTCAAGTGATGAAAGCTTCAGAAATCTTACAGAGCTTGAAAACGTGCTTGAAGAATTTAAGACAGGCGAAGTTGCTCCAGAAGAAAAAGCTGATTCTGAAGAAGCCGCAGGTGCAGATGAAAATGAAAGCCAGACTGATTCCGAAGAAATTGATGATACAGAAGTAATTGAAGAGCTTGCTGTTGATGGGGAAGCAGAAAAAGAGGAAACTTTTGTAAGTCCTTCAATAGCTGATATAGATGAAAAGCTGAATGAACTTGCAAATGCCGGAGGCTTTGGAATTACTCAGGATATGATTAATTCCGATCAGGAATAAGAATTAAAAGCAGCGAAACCAGATAAGGCAGGGAAATTAAAAAGGATGAAGGAATGCCCTGCAGGTAGTTTTGGATATTAGCTGCAAATAAGTCTGCGAGACAGAATACGAGAACCGCTGCCACAATGCGCAGCGGCTTTTTTTTGCCTAAGAAAACAGCTGCAAGGGCCATCCAGCCGCGGCCGCTTGAAATATTCGGGACGAACGAAGAAAGCCTTAGTGCGAGCAGAATTCCTGCAAGTGTACCGTAAAGAGAGGCGAGTCCCCAGGAAAGAGTTCTAAGATTTCCCGGATTTACTCCCTTGGCTTTTAAGACATCCGCATCGCTCCCCGTCACTCGAATATAAAGCCCGCGGCGGCCGTACTTCAGAAAAATAATAGCCATCGCTACAAACACCGCGGTAACAATAACTGCCGCCGCGCGCGCCGTTCCCACGGAAAACTTGAAGAGGTCGTTAGTTAAAACTCCGCGTGTCCCGAAAATCACCCACGACAGGCACGAGGTCATTGCACCAAAAAAGAGGTTCATTGCAATTGCGGCAATAAACCGATTGGCTCCGCCGCGTTCGACAACTGCCGAGAATGCAAGTGTAATGACAACTGCCACGAGGCAGGCAAGCACAGCCCCTGCCACCGGTGAACCTGTTATTACGGTAAATGTATAGAACAAAAAGGCCGAGAACGAAACAAGGCCGTCTAAAAAGAGCGCGAGACAGCCGGCGTATTCTGTAAACAGGGCGCCGATTGAACAGAGTATGAGAGGGCAGGCATAAGCGAGGGCAGAGATTAAGCTTGTGAGACTATTCATTTGAGGGCCCTCCTGAATCGGCGCGGTACATGTGTTGGAAAGGCAATGCCAAAAAGAATTATGGCCTGAAGTAGTCCGCTCATATCAAATCCAAAATTGTGAAACAGTGCATAGCGGTTTGCGTTGGTTATCATAAAGCCCATAAGGAATGACGACGGAATTAATGCAAGTGGATTTGCTCCTGCAATAAGAGCCGCGCTGAACGCGTTCCAGCCCATTCCTGTATAAAAGCCCTGATGGCAGGTAAAGTAGGTTCCTAAGATGGCGGCCGCGCCGGTGAGGCCGTGGAGGGCGCCGGAAAGCAGGGCAGAGGATAATGTTAGTTTTTTACACGCAAAGCCCGCAAAGCGCGAAAACTCTGGTGAGGTTCCAAGTATGCAAAGCTGGTGTCCCCAGCCTGTTCTGAACAAAAGGAACCAGACTGCAACACAAAGCGCAACTGCAAAAATGAACGAAGCGTTAAGAGGCGACGGCTCTAAAATAGAAGGCAGGCGAACTGCTTCGGGAATAAACGCTGTTGCAAGCAGGTTGTCTGTTTTACTTCTTGCAGGTCCGCTTATTAAGCCGTCAATAAAAGGAATGATTGCAGCTGAGGCAATAAACGAAGTAAAAAGAAAATCTGCATTTCGTAGTATTTTGAAAACTGCAGAAAGAGCGGCAAGCAGGGCAGAGCAGACAAGTCCAGCAGCCAGTGCAAGAAGAACTGCAGCAAAAGGCGGCAGACTGGTGTTTGCAAGTATTACTGCGCTTACAAAGCCGCCAAGATATATCTGGCCTTCGCCACCTAAGTTGAAATCTCCGGATTTAATTGAAATAAGTGCGCCTGTTCCGGCTATCATATAAAGTGCGGAAAGGTTTAATGCCGAGCCTAAATAGTAAACGTTCATTCTGCCTTTCCTATTATGATTTTTGTACCGTTTTTTGCAAGCCCTTCAAGGCGAGAATAAAGCCGTTCTGTTGCTTCAACGTCCAGACCGTGTGTCGGGTCAAAAAGAAAAAGCTCCTTCGGATTTTCAGCAAGCTCTCGTTCGAGAATAAGGCGCTGAAGCATACCGCCGGAAAGGCACAATGCTTTTTCATAAAGCTTTATATTTACATCTGCTTTTTTTAGAAGCTCGCGGGAATAGTCTTCGAGAGTTTTTTGTTTTTCTCCTGTGTGGTAAGCCGAACACAGCTGGAATATTGTAAGGTTTGGATTTGAGGCGCGGAAAGTTTTATCTGATGGAATGTAGCCGATTCCTTTTGTGTTGTGTCTCTTTTCCAGAACCTCGTCCTCTGTAATATCTTTTTCTTCTATAAAAACTGGTGTTGTTATAGTTTTTGTGAGTCCGAAAAGCTTTTGTTTAATATCTTCTTCTGTAATTTGTGATGCCGGAGTCTTTTCAAGAACGGTTCCGTCTTTGAGCAGTACAACCTCATCTGATTTTTCAATTGCTTCTTTAAAGCTGTGTGTGATTATTATGATAATAAGCCCGCTTTGTGCGAGGCTTCGGATTTTCTGAGTGTCTAAAAAGGGCGGTTCATCCAGAATCAGTACACATGGACTTTTTAGCAGTGCACCGGTAAGCGAGGTGTTAAAGGCTTCCTGTTCACTGATATTCTGCACCGTTTCTGAAAGTTCCCGCCCAGGGAGCCAGTTTTGTGCAAGTTCCGGGATTCTCTTAGTCATTTCATGACTTATTCCTATTCTAAGATTGTCCCGGATGGAAAGCGAAGGTGCAAGAAGCGGACGCTGATGAACACAAACGATTCCGCATTTAATTGCATCCTTTGGCTTTCTGATTTTTAGTTTTTTTTGATTGAGATAAATGCTTCCACTGGTCGGCAGAATGTCACCGCAAAGTACATGTGCAAGTGTAGACTTACCGGCGCCGTTTTCTCCGAGGAGAGAATAAATCTTTCCTTTTTCAAAATCCAGCGATACTCCGGTGAGTACAGTTTTGTATGAATACTTAACACATATATCTTGCAGCGAAAGCATTACTTAATCTCTGTTTTTCCTGCACGGATGTCGGCAAGCAGGGCTGCCATTTTCTCTCTGATGTCTGCCGGTACGGCTTTAATATAGTTAGGATCATCCTGAACAAAGTCAACAAAGCCTTCTTTGATTCCTACCATCTTTGCAGTTTCCCAGGGAGTTGCTCCTTCAATAAATTCCTTTGTTACGTTATAAGACATTTTTTTCTGTTCCATAACGCTCGAAGAAATAATTGTTCCAGGAGCCTTTGCAAAGCCGTTATCATCAAACCAGGTAATATAAACCTTATTGTTTATTGCAGAGGTAATTACACCCTGAGAAGCACCACCACAGATAGGAAGAATTACATCAACTCCTTTTTTAGCAACTGCATCAGCTATTTCTGCACCCTTGGTTGCATCATACCAGTTTCCTACAATTCTAAAATCAACTGTAGAACTGCTGTTTGCGGCCTTTGCACCCTTTTCAAAATATGGGTAGATGACATTGTTCATTACCGGATATTCCTGAGCAGCAATCAGTGCGAGCTTGTGGCTCTTAGACATAAGGCCGCCAATATAACCGGTAAGATAAGACTGTTCATACTGATTGTAGCATACGGTATGAATATTCTGATTTCCTTCTTTTGTAGCATCAAGAAGAATAAACTTCTGATTAGGGAACTGTTTTAAAATTGGTTCTACAAGGTCTGGAAGGGAAGGGTTAGAAGAAATAATTACATCGTATCTGCGTTCTGCACAGAGGGCTGTAATTTTAGGGCCCCATTCAGCCTGATTTGTACCTGCTTCCATAACAAAAAGGTCAATCTTGTTTTTCTTTGCAAGTCCCTGATTTTTTTCTTCAACAGCGGCTTTTACACCCTGAACGAGCATATTATAGGTTGGACTGTCATCAATGATGCCAGGAACAAAAACAGCAACAGATTTTTTACCTGCGCTTTTAGCAAATCCCAGAGAAAGGATTGCGGCGAAAATAATTGGAAATAAAACTATCTTTTTCATGAGTGACAATATAGTTTTATATCAAACTATTGTCAATGCCTAAAAATTATTTTTTATTCTTAAAAGAGTCTGGAAAAAAGCTTCTTTCTCTTCTTCTGTAAAGCCTTTATAAAATGTTCCTAAAAGCTCACTTGATAGCTCTTGAGCTGTCTGGTTAAACTGTTTGCCTTTTTCTGTGAGAAAAATAATGCGGCTTCTTTTATCGGCAGGGTCACTTTCCCCTGTAATAAAGCCTTCTGCTTCAAGCTTTCTTACAAGAACGGTTGTGGTGGACTTGTCGCGGTTGATTTTTTCTGAGAGGTCTCCCATTGTCATTTTTTCATTTACACTTAATTGAAAAAGAATATTTCCGTGCGACGAGGCAAAATCCGGGAAGCCTTTTGATTTAAGCCTTTCTGTAAGAAAATCAGCTGTAATACTGTGTATATTTGAAAGCAATGAAATAGAAGAATTTACATCCATGATTTTTATTTTATCATGAAATCTTCTTGTATTTAACTATAATTATTGTTAAATTTTAAATATGTTTGGTTTTATATTAAAAAAGAATTTTTGTGATGGCTGGGATAATCTTCTTACAGTTATTATAACTAATCTTGTTTTCCTTTTTACAGGAATTGGACTTGTTTTTTTGAATGCGTTTGCTTCAAAAACATCTATTTTAGCCCTTCTTGGTATTCTGTTTAGCTGTGTTGTCCTTTCAATCTTGATTTTTGCCTACAGTGATTCAGCTGCTCATATTGCAAACTTTGAAGGCATACATCTGGTTGATTTTTTTAAGCAGATTCCAGGAGCACTAAAAGACGGTGCTTTGTTCGGTCTTATGAATGCCGCCGTTTTTCTTATTTCAAGCTTTTCTATCCGCTATTATATTGTCGAATCTGGAACACTGCTTGGCTTTGCTTTAGGCTGCGCAATATTCTGGGTAGATTTCTTCTATCTGCTTGCAATGCAGTGGTTTGTACCTATCCGCGGGCTGATGCATAATAATTTCAAGAAATGCTTTAAGAAAAGCTTTATTATTCTTTTTGATAATACAGGCTTTTCTCTGCTGATGTTTGTGTATAATCTAGTTTTACTTGCACTTTCTGTTGTGTGCATCGGCTTTTTCCCGTCTATGACAGGTATTCTTATTGCAAACACAAATGCACTTCGTGTTCTGCTTTATAAATATGATTATCTGGAAGAGCACCCGGAATTAAAAACAAAAAGAGAACGCCGCCAGATTCCTTGGGACGATCTTCTCGCCGAAGACCGCGATATTTTAGGTCCACGCCCAATCCGCAGTTTCCTCTTCCCATGGAAGGATGATCAGCGTCAGGATTTGTAGAATAAAAAAAGGAATTGCGAATGCAATTCCTTTTTTTATATTTTAGATTGATTATTTCTATTCTTTATTAATGATTACAGTCTTTAGTGGATATTTATTTCCGTCTGAATCCACTAATACATAATTTGGTTCAATATTTTCATTATCTGTACTAACTGCAGAACGTGGACCCCCAGCCCAGCAATCATCGTGGGAAAGATAATATGTACAATCTCTGTCTACATGGAAGAAATTTTCCGAGTAATAATACACATCTCTTTTCACGTTAGAAAAAATGCAGTACCAAACCTGATATTCATCTTCTCTAAGGTCTGTCATTGAAGAATAATAGCCTGCAGGTACATCGCAATAGTCACTTGACATTGTGAAATTAGTATCATCTCTATTTTTCAAATACCAGTCATAAATGGTTGATGGCGTATCATTATAAAAATTAAATGTATATCGATCTTCTGGAATAATAATACAACTTGAGAACACACCGAGAATCATAGACAGTAAAAGGATTGGAAATATCTTTTTCATTTTTACGCTCCTTGAGCTTAATTCTAACACAAAAACCGGCATTTTGCTATTCAAAACGCCGGTTTCTATGGATTACTTGCAAATCAGGTCTATTTCAGAACCGTCTGAGCCGGCAAGGTATAACTGTGGTTTTGTATCTGCAGAACGGCAGCTTATAGTTGAAACTGATCGTTCATACAGGCAGTAAGTAATGTCTCTGTCGAGCCAGATGCTTTCGCTGCTCTGATAATCCCATGGATCAAGCTGATAATCATCTTCGAAGCTGAAGTATACTACATAGTAGCCTTCCTCAAGACTAGGAATCATATCTTCTTTTCCAGGACGGATAGAACGGTTCATGCTTGAGTTTGCGAAGGTAATTTTGTTATCCTTCTTAACACACCAGTCTGTAATCATCAAAGAAGTTTCATTTTTACAGGTAATGCTGTGTGTAAGTACAATTGGAGTAGAGTTGTATGGAGTACTTGGTGTTGAAGGTGCAGGATCAGGGGCTGGTGCTGGAGCTGGCTGCTCAACTGTACTTGTTGTTTTTCTCTCTACAATGATTTCATCATCCGGGTGAACAATAATACAGCCTGAAAAAAGAAATGAAGCTGCTGCGATTAAGACGCATGTCTGTGTAGCTAAAAATAAAGAAATTGTTTTTCTCATAAAAAATCTCCCATGTTTGAGTTTGTTTACATGTATTTAGACACGCGGGAGATAAAAAAAGTGCACTTTTCAGTGCACTTTTTTTAGTTTTTTATGATTTAGACATCAGCAGCGTTTTTGCATCCAGGTTTACTTTACCTTCGCCGTTCTTTAGTATTGCGAGGGAAAGTGCTTTTCCTTCGGCTGCAAGGTGTGCAACTGTTGTAAAGTTGTCCAGTTTAGCAGCATCGAGTGTAGACTTAAGGTCTGCAGCTTCTGTAGTAAAGCTGAACCATGCTGTCATCTTTTCTGCCTTAATGAAGTCTGCAAAGCATTTAATGTCATCAGCAGAAGCCTTGTTCATATCAAGACCATCAACAACGATTGTGCTGATTTTGATTCCACCGTCCTTCATAGCCTTAAGTGTATTTACAACCTTTGGCAGGGTAAAGGTTTCCTGATTGAAGTTCAAAATTGTTCTGTTGCGGACAATTTCTTCATTTACATCATCAAGATTAAGACTCTTTTTCTTTGCAATTTCTGCAAGTACGCTTGAATACCATGCAATAACGTTTGAAGACTGCTGATCAAAAGAAACATGAATGAGAGCTTTGTCGTTAAGAAGAGAATCAATTCCGAACTGAACCAGAATAGAAGTCTTTCCAAGTCCTTTTTTAGCTGTAATAAGTCCCATTTCGCCGTCTTTTAAACCTGCGTTAGTAACATCAAAATATCTCACCGGGCTGTGAGTAATTAAATCTTTTTTATCCATAGTCAACCTCCTGAGGTGCAGTTATTTTTAAATCAGTTTTATCTGATTACTTTCTATATTCTAAACTATGAATTAAGATAAAGCAAACAAAAAAGGCGACCTGGAAAACCAAGTCGCCTTTTTTATCAGTGGTTAGAAATTATTATTTCTTACCAGCAGCTTTTTCTTCCTTGTGTTTAGCGATGAGTTCATCAGCTACGTTATTAGGAACTTTACCGTACTTGAGGAATTCCATTGTGAATTCACCCTTACCCTGAGTTGAAGAACGGAGGATAGTAGAG
>CAMJNC010000078.1 GCA_946407195.1 uncultured Treponema sp. | reverse complement strand
CACAGGAAACAACTGAAACAAGAATTCTTATCAAAGCTGCAGAACCGAATAAAACAATACCCATAATGATTTCTGGAAGAAGTGCAAAAAGCACGGTTCCCATAATCATTGTTGTATTACATTTCAAATTAAAATGAGGGCTTGAAGAAACATATAATTTTTTGTCCATCACTTGCCTCCTTCAGCTTTTTCAGCTGCAGCTTTAGCAGCAGCCTTAGCCTTTTCTTCTGCCATCATCTGTCTTACAATACCCTTTCCAAGGCGGATTCTCTGAATAAGATTTACCTTAGCAGGACAAACAAATGCACAGCAGCCGCATTCAATACAATCCATAAGACCAAAGCTCTTTGCTTTTTCTATATTACCAGCTTTAAGCTCACGGACAATCAGTGCAGGACTAAGACGCATAGCACATTTTCCTACACAAGAGCCACATGAAATACACTGACTTTCTTCTTCAAGGAAGGTTTCTTTTTTTGTGAGGAAGGTTACTCCGCTTGTACCTTTTGCAACAGGGAAATCAGCTGAAACCATTGCAAAGCCCATCATAGGACCACCACTGATAATTTTTACAGCAGAATCAGCTGTAGCCTCAGCAGTTTCAGAATCCTTTAGCTTAAATACATCAGGCATTAAATCGCTTACGATTGTTCCAACTGGAACTCGGATATTTACTGGCTTTTCAACTGCTCCACCACTTATTGTAAGCGAACGTTCAATCAATGGCATACCAAAACGGAAGGCATCGCTGATGGCACATACAGTTCCAACGTTAGAAATTACACAACCAGCGTCTGCAGGTAATTTTGCACTAGGAATCTCACGACCGGTAGCAGCCGATACAATGAACTTTTCTGCACCCTGAGGGTACTTTGTTTTTACAAGACATACAGAAATTGAATCCGCTTTACCGGCGTCTGTAATAGCCTTTTCGAGCTCAGGCAAAAGGTATTCTTTATTATCTTCAAGAACAATAATGCCCTTTGCATTTTTGTTTACAATATGAATTACAATTGCAAGACCGTCTACAACTTTAGACGGCTGTTCAAGCATTGTTCGTTCATCGCAGGTAAGATAAGGCTCGCATTCAGCGGCATTTATCAAAACATAATCAATTATTTTATCAGCCGGTGGATTAAGCTTTACATGGGCCGGGAACGAAGCTCCACCCATACCTACAATACCAGCTTCTCGAATTCTCTTAAGACAATCTTCTTTTGAACACTCAAAAGGATCTAAAACCGGAAGAAGTGTTTCGCGTCCAGCATCATCAGCTTCAATAATAATACATGGAGCTGTTCCATTAGCAGTTACAAGACAATTCTGTATTTTCTTTACTTTTCCAGAAACAGAAGAATGAACCGGACAATTCATAAAGCCTTCGCCATTGGCAATTATCTGTCCTTTAGAAACTTCCTCTCCCACGCCAACTACCGGCTGATTAGGTGCGCCTCCCATTGTAACAGGAATAGTTACAGTTTTAGACGCAGGAAACACCGGAGTTATAGGACACTGATTACTCAGCTCCTTATACTCTTTAGGATGAATTCCACCCTTAAATGTTTTTGCTCTCATAATTCATTTATTATAAACTCAGAAACCGTAACTTGCAATATTTTGCTTTTCTTATAAATAACGATTTATTAAAAAATTGTTTTCCTTTTTTTAAAGAATGGCTTTATAATTAGATTATGGGTAAAATTGAATCCATTAAAAAATTTCTCGGAATTGAACATTTTACAAAATATACTAACGATTATTTTGACCGTTCAAATATCCGTTCAAGTCTCTATGTTGCTTCTGTAGTTGTCCTGCTTGAGCTATGGATGATTATCAGTACCCTGTTTTTTCAGTTCTTTGGAGATTTAAACCGTTCAAAAGCCTGGCTTATAACTCACCTGGCAAGCTATACACTTCTTTTTCTTTCTGCTTTAAGTCTTTTAATCTATTCACTTCTTCATGTAAAGAAGATCATAAAACGAAATAAAGAATGGTTTGCCGTAAGATTTGTTTTTTCTATTATATCTTTAGGCTTTGGAATTTATATATCTTACCTTGATTATTTAAAAGGTGAACAGTTTATCACACTTATGACAATGACTATTATTGTCTTCTGTTTTACAGTGTGGAGACCTTTATATTCAATTTTACTTCTAACAGGTTCTTATACTCTTTTCTTTATTTTATGTCATAACAGACTTCCCGCTACTTATGCTACAAAAGTAAATCTTACTATTGTAATGCTTATAATTCTTTTAAGTGCTATTAACGCTTATAGACAAAAGCTGAGCGAAGCAAAGAAGGATGAACGTCTGGAACAGGCTCACGATATTCTTCTTAAGCTTTCTATAAGCGATGAAGTTACCGGCGTAGCAAATATGAATTATTTCCGTGGTCAGGCCTTTGAGCTTATAAATAAGCCTGGTATTATACCATCTGATTATATATATCTGTATTTTGATATTGAAAATTTTAAGATGATCAATCAAAAATATGGATTTTGGGAAGGAAACACTTTCTTAAAAGATTTTGCAGAATTTCTTGGTAAAACCTTTAAAGATTCAATTATTGCTCATTTTTCAAATGATAATTTTGTTGTGCTTACAAAAGACGAAAAAATAAAAGAAAAAATCGTTGATATCTGCAAAAAGCTTAAAGAATATCATTATGATATAAAGCTTGGTCTTAAGGTTGGTGCTTACAAACCAGAAACCAAAGAAGTTCTCCCATTAATAGCCTGTGACCAAGCACGCTATGCCTGCAATTCCATTAAAAAATATTATAACCTCACCTATTGTCTATATGATACAAATATGTCTATGAGATTTCAGAAAAAGCAGCATATCATAAACAATTTTGATGAGGCTATTAAAAACGAATACATTAAAGTTTTCTATCAACCAGTTGTAAATGCAGCAACAGGTAATCTTTGTGGACTTGAAGCCCTTGCCCGCTGGCAGGATCCGCAGTTTGGGTTCCTTTCCCCAGCTGATTTTATTGAAACTCTGGAAGAATACCATCTTATTCACCGGCTTGATATGTTTGTTGTAGAACGTGTTTGTCGTGATATTAATGATGCTAAGAAAAAAGGACGGAAAATAATTCCAACCTCATTGAACTTCTCTCGTCTTGATTTTGATTCACTTAATCTTGCCCAGGAAGTAGCTGATTGTCTTGAAAAATATAACATTGATAAAACAGAAATTCATATTGAAGTTACCGAAAGTACCCTTTCTGAAAATGATGTTAAACTTAAAGAAGAACTTAAGAGCTTCCGTTCGCATGGTTATGCCCTCTGGCTTGACGACTTTGGTTCAGGCTATTCAGGCTTAAACGTTCTTAAAGAATATGATTTTGATTTGATTAAGATTGATATGAAATTCCTTTCGAACTTTGATGTAAACGAAAAGTCCCGCCAGATTCTTAAAAATGTTATTAATCTGGCAAAGGACCTTGGCATGCAAACCCTTACGGAAGGTGTTGAAACTAAGGAACAGTATGACTTCCTGCGTGAAAACGGTTGTGAAAAGCTTCAGGGATATCTCTTCAGTAAGCCTGTTGCCAGAAATGAATTTGAAGCAATGCTGGATAACGGCACCTTAATCATAGACTAGATTGTCGTGCGCAGGTTAATCAGCCTCTTGCCTTAATCTGCTCAGCTATCTTTTTTACATCCTGAATTTTACCTTTAGCTGCTACAAGCAACGCATCGTCACTGTCTACAATAACAACATCATCTAATCCTATTGTTGCGATTGTACGTTTTCCTCCACGAATATAGCTTGAAGTTGTATCTAAAGTAATTATATCGTCACCCTTCAAAACATTCTGGTTTTCATCTTTCTGGCTGATATCATAAAGAGCGCTCCAGGAACCAACATCATCCCAGCCTGCATTAAGCTTTACTACACGCCCCTTTTGAGTTTTTTCCATAACAGCATAATCGATTGAATCACCTTTTATTTTTCCAAAGGATTCAGAATTAAGACGAATAAAATCAGTATCTGTTGCTGCTTTTTCAAAAGCTTCTGTAGAAAGTGCTGCCATTTCCGGATTAAATTCTTTTAATTCTTCAAGGAAGGCTGCTGCCTTAAATACAAACATTCCAGAGTTCCATGCATATTCACCGCTTGCAAGATACTCCTGAGCCTTTTCAAGACATGGCTTTTCTACAAATTTTTCAAGAGTATATGCACCATCAGCTTCTGTTCCAGAAGCTTTTACATAACCATAGCCAGTTGCCGGGAATGTAGGTACAATTCCAAATGTTACAAGATATCCGTTTTCTGCATTTACAGCCGCAGCTTTTACAGCCTTCTGGAAAGCCTGAACATCTGCAATTACATGATCACTTGGCAGAACAATTACAACTGCATCTTTATCCTGTTTCATTGCTGCACAACAGGCTGCTGCAATAGCTGGTGCCGTATTTTTAGCCATAGGTTCAAGAAGAATAGTTGGTTTTTCTTCGCTGATTTCACCAATCTGCTGAGCAACCATAAAGCGATGGCCTTCTCCACAGGAAATAATAGGAGCACCAAGCTCAAGTCCTTTAAGACGAAGAAGGGTTTCCTGAATCATTGTTTTATTTGAAACGAGAGGCAAAAACTGCTTTGGATGATCTCCCCAGCTCAAAGGCCACAGACGTGTTCCGGCTCCACCAGATAAAATTATTGGAATAATCATAATAGTATTATATTCAAAATTAAGTTTTAGGGCAAATAAAACAAAATCATTTTAAAAGTGCATTTTTTCCATCATATGTTATACTAAATACAGATGTGCAAAGACAATATTTCAATTTTTGACCTTATGTCAAAACCGGAAAAAATTAATTTCGCATTTCAACCTATTTTTGAAATTAAAACAGGTAATATTTATGGCTATGAAGCACTTATGAGGCCTAGTCCGTATACACCAATGGAAGTCATAGCTGAATATGCTCGTTCTAATCGATTAAACGAAATAGAAGAGTTTACAACCTATTATGCAGCTAAACAATTTTTAGAGAATAATCTTACAGGAAAACTATTCTTAAATTCCTTCCCCTCTGCTTTTGTATCTGATGAAATGCTTGAAAAAGTACATCAGCTTGTACAGCACAGATTAAAAAATCGCCTTGTCGTTGAAATGCTGGAATACACCGAATTCGACAGTCATGCACATTATAAAAAAACAACACAGTTTGAACGCTCAAAGACAGATGAATTTATAGCCATCGATGACTATGGTACTGGAAAAAATATTGATGAAGAATGTATTGAGTTTTATAAGCCCGATATTGTAAAAATTGACCGTAAGCTTATTGAAAACATTCACAAAAATATTACCAGCCAGAAAGCCATGCTTGATATCTGCAACTACCTGCATAAAAAGGGAATTATAATTCTGGCAGAAGGTGTTGAAACTCAGGAAGAATATGACTACCTCAAAAACTACCCGATAACTCTTATGTAGGGCTACTTCCTCGGCAAACCAAAGATTTATAAGGATATGCAGTAAAAAAAATTGGGTGCAAGATTTGTCGAGCGGCCGAACACGTAGGGTTCGACTCCCTAGAACACTGAAAAAAAAAGTGCAAAAAAAAAACTTCCAGGAAATCCTGAAAGTTTCAAAGTAGAGCGGATGAAGGGAGTCGAACCCTCGTCATCAGCTTGGAAGGCTGAGATAATAAGCCGTTATATGACATCCGCAAGTGATGTATATAATATATATTTTTAGGCAGTTTTAGTCAATACTATTAAACTCATTTTTTGAAAAAATCTTTATTTTATATAACGAAAATCCACATCACCATTATTAATAAAGGTTTGAATTTTGCATTTCTGAGGCTTCACATTTTCACTGAACCAGCGGATATCACTTGCATAATCAGAGGCTACATAATCAGCATTATGGTTTAGCTGAACAGCTTCTGCTTTTCCGGTATCTGTTGTTCTTGAGATTGCTCCATAGAATTTTACAATGTCTTCCACTACTCTGTAATACCTTTCCTGTTTGTGTTCTGCAAAAAGACCTTTCAAGAACTCCAGCTGGATTTTTTCTATATCTATATGATTACATTCGCAGCTGCAGTTTTCTTCACAAATCTTTGAGTATTTCTGATAAAACAATTCAAAGAACTTAGAAGGCTTTAATTTTAGAACATGACAAACAGGATTAAACCAGGTTACTGCACGTCCGGTATTGTAAAAATATGTGCAGGCTGCTGCAAGCTTACGTGCTCTTTCCATATCCTCTTCTGTAAGCAGTTTTGTTTTTATTACATGATAAGGAGGTGTATCTTCGTAAATAAGACCTAAATGATTTGCCCTGTCGAATAAATCAGTTCCCGGCAATACTGACAGACAGAAAATTTCAAGATTATTCGGATATTGTGAAATTGCAAAATCAATTCCATTACGGAAAGAACAAAAGCTTTCACCGGGTAAGCCGTAAATTAAATCAAGTCCAAAGGTAATACCTTCTTCATTCAGAATACGAAGTCCCTTACAGAATTTATTTTTATCAAAGGGCCGGTTTACAAGCTTTAAGGTTTCTTCATTTGTACTTTGAAGACCAATCTGGAGAGCACATGGTATTTTCTGGAATTCCTTTGCAAGCTCGCGGTCTATCAGTTCGGCTCTTGCTTCAAAATAATAAAAGGTATCTGGAGTTTTAGAAGCAATCAGCTTGAGTAATTCTACTGCTCTTCTTTTGTTGACATTATAGGTTGGATCAAGCACAAATACCTGAGGAACCTTCTTCTTTGCAAAAAGCTCCAGCTCTGCCTTGATTCTTTCCATCGGGAACAGGCGTACAGTTTTCTGCCCTTTAGATTCATAACAATAGGCACACTTATAAGGACAGCCCCGGGCTAGCTCCCACAAAGCGCCCTCATATTCAGCAGGATCAATTATTCCATCCAGATATGGAGAATGTATAACAGCTAAATCTGGAGATTGAGAAATTATTACTCTGTCTGATTTTTCATACTTATTGATTATCTTGCTGATAAGTGAAGGCACTGTTATTTCTCCTTCACCACTTACTGTATAATCAAACTCTTTATAAAAAGAAGGATGAGCTGTTATTTCCGGGCCACCGGCAATACAGATAAATCCCTTTTCACGAAGGATTTTAGAAGCTGATTCAAGAATTTTAATATTCCATACAAAGCAGGAAAAACAGAATATAGCATCTTTATTCCCACCCGAAATTTCAGTCAGTTTATCTGCAATATATTTAGAAGCCTTTGTTTTTTCTTTTGGAAAATCAGCATCTTCCAGACAAAAAGCTTTAAGCTGAACGCTAACCTTACCACCAATATTTTTATCATTCTTAACTGCAGACGCAATACAAGCAGCACCGAGCGGCAGTGCCTGCGGAGATTTTTCTATTAATAAGGTTGTACAGATAACTGGAATGGGCAACTATTTGCCTTCCTTTACATATTTATCAAGCTGAACATTTGCCAGATTCAACTTTTGCACAACACAAGGACCAGCAACACAACCACCTTCACAGCTCATAACTTCAACAAGGTTTCCGTCGCTTTCCTTTGCTTCAATACGACCGGCATTAATTTCACCATAATATTTCAGCTTTTTCATACCCTCTTTATTTAAACCGTTAATTACATCCAGCTTCAAAATAGAAGGATCTGCAAGTCTACAGCGAACTGCTTCTGCAACTCCACCGGTTCTTGCAAAGTTACGGCCACTTGCACTAGGTACTTCAGCTTTTTTAACAGCTTCAAGCTTACCTGGTTCAATGCCCTTTGCTTCAAAGAAGGCAGAAAGCTCTTCTGCTGTAATTACATAATCAACAAATTCATCATCAAAGCCTTCACGGCGTTTTGCAAGACATGGTCCAACAAAAACTGTTACACAGGAAGGATCATCCTTTTTAGCAATTTCTGCCGCATAATGCATTGGACTTCTGGTTTCACTAACGCAAGGGTCAAGATCTGGAACATGAATATGAACTGCGCGTACATATGCAGAACAGCAGGATGTAGTCATCAGCTTGTCTCCACGCTTCATTCGTTCTGTAAACTCAGCAGCTTCTTTTTCTGCACAAATATCAGCTCCAGCCGCAACCTCATAAACAGTAGTAAAACCAAGCTGTTCCATTCCCTTTTCAAGCTGACCAGCACTACATTTAAACTGAGATGCAATCGAAGGAGCATACATAACGCTTACTTTTTTACCATTCAAAATATGCTTGATTACATCAACAAGCTGGCTTTTGTCCATCATCGCACCAAACGGACATTCTGTCATACATTTACCACAGTAAATACATTTATGAAAATCAATAACCTCATGTCCATCTTCACCTTTGGAAATGGCACCAACAGGACAAGCTGCTTCACAAGGTACTGTAATTTTAATAATTGCATGATAAGGACAATTCTGCTCGCAAAGTCCGCAGTGAATACATTTTTCTGCATCAATATGAGCATGATGAATAATATGAATTGCTTTTTTAGGACAGTTCATCATACATGGACGTGCAAAGCAACCCTGGCAGGCATTTGTTACCATAAAATTCTGCTTTACACAGCCGTTACAGGCTTCGTGTAAAACTGTAATCATTGGCCAGGTAGGACTTTCACGTGATAATGCTTCTCTTGCATAATCATCAAGATCATTCAAAT
The DNA here is from genome assembly GCA_946407195.1 of uncultured Treponema sp. GTDB lineage: Bacteria > Spirochaetota > Spirochaetia > Treponematales > Treponemataceae > Treponema_D. The sequence goes on along the minus strand of CAMJNC010000078.1, from coordinate 2,103 downwards.
CGTTATAGTTTTCTACAGAAATTCCCATACGGGCAAGAAGTCTCATTCTTAATAACTCGCGGTCGTGATAAATACAACAGCCGATAGGCTGTGAATTTGCAGGTCTCATTTCTGTCGGAATTTTATTTATTTTACGACTGTCAAGTTCGCCTTCCAGCTGAAGCTTTGCAATACGAACTAAAAGCTCTCGTTTTACATTTGAAGCATTGTTATTAATATTCATATAAAGACATAATACAGCATTTAGAATTTATTTGCTATAATTCATAACTTAAACTAAAATGGTATTATGTCTGATTTTTCGATTAATAAGAAATTCTATCCTCCAAAGGATTATTTCCGTAATCTGCCTATCCGTGAGCAGGAACAGCTTTCGCTTCTTATTGGTTCAAACCTTGTTTTTTTACTTCTTTTTGCATTTTTCGGAGTTGTATTATTTGTTTTTAAATATCTTGTAATTGGAATTGGCAGTCTTTTTATTCTTGCTTTCTTTATAAGCTCTTTATTTCTTATTAAAAAGAGTCATATACATTTTGCTGCCTGGGTAACCACTTCGGCTATTTTAATTGTCAGTGCAATTGAATGTTATGGTGGCCCTTTTTCTGTTTCAAATTTTCTTCCTTATAGAGATTGTTGTTTTTTGTGTGTAATGTCTGTTTGTAACTATGTAATTTCAATGCGCAGAAAACAGCTTTATGTATTCTTTGGGATTGCTGTATTAATATGGATAGCAACAAATGCACTTCGATATCAGCCATTATTTCAGGCAAATCCTTCAACTGCTGCAATGAATATTATTGTATGTTCACTTGGAATTATTACTACTAATCTTTGTATTCTTCTTTTTGATAAATTTACAAATCATGTAATAACACGTGCAGAAGAAAACGAAAACAGATCTTCTTTAGCTTTATCTAAAATCTCAAACGTAATTATGGAAACTGCCGAAGGTCTCAATATTGGTCAACAACTTTCTGCCTCTACTGCAAAGGCTGCAAGCAGCGTAGAAGAAATTGGCGAACTGTATGATTATATTAACACTGAGACAACTACTCTAAGTACAGAAGCCGTTACAATTAAAGACTCCAGCTTCCAGATTAATGATAAAGCAGATCAGATGAAAAAGAGTGTTCAAAGCCAGAGTAATGCAATTACATCTACTTCAGCAGCTCTTAATGAAATGTCTGCTAGTCTGTCTAACATCTCAAGTATTGCAAATGATCAACGTGCAGGCATGAATACCCTTGTAAATAACCTTGACTCTCAAATGAAGCTTCTTCATGATCTCGTAACAGACATGATGAAGGTTAAAGAGTCTTCTGATAAGGTGTCTACTTTTGTAGAAGCAGTTAATAAGATTTCTGCACAGACAGGTCTTCTTGCTATGAATGCTTCGATTGAAGCTGCTCATGCCGGTACTCTTGGTAAGGGCTTCTCGGTAATTGCACAGGAAATCCGTAAGCTTTCAGAAGAAACTACAAAGAATGCCCAGAAAATTACAGATACACTTGAAGAAAACGAAGCAATTGTAAATGCAACTTCAGAATCTGTAATGACCTTCTCTGAATATACAAAAACAATTACAGAAGAACTTCGTAAAACAATCCGCGTTATGGAAGAAATTCTTGCTGGAGTTTCAGAAATTGATACCGGAACCCGCGATGTAATGAATGCACTTACACAGATTGTTGACGATGCTAACGTAAATACCCAGCTTGCCGAAGGTGTTGCCGGTGAAATTATTCAGCAGAATTCTGCCCTTCAGAATATTTCTAATGGTACAGAACAGCTTCAGCAGAAGGTAAGCAGTCTTGAAGGTCTTCTTTCAAACATCCGCGATGCAATTCAGGAAATTGATAGTAATGCCTCTGCAAATGAGATTGTAGCAGCTAAAATCTCAGGCGCGCTCTGCTAATTTATACTTCACAAAATACAGAAAAACGATTATACTCATAAAGATAATCAGGGAATTTTTGTTTAAAATTTTCTGACTAGATTTAACAGTATATTTATTTGCAGGAGACAGAAATATGTCAAGAAAAATTACAATCATCGGTGCAGGACAGGTTGGTTCTACCGTTGCCTATGCCCTTACCTTGAAGC
>CAMJNC010000077.1 GCA_946407195.1 uncultured Treponema sp. | reverse complement strand
AAGGCCACATAATTTCGCCGTAAATATGAGAACCGTTTGAAACAAAGTCCAGAGTAGAATAGTCCGGCAATGCAGAAGGATTCAGTTCTTCCGGGTCTTCAAAAAGATAATTTGTGTTAATCATAAAAGTGCTCCTGAAAGGGGAATTATTACCTAGTATCTTACTAGGTAATCACAAGCCTAGATTACAATTAATTACCTGGTAAGTCAATAGATTTATAATAGTAAATGCGTTAAAAAAAGTTGCGAAAACCTGGAGCAATTTTTTAGCATTTACCACAATCCTTTTCTCATTCCCTTTTTTTCAAAAATCTACTATATTCGTAGGCATATGGATTTTGAATTTATAAAAATGGTTATTCCCATGTATCTGCAGGCGGCCTGGCTTACCCTCCGTCTTGCCCTCATTGGAATCCTTTTATCCCTGCTCTTAGGCCTGCTCTGCGCGCTTATCAAATATTACAAGGTACCTGTTTTACGCCGCATAGTCGGTTTTTATATAGAGCTTTCGCGTAACACTCCGCTGCTTATTCAGCTTTTCTTTTTATATTTTGCTTTTCCCCGCATGGGAATAAAACTCAGCTCCGTTCAGTGTGCAATCATAGGACTCACCTTCCTCGGCGGTTCATACATGGAAGAGACCTTCCGTTCTGCCCTTGAATCAGTTTCTAAAATTCAGATTGAAAGTGCCCAGTGCATAGGACTTACTCCTCGCCAGGTTACCCAGTATGTAATTCTGCCCCAGGCAGTTTCAGTTTCAATTCCCGGTTTCTGCGCAAACGTTATGTTTCTTATAAAAGAGACTTCAGTTTTTTCTGCCGTAGCCCTGGCCGACCTCATGTACATTGCTAAGGATTTAATAGGCCTTTACTACAAAACAGACGAAGCACTCACCCTGCTTAGCATTTCTTATTTTATCCTGCTCCTGCCAATTTCACTTTTAGCGGCTTATGCCGAAAGGAGGCTGCGTTATGCCCAGTTCGGACGTTAGTATAAATGCCTTCGAAGCAATCCGCCAGGCCTTTGGCGTTCTCACAATGGGAACAAACTTTGTGCGCCTGCTGGGTGGACTTTGGGTTACAGTCTGGATTGCTCTTGTTTCAGTTGCACTTTCAATTGTGCTCGGTATTTTATTCGGCATGCTGATGACTGTAAAAAATCGTGCCGTAAAAATCATCTGCAAAATCTACTTCGAAATAATGCGTATCATGCCGCAGATGGTTCTGCTTTTCATCGCTTATTACGGCCTTACAAGAATGTTTAATATTTCGCTTAGTGGAGAAGCTGCCAGCATCCTCGTGTTCACTCTCTGGGGAACTGCCGAAATGGGAGACCTTGTTCGCGGCTCGCTGGAAAGTGTTCCAAAGCATCAGTACGAAAGTGGTCGTGCAATCGGGCTCACAGAACGCCAGATATTTTTATACATCATAATTCCACAGACCGTTCGCAGCCTTATTCCTCTTTCCATGAACCTTATAACCCGAATGATAAAAACCACTTCGCTCGTCGTATTCGTCGGCGTAATTGAAGTTGTAAAAATAGGCCAGCAGATTATCGAAGCCAACCGCCTTACCGTGCCAACCGCCAGCATTGCCGTTTACTTCGTTATTTTTATGATGTACTTCTTTGTATGCTGGCTTCTGAATCTTGGAGCAAAGAAACTGGAGAAAAAAAATGGCATTGCTTGAAATTAAAAATATAAAAAAATCTTTTGATGATCATGTAATCTTAAAAGACCTTTCCCTCTCCGTAGAAAAAGGCGAGGTTATCGTAATTCTCGGTCCGAGCGGCTGCGGTAAATCAACCTTGCTCCGCTGCATCAATGGCCTTGAAACAATACAGGGTGGAGAAATCCTCCTGGACGGTCAGCTTATTTCTAACCGACAGAAAGACATGCATCTTATACGCCAGAAAATCGGAATGGTTTTTCAGAGCTACGATCTCTTCCCTCATCTCAATGTAATGAAGAATCTTCTGCTTGGTCCAAAGCATGCCCACGAGCTTAACCTTGATATGAAGGACGTTGAAAAAGAAGCAGAGGCCTGGCTGGAGCGCGTAGGTCTTGCAGATAAAAAATATGCTTATCCTCGTCAGCTTTCCGGTGGTCAGAAGCAGCGCGTTGCTATTGTCCGCATGCTTTGTCTTCATCCGGAGGTTATGCTTTTTGATGAAGTTACTGCCGCCCTCGATCCGGAAATGGTTCGCGAAGTTCTCGATGTAATGATGAATCTTGCCAACGATGGAAAAACCATGCTCATTGTTACTCACCAGATGCAGTTTGCCCGTGCCGTAGCAGACAAAATCGTCTTTATGGATGGCGGTGAAATCGTGGAAATCTCTACTCCGGAAGAGTTCTGGACAAATCCTAAGACAGAGCGGGCTAAGAAGTTTTTGAGTAATTTTGAATTTGAAGCTAGAAAGAAATAATATCCTTGTCATCCCGAACTTGTTTCGGGATCTCTTGTATAGATGCTGAAACAAGTTCAGCATGACTTTTTGCATTACCTATTGACATAGTAGGTAATACAATGCTATAAGTAATCATCTTGAAAATCTTACTTAAGAGGTGATTATATGAAAAGAAATTTTAAGACAATTATTGCAGTTGCACTTGTTGCACTGACATCTGTTTCAGCTTTTGCTAAGCCAAAATTCCGCACACTTGATCAGATTAAAAAGAGCGGAACAATTAAGATTGCTGTATTCAGCGATAAAAAGCCATTTGGTTATGTTGATGAATACGGTAAGTATCAGGGTTACGATGTTTACTTTGGAAACCGCATCGCAAAGGACCTTGGTGTAAAAGTAAAGTATGTTCCGGTTGAAGCTGCTGCCCGTGTTGAAGTTTTGGAAACAGGAAAGGTTGACCTTGTCCTTGCTAACTTCACTGTTACTCCTGCCCGCGCTGAAAAGGTTGATTTTGCCCTTCCTTACATGAAGTGTGCTCTTGGTGTTGTTTCTAACGAAAAAGATTTGATTACAAAGCCAGAAGATTTGAACGGTAAAACTCTTATTGTTTCAAAGGGAACAACTGCAGAAACTTACTTTACAGAAAATTATCCAAAGGTAAATCTTTTGAAGTTCGACCAGTATTCAGAAGCTTACAATGCTTTGCTCGACGGTCGTGGAGTTGGACTTTCAACTGACAACACAGAAGTTCTTGCCTGGGCTATCGAAAATCCTGGATTCTCTGTAGGAATCGAATCTTTGGGAAGCCTCGATACAATCGCTCCTGCTGTTACAAAGGGAAACACTTCACTCTTGAACTGGATCAATGCTGAAATTGAAGCTCTTGGAAAAGAGAACTTCTTCCATGCAGACTACGAAGCAACTCTTCGCGCTGTTTATGGTCCAAAGTCAGATGCAGATTCACTTGTAGTTGAAGGCGGAAAACTTTAATAGATACTGTCACAAGAACAAAAAAATCCCGCTGGTTGAGAATCTCAAAACCAGCGGGATTTTTTTGTTCTTAATAACTAACAGGTAAAGCCTGCAATATGCAGAATGCGGCGAATCACATCTATGTAGGTGAGGCTGATGTCATTCATGCGCTGTCCGGCTTTTGTTATGTAGCCGAGTTCAAAACAGTGGCTGATATTTTCATCAAGATTTTGCAGTGGAATCAGAACAAAGTTTTCACCGGAATCTCCTGAACCATCACCGGCATTTGAATCTTCCCCGTAGATTCCCGAAAGAAAAGTGTAGCCGTTCAACTGCTCAATAAGATTAAGCTCTGTAGCACGGTCGGCCACAGTAATTGCCTTATCCAGCCCATACTGCGAAATCACCTCATCAGAGAAAAAGGATTTTACGTCATCGGTATCAAAGGTTATAAAACGGTAATCCTGGAGCTCCTTAAGCGAAATGCTTTCTTTTTTTGCAAGCGGATGTTTTTTATGAAGATAGACAAAAGCATTACATTCCGTCAAATGATGGAATTCCAGTTTGTCAGCATTAAGACTTTTGTTGATTTCTTCACGGTTAGAATCACTCAAATATAAAATGCCTATTGTACTTGTTTCGTTTGCAACATCAGCAATTACATCAGAAGCCTTTTTTTCACAGAAGGCAAAATCAAAGCCCTGAGGCGAATATTTCTTTACGATTTCTACAAAGGCCTTGCGGGCAAAAGCATAATAAAGCGTGGAAACAGAAAAAGTCTTTTTTTCGGTGCCGCAGTGTTTCTTGAGAAGCTCTTCGTATTTTTTAAATAAGTCCCGGGCATCAAGCAGAAAGTCCTGCCCCCGCTCCGTTATAGTAACACCCCGCGACGATCTGTTGAAAATCTGAAAACCAAGTTCAGCTTCAGCATCGTGCACAGAGCTGGTGAGCGAGGGCTGCGAAATAAAAAGTTTTTCCGAGGCCTTATTAAAAGACCCCGAATCTGCGACACCCAGAATGTATTTTATTTGCTGGAGAGTCATGTGTGACTTGTTTGTTACTCCTTAAAGAGATTGGTCGACAAATAACGCAAACCTGTATCCGGGAAGATAACAACAATGTTCTTTCCTTCAAACTCAGGACGTTTAGCAAGCTCAGTTGCACCCCAGAGGGCAGCACCACTTGAGTTTCCTACAAGCACACCGTCTGACTTAGCAACAATGCGGGCTGCTTCAAAAGAAGGCGCAACCGTAGCAATTATAACTTCGTCATAAATGCCCTCTTTTCCTTTTACAGAAATCGGAACGCGTTCCTCAGGAACTTCAGTAAAGTTATGAATACCTGTGAGGGCTGTTGCCTCAATAGCAGGCTCAACTGCAACAACCTTTACGGCAGGATTTTTAGACTTAACATAATCACTGATACCGCGGATAGTTCCGCCGGTTCCCACAGCGCTTACGACAGCTGCAAGGTCGCCTTCAGTCTGCTCCCAGATTTCAACACCGGTTGTATCGTGATGAGCCAGAGGATTCTTAGGATTGAGCATCTGGTCAACAAAGTAAATGCTTTCACCGGCAGCCTGGCGGTCACGGATATGCTGCTTCAAAATATTTGTTGCGGCTACAAAGTCACCGTTTGTCGTCTTCAGTGCTTCCTGGATTTCAGGCACGTCGCTGATTCGGCTTACATTTGCGCCAAAGGCTTTCATAATGTCAAAGCGCTCCTGGCTTGTTCCGTCCTGAAGGTAAATTGTAACATCATAGCCCTTCATGGCACCGATTGCGCTTACGGCAATTCCTGTGTTTCCGCTGGTGTATTCAACAAGAGTAGTCACTCCCGGTTTGATTTTACCTTCGCGTTCAGCATCTTCAATAATGCGGAGGACAATGCGGTCCTTAATGCTTCCAATCGGATTAAAGTATTCAACCTTTGCAAGGATGTGAGCTTTAAGTCCAAGCTTTTTTTCATAGCCGTGGAGTCGTACCAGCGGTGTATTTCCAACGAGTTCTGTCAGTGAGTCGTGTATCTTTTTTGCCATGGGATCCTCCTATTTTTTTACTTCCTCTTTTATGAACTTATCCGCATTCTGTTCGTACCACCATTTTGTGTATGGAAGTTTGATGCGGGCAGCGAGGTTCTTTTCAAAACTGCGGTTTGTTACTGTATCGCGGATAAGTTTTGCAAAGCTCAGTGTTCCTTCGTAACCGAATACTGTGTATTCATCTGCAACAAAGACTGCAGCGTAGCCCTGTTTGATTGCCCAGACAGTTGTACCTGGATGGCGGCTGAAGTAAACATCAGGTTTATAATGATTAAGGATATTCAAAACTTCGTAGTTCTGCTGATCTGCAACTGCAACCTTCATATCCTTTGGAGAGGTCTTCAAAAGATGCTCAAGGGCTGGTGGAACTTCACCGTTGTCGTACTTGTAGTCGTAGTGCCATGCAAGAGCGTATTCAACCTTCATTCCGAATTCCTGAAGAACGCGGGCAATTTCATAAGTAAAGCCAGGACCCATTCCGATTACTGCACTCAAGCCTTTAAGAGATTTTGTAACTTCTTCAATCTGAGGAAGATAAATTGCTCTCTGCTTTTCGATGTAAGCCTCGGCTTCTGCGCGCTTACCGATTGTGTCACCGATAGCGCGGAGCCAGGTTTCAAAACCGGTAATACCAGAGTGGTTCAAAGTGCGTACATAAGGAACACCGTAAGTTTCTTCAAGAGCGTTACCAAGGTAGGTTCCCAAAGTACCACAGATACAAACTGTAGCGAGAGCCTCACTCAGGTGGCTGAGTTCTTCAATAGTTGAGTTACAGTAAAGGAACTGTGGCTCAGCGTCAAATACTTCATTAAAGATTTTTGTAATCTGAGGGCGTGCACTTTCATAGAAGTTTTTGATATTGATTGTGCGGCGCTTTGTTTTTGGAGGCTGTACAATTCCCTGCAAAACAGCGTGGTCTGAAATATCAAAACCGCTGGCCCAGATTCTCGATTTAAAGCCTTCGCAGTGAACTGGAATTACCGGGATTGGAAGCTCGTCATTAATGTCGCTTGCAACGCCGTCTACGTCTTCACCAGTTACACCCGAAACACAGCTTGTAGAAACAAAGATTGCGTCAGGCTTGTAAGTGTTGTAAGTATGATGAATGATTTTACGAAGATCGTTTGTTGCTCCGAATACAGTGTCTTTTTCGTTCAAGTCTGTACATACAAAAACTGAATTAGTTGTTTTGTTTACGCGGGCTGCAATCTGTCCAAATTTAACAGCGTCGTTACTTGCCATTGCAGTACAACCTGCAGGAGCATGATAAACAACTGCAACGTTACGAATTGCGGCAAGCGCATTCAAAGCACATCCGGAAAGACATGAACTCGACTGGCTGAAGCAGCGTTCACGGTTGCGGAGGCTACCGTCTTCAGATTTTTTTACCAGAGTTTCAAGGTCTCCAACGAAACCTGTAATGGAACCAAGTCGGTTCTCACGTATTGCTATATTTGCGTTCTTAAAATTAAATGGCATATTTTCGTCCTCCTTCCTAAAGCTTCAACTTACTCATAGCAGCAGTAAATATCTGTTCGAGGAGGTGAAGTCCTCCAGAATAGCCGGCAATGTGATCATTCATTACGAGTTTTTCAAGCATAGGGTAGCTTACGTTTACAAAGTGACCGCCAATTTCAGCGGCAAGCTTCTTTTCCCAGTTTGAACCGATAATCAAAGGAGTACCTGCAAAATCAGCATTCTTAATCTGTTCGTGGATATCATGACCATCAGTTGTAAACTGAACCTGAGTTGTAATTCCGTAGTTCAGATTATTTACTTCATCAATAATCTTCTGCTGATGTACTTTTGGAGCGTCATCAGTAATGAAAATCTTTTCCGGGAAGAGACCCATATCATTTACAAGGAACTTTGTTACGGCAATTGCATATTCGCTGTCGCTGGCAACTGTAAAGCGCTTTCCAAGAATACGGGTTTCGAGCAGGGTGTCGGCAAAGCGTTCAATATAATAGTAGAACTCTGCTTCTTTCTCTGTTATTACTTTTTCTGTAAGTTCTTTATCTGCACCAGTAAACTCCTGAACAGCGCGAAGGAACTTTGTGGTTTCTGTAGCTCCAATAGGAAGAACAGGGTACTGCAAAAGTTTGATTCCAAAACGGCGTTCAAGATATTTTGCACTTTCAATACCAACCCAAGGTGAAACAAGAATTGTGTATTCTGCATTAGGAATCTTTTTAAGATTTTCAATACCGCGTCCAAAACCAAAAATTGTGTTTGGCTTAAGACCAATTGCAGTAAGAAGATTTTCAATTTCGCGGAGATTTCCGAGCCAGTAAGGATCCTGCTGAGGAGGAGAAACAAAAAGATTCACAAGACCTTTCTCTGTCTCACCATCTTCAAGATACTGTTCAAAAATTGATTTTAAAATCCAGTCGTGGCCAAGATAGTTGTTTCCCTTAAATCCAGGTGTTTTTGCCCAGAGAACTGGTTTTTCTGCATCAGCAAAATTACCGGCAACTTCTTCTATATCGTCACCAATGATTTCACTGGTACAACCTGAAAGCACAACGAATAAATCTGCATCAATAACCTTCAGGGCATTTTCAATAGTAGAACGAAGTTTTCCAGTTCCACCAAAAACAACTTCCTTTTCACTTACAGAACTACAAGGAAAAATATTCGGGCTGAAACGTCCGCTTGTTCCGTTGTTATCATTTAATTTAGCAGCACATCCAGGTCCAGAGTGCAGAATAGGGATAGCTCCTGTAATTGCATGGACCGTCTGCATTGCAGCAAGCGCACATTTGTATCGCGGCTGATCAAGAATTTTTGCCATAATTGCTCCTGTAGTTATAAAAATAACCTATTGACTTAATAGGTTAATGCTTTTATACTACAAGAAACCTAGTAAGTCAATAGGTTAATACTAAAAAACTGTAGTATTTTTTCAGTTAAAAAAAGGAGCTCAAACTATGGGATATAATTTCAACACTGTTGTCGACCGCCACGGTACGAACTCAATTAAAACAGATCTCGCTGTTGTCCGCGGAAAACCTGCAGACGTTCTTTCGCTCTGGGTTGCTGATATGGACTTTCCAACTTCGCCTGCAATTCTGGAGGCGCTTCATAATAAAGTAGATCATGGTATATTCGGATACTCCTGCATGGATGATGATTTTTTTGCAGCTCTCAAAAACTGGATGCAGACCGAGCATGATTTTTCGCCTGAGCGCCGTGAGCTTGTTACAACGCCGGGTGTAGTATTCGGTATTTCCTGCGCAATCAAAGCGTTTACTGATGAAGGAGATGCAGTAATTATTCAGACGCCGGTTTACTATCCATTTAAAAATATGATTGAGCTGAATAAGCGCAAACTGGTAACTTCTTCGCTCTACGAAAAAGACGGCAAGTACTATATTGATTTTGAAGATTTCGAAAAGAAGATAAAAGAAAACAACGTAAAGCTTTTTATTCTGTGCAGCCCGCATAATCCGGTAAGCCGTGTGTGGACTCGCGAAGAATTGCAGAAGCTTTCGGATATTTGTCTTAGAAATAATGTAATTGTTTTTGCAGATGAGATTCATAATGATTTTGTTTATGAGCCGAATAAGCACACGGTATTCTCAAATCTTTCTCCAGAGGCAGCTGAAAACTCAATTGTTTCAATGTCGGTAAGTAAGACGTTCAATCTTGCTGGTCTGCAGTTTTCTACAAACTTTATAAAGAATCCTGTGCTTCGAAAAAAGTTTCGCGATGAAAAAGATAAAACCGGTTATGACGAGCCAAGTCTTATGGGGCTTACTGCAGCCTGTGCCGCTTACAAAAACGGTAAGCCATGGTTGCTGGATTTACATAAGCACTTAAAAGAAAATATTGATTTTGTGAGAAACTTTCTTGCAAAGAAACTTCCGTCGGTTCGCCTGATTGAACCAGAAGGTACTTTTCTTCTCTGGCTGGATTTTTCAAAGTTAGGTCTTTCTGATTCAGAAATTGATGACATCATAGTAAACAAGGCAAAGGTCTGGCTGGACCGTGGAACAATGTTCGGCCCGGAAGGGGAGTATTACCAGAGAATCAATGTTGCAACCCCACGGCCAGTGCTCGAAGACGCATTAAATAGAATAGCAAACGCATTTAAGGAGATTCATCATGTATAAGATTTCAACGCGCGGACAGTATGCACTTTTGATTATGACAGAGCTTGCAGAACAGCCTGATGGAAAATTTATTTCCCTTAAGCTGCTGTCTCACAGGCACAACCTTTCTGTAAAATATCTTGAGCAGATCCTGATTCAGCTGAGTAAGGCGGGGCTTGTAAATGGGGTACGGGGAAGTAACGGCGGCTACAGGCTTGTCAAAAAAACTGAAGAGTACACGACCGGCGAGATTCTCCGTGCTCTGGAGGGTGACCTGTCGCCGGTAGGGGAGTCGCATGGAAATGTTATCAGTAATGTAGGAAACGATGATTACTGGAAAGATTTTGGAACTGTAATAAATGATTATGTGGACTCTGTGACCCTGGAAAAGCTTGTTGAAAAAAATCGCAGCAACATTGGCGAGATGTATTATATCTGATTTTTTTTGCTGACTTTTACTCCTAGCTTTGAAACAACAAATCATATTATAATAACAGAAAAGCTTGAAAATCAGCGAGAAAAAGAGGTAGTTATGAAGGTCCTTTTAGTAAACGGAAGTCCACGTGCAAACAGCAACACATTACTTGGTCTGCACGAAATGCAGAAGATTTTTGATGAGCAGGGCATTGTGACTGAAATTTTTAATATCGGAAATAAAGATATCCGCGGATGTATTGCCTGCGGACGCTGCGGTGAGCTTGGACACTGTGTTTTTGAGGATGCGGTAAATGAGTTTGCGGCTAAGTTTAAGGATGCTGATGGTATTGTTGTTGGAACACCTGTTTATTATGCGGCGCCAAATGCAACCGTTCAGGCTTTTTTACAGAGACTTTTTTACAGCAGTCACTTTGATAAAACGATGAAGGTAGGTGCCGGCTTTGTATGTGCCCGCCGTGGTGGTACAACAGCTTCTTTTGATGTTGTGAATAAGTTCTTTACAATCAGCGGAATGCCTGTGGCTTCAAGTCAGTACTGGAATAATATTCATGGCGGTGCTCCCGGAGAGGCGGCAGAAGATGCTGAAGGTATGCAGACTCTCCGTGTACTAGCACGCAATATGAGCTTCTTAATCAAATCGATTGCCCTGGGTAAAGAAAAGTTCGGTCTTCCGGAAAAGGAAGAGCACGCCTGGACTAACTTTATTTAATTATTGTATCACCTCTCATAATCTACTATAATAAGACCGCCGACAGTTAATTTACGGCAATTTTTGATTATCTGAGGTAATACAAATGGCAACATGGTCTAATGCAGACTCGCTTTCTTCATGGAAGAAGCTTCAGTCTCTTAAAGGTATGGTTTCTGTTGCAGAAGAACTTTCTGGTTCAGGTGCTGCAGACAGAATCGCAAAATATTCTATTCCTATGGGCGG
>CAMJNC010000076.1 GCA_946407195.1 uncultured Treponema sp. | reverse complement strand
GTAATGCGCGACAGCACCGGAAACGTAATCACCGTATGTTCAATGGAAAACTTTGACCCGGTTGGAGTTCACACCGGAGACTCAATTGTAATTGCGCCAACAGTAACTCTTGCAGATAAAGAATATCAGATGCTGCGCTCGGCAGCGCTTAACATTATCAGCGCCCTCGAAATTGAAGGCGGCTGTAACTGCCAGTTTGCCCTCAATCCGGACAGCTTTGAATACGCAGTAATCGAAGTAAACCCTCGAGTTTCGCGCTCATCAGCCCTTGCTTCAAAAGCAACAGGCTACCCGATTGCAAAGGTAGCAGCGCTCATTGCCGTAGGCTTTACTCTGGACGAAATTCCAAACTTCGTAACAAAGAAGACAAAAGCCTGCTTCGAGCCTGTACTCGACTATGTTGTTGTAAAAATGCCTAAGTTCCCGTTCGACAAATTTGTTTATGCAGCACGCAAGCTTGGAACACAGATGAAGGCAACGGGAGAGGTTATGGCAATCGGACAGAATTTTGAAGAGGCAATTTTAAAAGCTGCCCGCGGACTTGAAGTTGGCGTAAAGGATTTGAATCTTCCGGCCTTTGCAAAAGAAGGCGATGAGAAAATCCGCGAACGCGTAAGCAAATGCACCGACCAGAGAATCTTCGCAATTTATCAGGCACTTAAACGTGGCCTTATGACTGTCGAAGAAATTCACAACATCACTAAGATTGATGAATGGTTCCTTGAAAAACTGGTAAACATAGTAAACCTGGAAAAAGAAGCCTTGAAGCAGGTTCAGGGTGGCAACGGCGCCCGTCATGCTGAACTTGTTTCAGCATCTATGCTCTACCCGCCACGCTCTTTCAAAATGGTAGACACCTGTGCCGGCGAGTTCGATGCAGAAACTCCATACTTTTATTCTACAACCAGCGGCGAAAACGAGGCCGAAGCTTTTTTACAGGAAACAAACTGATTATTTACGAAAGAAAAGCCTTCTGCTAGAATTGCAGAGTAAATGAGCAGAGAAATTTCAATACTAAAAAAAGAAGAAGCCTACAGCTACGATGAACTGGATTTGCTGGAAGAAAAGCTTTTGCCTCTTGTAACCGATAAAACACAGCAGGCTGAGGTTGGCGCAATTTTGAAAGCCCTTAAGGCAAGCATCGTAGAACGCAAAAATTCTATGGCTGTTTTTTTTATGCCTCAGGCCAGCTTTAATATTTTTTCAATGCTTCCGGGTAACAATTCAATTTGTAAAATTCAAAAGGAAAATATTGAGACACTGTACAAGGCATGTGATTTGTTTGACGCTACTGATGACTTTGCTACTCAGCCGATTTATGCCCACCTGAAAAACAAACTTGGCCTTTTGAACGAATATCTTTTGCAGGGCAACTCTGTTTTTCCAACAACTATTACTGCTGATAATTTTGTGCCATATCACTTTTCATAGTCTGGAAAAAGTGATAATATAAAGAAATGTCAAAGACGACAATATCCCTTGGGGATGTTGTCGTCTTTTTTTTTGCCTGCACGGGTAACCGGTGGGACAAAGAGGTAGAAAAAGATGTCAGATGAATCTAAAGGAACAATCGTAGTACTCGGTTCGGGTCCTATCAGAATCGGTCAGGGAATTGAATTTGATTACGCGAGTGTTCAGTGTGTACGTGCTCTCAAAAAACTGGGCTATAAGGTTGCGATTGTAAATAATAACCCGGAAACCGTTAGTACCGACTTCGATACTGCAGACCGCCTTTACTTTGAACCGCTCACTCCTCCAGATGTTATGAATGTACTTGCTGTAGAGAAGCCTGTTGGAGTTGTAGTTGCTTTTGGTGGTGGAACTGCAATCAAGCTTGCAAAATATCTGGACTCTCAGGGAGTAAAAATCCTTGGTACCTCGGCAGACGCCATTGACCTTGCAGAAGACCGTGAACGTTTTGAAGAGCTCTGCGATCGCCTCAATATTAAACGTCCGCGCGGCCTTACAGTTTTTACGGAAGTAGAAGCTCTTGAGGCTGCAGAAAAAATCAGCTATCCGGTGCTTATGCGTCCAAGCTACGTACTTGGCGGTCAGAACATGATTATTGCCCGCAACAGCGCTGATGTAAAGGAATACATGAAAATTATCCTTCGCCAGGGAATTGAAAATCCGGTGCTTATAGATAAATACATGGAAGGAAAGGAACTCGAGGTAGACTGCATCTGCGACGGCGAGGACGTGCTTATTCCTGGAATTATGGAGCATGTTGAGCGAACCGGTATTCACTCGGGAGACTCTATTGCGGTTTATCCGGGGCTGTTCAAAGCTGATATCGAAGAAAAAATTATAAAGCAGTCTACAGACCTTGCGCTTGCACTTGGTACTAAAGGCCTTGTAAATATTCAATACCTGATTTACGACGACGGCAATGGAGATGACCTTTACATCATCGAAGCAAACCCACGTTCCAGCCGTACAGTTCCTTACCTGAGTAAGGTAAGCGGCGTTCCAATGATAGACCTTGCCACACGAGCCATGCTCGGCGAAAAGGTAAAGGATCTTGGTTTTGGTACAGGCCTTTACAGAAAGCCGAATTATTTTGCAGTTAAGGTTCCGGTTTTCAGCTTTGAAAAGCTGATGGATGTTGATACACATCTTGGTCCGGAAATGAAATCTACCGGTGAAGTTCTGGGAATTGCCACCTCTCGCGAAGAAGCTTTATATAAGGGAATGGTTGCCGCCGGCTGGAAGATGATTAAACCTGAAGCTTCAACAGACAAACCTGGAGTTCTCTTTAGTGTTCGCCAGAGTGACCTTCCCGAGCTCCCTGCTCTTGCCCGCAAGTTTTACGACCTCGGCTTTACACTTTACGCCACAACCGGCAACGCTGCCACAATTGAACGCAGCGGCATGGAAGTAACACACGTTGCAAAGGTTCACGAAGATTATAACAATAACGTAATGACCCTTCTCGAAAGCGGAAAGGTTGCCTATGTTGTTTCAACCTCGGCAAAGGGCCGCGACCCTGTAGCCGAAAGTGTAAAGCTCCGCCGTCTTGCTGTTGAACGCGACATAGACTGTCTTACCGCATTAGACACAGCACACGTTTTAGCTGATTGTCTTGCAAGCCCGTATTCACTTGATAACCTTAGTATTGTAGATATTAATTCTGATTTTATGGGAGGAAATAATGAGTAAATTTATTTTTGTAACAGGCGGAGTAGTCTCTGGACTTGGAAAAGGAATTACAGCTGCTTCTCTCGGCCGTCTTTTAAAATGCCGCGGCCTCAAAATTGCCAGCCAGAAGCTTGACCCATACATGAACGTAGACCCTGGTACAATGAGTCCTTTCCAGCACGGAGAAGTTTTTGTAACAGAAGACGGAGCAGAAACAGATCTCGACCTTGGTCACTACGAGCGCTTTATTGATGAAAATCTTACAAAGTATTCTAACATGACAAGCGGCCGTGTTTACTGGAATGTTTTGAACAAGGAACGCCAGGGTGAATACCTTGGTCAAACAGTTCAGATTATTCCTCACGTAACAAACGAAATCAAAGATTTTATTTTGAAGAATGCAGAAGTCAGCGGAGCCGATGTAAGCATTGTAGAAGTCGGTGGTACAATCGGTGATATCGAAAGTCAGCCGTTCCTCGAAGCAATCCGTCAGCTGGCCCTTGAGGTTGGACGCCGTAACTGTCTTTTTATTCACGTCTGTCTTGTACCTTACATCAGCGGTTCAGACGAGTTTAAATCTAAGCCAACTCAGCACTCTGTTAAGGAGCTTATGGCTGTGGGAATTCATCCGGATATTATCGTTGCCCGATGCGATCAGGAGATTCCTGTTGATATCCGTAAAAAAATCAGCCTGTTCTGTAACGTAGGCGAAGACTGTGTAATTAACAACACAACCTGTAAGAGCCTTTACGAAGTACCGCTCATGCTGCATGCACAGAATATGGACGATGTTGTATGCCGTGACCTTGGAATTGAAAATACACGCGGCGACTACCCTGAGCTAGCATCCTGGTCAAAAATGGTAGAAACAATTCATGCACGCAAGGGAGAAATTCAGGTTGCTCTTGTTGGTAAATACGTAAAGCTCCACGACTCTTATTTGAGTATTGTTGAATCGCTGAACCATGCAAGCTTTGTTGTTGGTAAAAACATCAAAATTAAATGGGTAGATTCAGACAGCGTAACTGATGAAACTGCACCAGAAGTATTTAAAGACTGCGCCGGAATTATTCTTCCAGGCGGATTCGGTCACCGCGGCGTTGAAGGCATGGTTTGCTCTTGCCGTTATGCGCGCACACACAAGCTTCCATATTTTGGAATCTGTCTTGGAATGCAGATAGCCGTAATTGAATTTGCCCGCTCCGTTCTCGGCTACGCAGATGCTAACAGCCGCGAGTTCGACGAAATGTGTGAGCATCCGGTTATCGACCTTATGAAAAATCAGGAGGGTGTAATTAAGGGCGGTACAATGCGTCTTGGAAGCTACCCTTGTAAGGTTACTCCGGGAACTATTCTGGAGAAGGCTTATGGTGCTCAGAACATCAGCGAGCGTCACCGCCACCGCTACGAGTTCAACAACGACTTCCGCGACCAGATGCAGGAAGCTGGTCTCACAATCAGCGGAACTTCACCAGACGGTACTCTTGTAGAAGCCGTAGAGGTTGCAGGTCAGTTCCACGTAGGTGTTCAGTTCCATCCGGAATTTAAGAGCCGTCCTAATAACGCGGGACCTCTCTTTGTAGAATTCCTGCGGGCCTGTGATAAATAAATATCCTGTTACCCTAAACAAAAACACCGCATTTCACAGTGCGGTGTTTTTGTTACTTTTGCATAATTATTTCAAAAACTCTTTAATTTTTGGCAGCATTACCTTTGCCGCATTAGTATAGGCTTTATCTGTAGGATGATAGTCTGCACCCCAGCCGTCCCTATCTCCATTATTAAGAGGAATATATAAATAGTCCACTTTATTATCACCAGTCTGCGATTTATAATCTGCCAATGCCGCCTGAATCTGGCCTTTCAACTCATCAGGAGCAAGACCTGAACAGCACAAAATATAAGCATCCGGATTTTTGGCACGTAAATCATATAAAAACTTCAGATAGCCGTCCTGGAATTCCTTACACTTTTTTGGATCGCCCTTTGTATAAGACTGATCATTTGCGCCAAGCAATATAGTAATGATATCCGGCTTAAAGCGGTTAAAATCCCATTTCTTTCCTCCAGGCATTACATTAGCAACCATAACATCCCCAAAACCAACTTTGTCGTATATATCAGGAATAGTGGTATCTTTCTTTCTAGGACCATCTGTCCACCCAGAATAAGCACCCCAACCGCTTCCACAAATTATTGAATAATCTGCATCCAGTTCGCGGGCAACTTTATAAGCATAAGATTTTGTAATATCCTGTGTTTCCAGTCTATAACTCACAGAAGGATTAGTCTCATCAACACCATAGGCAGCAGTAGCCGAATCTCCAAGGAATTCTATTTTAAGCTTTTTAGCTGCTGTAGGAGTAATATTACCTTCGCCATCTGTTGTAAGCTTTTTAATTCCGGCATTTGCCATCATAGCTTCCGTAGCCTTTACAATTCTTACTACTCCAGTTTTTACTTCCACTGAATCAAAAAGTACATATTCTTTACTGTCTTCCTTAAGAATCTCATCAAAAATCCTTTCATCGTTCAGAAAGGCAACAATTCTTACATCTCTGTGCCAGGAATCTTTAATAAGAGTTACAGAAAGTTTTTTTGCACTTACATTAAACTCAACTCCGGTTGCACCATGTGCCATAACCGCAGTTTTATTGCTTGTGATAGTTCTGCTCAGCAGACGCACATTGTTTTCAGTAGGTGTAAAATCCTTCTTTTTAGCATTCTTAGAAGCTGAAAAACCAAGATTTACAAAAACCGAAAGAGCAATACATAATAAAATCAGTTTCTTCATACGATATATCTCCTTATGTTTATATTGTGCACCCAGAAAGCTGTATAAGATACAGAGTTAAACTCACAATTTTATCCTTATCATACATCTGGTCTAACCCTTGACCGACCCATAGAATTCCGTTAAAGTTTAATTATCTTATGAGCAAAGGCGCTCATTTCTTCTTACGACGTGGTGTCGCTGGATGAAATGAACGCCTTTTTTTTGGAGAAAAGTATGTATACACAGGAAGAAGTTCTGGATTTTGTAAATGAAGAAGACGTAAAATTTATTCGTCTTGCTTTTTTTGATTTGACTGGCAAACAGAAAAACATTTCGATTATGCCCGGTGAGCTCCAGCGCGCCTTTGAACATGGCATTCCCTTTGATGCTTCTGCAATAGAAGGCTTTGAAGGTCCACAGAAGTCTGAGCTCTATCTTCTGCCAGATCCTTCTACCCTCGCAATCATTCCATGGCGTCCTGCTACCGGAAAGGTTGTACGAATGTTCTGTAATATTCTCACCCCTGATGGAACTCCATATGCTAAAGACAGCCGTACAATTCTGCAGAATGCCTGCCAGCGTCTTAAGGACGAATGCGGCATAGAAATGATGGTTGGTACCGAAGTTGAATTTTATCTTTTTAAACTCGACGAAAAAGGCGAACCAACAACAGAAACCTTTGATAAAGCAGGATATATGGACATTGCCCCGGAAGATCATGGTGAAAATATCCGCCGCGAAATTTGCTTTACCCTCGAACAGATGGGAATTACTCCAGAAGCCAGCCATCACGAAGAAGGCCCTGGCCAGAACGAAATTGATTTCCATTATTCAGATGCACTTACTGCTGCCGACAATGTTGCAACCTTTAAGTGGATTGTAAACACAAAGGCTGCCAGCAACGGACTTTACGCAGACTTCTCTCCAAAACCAATCGCAGGTGAAGCCGGAAACGGAATGCACATTAATATTTCTTACAGACCTGTTGCCGGAAAAGTTGATGCTGGAAACGAAAATCTTTTGCCGAACATTCTCGGAGGAATCCTTAAACACATCGGCGAAATTACATACTTTTTGAATCCTGTTGAAAATTCTTATAACCGTCTTGGTGCAAGCAAGGCACCTGAATATATTTCCTGGGGTAAAGAAAACCGCTCAACCCTTATCCGCGTTCCTTCAAGCAAAAATGCAAAACGCCTTGAGCTCCGTTCTCCAGACCCGCTTTGTAATACCTATCTTTCTTTGACCCTGATTATTAACGCTGCAATTGAAGGAATCAAAAATAAAATTGAGCCTCCAGCTGCAACAGAAGAAAATCTTTTTGATGAAGCAATTGCAAAGCAGACTACTCTCACTGCACTGCCAAAATCTCTGACAGAAGCAAAACGCCTTGCTCTAAACAGTGAGTTTATAAAAGCAGTATTAGGACCTGTACTTTAAGGAAGCGGATTTTAAATGGAAGCAGAAAGTCATAGCGTTCTTTTAGTTTCGCGCGACAATAAAATAATATCTCAAATCTCAGCCTTTCTTGTGCCACCTCTCTTTGAGCTCACAACAACCAGCGACTTTAACGAAGCTCGCCGCCTCGCTACGGAACGTAGCTTCAATATAATTATTGCGGACTCCGGCGATGGTTACGATACCGACTTTGCAATAAATGTCGCTGATTCATATTCCACAATTTTACTTCTCGTTCCAAACGAACATTTTGACGAAATCTCTTACCGTGTAGAAGGCTACGGAATCCTCTCAATTACAAAGCCTTTTGAGCCATTCTATTTTTACAATATGGTAAAAATAGCCATTGCCGTTCAGTACAAGGTACAGGTGCTTTCGAGCCAGACTACAAAGCTCAAGGTAAAAATGGAAGAAATCAAACAGGTAAACCGCGCCAAAATGCTTTTGATGTCGAACATGAATATGAGCGAACAGGAAGCCCACCGCTATATAGAAAAAGAAGCGATGGACCGTGGCATGAAGAAGACGGCAATTTCCGAAGAAATAATCAAGACTTACGGCTAAACTGGATACTCTCCGGAAAAACATCCCTTACAAAATCCATCGGCTTCAGGCTTACAGCTTCGTAGCGCTTCAATCATTCCTTCAAGGCTTATAAAGGCAAGAGAGTCTGCACCAATTTCCTGGCGGATTTCTTCCAGCTCATGTGTACTTGAAATCAGCTCATTTTTACTTGGGGTATCTATTCCTAAATGGCACGGAAACTTTACCGGTGGTGAGCTTACCCTAAAATGAACTTCCTTAGCACCGGCACGACGTAAAATCTGAACAAGGCGGCGGCTTGTAGTTCCGCGTACAATTGAATCATCAATTACAATTACACGTTTTCCTTCAAGGTCGCTGCGAATGGCATTAAGCTTTACATAAACCATGTTCTCACGCTCCTTTTGAGTTGGAGCAATAAAGGTTCGACCAATGTATTTATTTTTGATAATTCCCATTCCGTATGGAACTCCGCTGGCACGCGCATAGCCCTGTGCAGCACCCAGTCCGGAATCTGGAACACCAATTACAATATCAGCTTCTACAGGAGATTCTTTCGCAAGCGCCTCACCCATTTTGTATCGAGCCTCCTGAACTGCAATGCCGTCTATTACACTATCCGGGCGGGCAAAATAAACGTACTCAAAAATACAGGTCCGCTTTTTATCGTCCGTGTACTTTATAGACTGCAGCCCGTCTTTATTGATTACTACGATTTCGCCAGGCGCAACATCGCGCACAAACTGTCCGTTCACCGAATCAATTGCACAACTTTCTGATGTAAGAACATAACCATCTCCAGTACGCCCCATGCAAAGTGGACGTATTCCATTCGGGTCCCTTACTCCAATCAGCAGGTTTTCCGTCATAATGCAAAGCGCAAATGAACCCCTGATTTCTTTTACTGCCTGAGTTACTGCTGTTACAAAAAGATCACTGTCATACTGACTAGACAAGTCATGCTGAACTTGTTTCAGCATCTCTTCGCGGGTATGACCAAGCTTTCCGCCGTTTTCAACGAATTTTCTTACAATCAGCTTAAGAATTACTTCTGTATCGCTCGAGCTCGAAAAGGTGCTTCCGCCATCTTCAAGGCTTTCACGAAGCTCCTCATAGTTTACAAGCTGGCCATTATGGGCAAGCGCAATAGAACCCATCTTAAAGGAGTTCATAAAAGGCTGCGCATTTTCTATTGTTCGACCACCAGCTGTTGCATAGCGCACATGACCAACTGCAATGCTTCCTTCAAGGGCTTCAAAATGTCCCTGTTCAAAAACATCACTTACAAGCCCCATGCCCTTATGCAGCTTAATTTTTGTACCATCGCTTACCGCAATTCCCGCACTCTCCTGTCCGCGGTGCTGAAGGCTTGTTAATGCAAAATAAGAAAGGGCAGCTGCATTCTCTGCCCCGTAAATTCCAACAACACCACACTCATCCTGAAAGCCCATTTTTCACCTCAAAAAAAAACGCCGTAGACATAGTCCTGCCCTAAGCAGAATTATATCTACGGCGTCTTTGCCATATATTTACATTATCATAAAATACAGGCCGTCTGTCAATTGGTGATAATGCGGTTGCGGCCTCCGGTTTTTGCCTCATACATTGCATGGTCAACACGGTCAAAAATAATCTGAGCAGTATCTCCCTTTGTTACCTCTGTAAGACCAATACTACAGGTAATCTTAATATTCTTTTCAAACTCAGAATCTTCAATCTTCTGTCTCAGTCCATCTGCAATCGGCTTAAGCTGCTCAAGATTCATACCATAGCATACACAGACAAATTCCTCGCCACCCCAGCGTCCAATTACCATTTCATAAGGTGTAATAAAATCGTTTACAACCTTTACAAAAGCCTTAAGAACAAAATCTCCAACTGAGTGTCCAAATGCATCGTTTACTTTTTTAAAGAAATCAATATCAAGCATCATAAAGGAAACAGACTTTCCGTTTGCATTATAGCCTTCTATGGCATTACTGATTTCTGTTTCAATTCGTCCGTGATTAAATATATCTGTAAGCGGATCTTTAGAAGCAAGCTCTTCGTAACGCTTAAGGGTATCAAAAAGCTTCATATGATTTTCATGGATATTCTGAACCATGAATACAAAACGGAAGTCATCTTCGTTAGTTGTAGCAGCTCTGCTGAAAATCAGCTTAACCCAGATAAACTCACCCTCGAGGTTTTTCATCTGACAGTCAAAAGAGGTTGCACGACCTGGTTCAAGGTTTTTCTTAAGCCATTCAGGATCGGTACGTTCAAGGAACAGCTTCTGATCATCAGGCCAGATCATATTTACAATCATCATTCGCCAGTCAGTATATTTAACATCATAATTCTGCGGATTATCAGAAAGTTCAGTTACGTTTATGCTGTAAGAAACATTCTTAATCAAATCAACATACATAGAAAAGAGGAAGGTATTCTGCATTGTGTCGAGCTTTCTCGCCGTCTGGAAATCGCGCAAATACTCACTGTTATCAAGCTCATCAAGAATAAAAATATATTTTTTGCAGGATTCATCTATCGGGTAAATTGAAATCTGAACCTGATGGATTTTTTCTTCAAGGCTAAGATTTATACGGTCAACATATTTTCCCTTGAACTGCCCTATCATTGGAATAAAAACATGATAGTCGTCTGCAATTTTCTTAGGATTATCATTTAGATGGAACCAGAGCTTTTCTACAAGACTTTTATAACTGCCTTCGTCCTCAACAAGCTTTTCAAAAATCCCCTGTTTCTTTACGGTATTGAAGGAGTCTTTTTCAGCATCAACAATTATTATTGCATCAATTTTTGAAAACAATAAGTCCGAAACGCTTTCTTTTGTATAAACACTCATTTTCAGATTCCTTTCTCCCCGTATCTATCTATTATTACACTGGGTTTATAAGTTTGCAATCTTTTTTTTCTCTTATTGAAATTTTTGAAGTTATCTGATAAATTATAAAAACATTCCGGGCCATTAGCTCAGTGGTTAGAGCAGAGGACTCATAATCCTTTGGTCCTTAGTTCAAGTCTA
>CAMJNC010000075.1 GCA_946407195.1 uncultured Treponema sp. | reverse complement strand
CCTGTTTTTTTCATTTATGCATCTCCGCACTTAAAACGAGGATGGAAAGCTCATGTTCAAGATCATCAAGCTGCTCTTCCATCTTTTCTATTTGATTATAGCGCTTTTGGAATTGTTTTTCCTTAAATTTTGCATAGCGCAATTCTTTACATTCTTCTTTTTCTTTTTCCACACGCGAAAAGCCGCACCATGGACAGTAATAAAACTTATTATCAATTAATTTGCCACAACCACCGCAGATACACATTTTGTGCCTCCCTATTTGAGTACCGTCATCGGGTCTACTAATTTTCCTTTTTTATAAACTGTAAAATGAAGATGAGGACCTGTTGAATAACCTGTTGAACCAACAAGACCAATTCTTGTTCCCTGACTCACCCACTGTCCTTTGCTTGCAATTATTTTTGACATGTGGGCATACAGAGTCTGGTATCCGTTTCCATGATCAATAATTACATAGTTTCCGTAAACACGGTTAATTCCAGTTGTAGTTACCTTACCGCTCATTGCCGCAAGAATCGGAGTTCCTGTAGGACATGCCATATCAGTT
This sequence comes from uncultured Treponema sp., assembly GCA_946407195.1. GTDB lineage: Bacteria > Spirochaetota > Spirochaetia > Treponematales > Treponemataceae > Treponema_D. Next base: position 10,452 of record CAMJNC010000075.1, on the reverse strand, counting down.
CCTGTATGGAAGGATTTAACACCGGCAATCGGGTCAATTCTGTAGCCATAGGGAGAAGACCAGCGGAACTTGGCAGCAATAGGCATACGGAAAAGCTCACCCATTGCATTACGCAGAGAGTTTGCATCCATAGCAGCGCCAGGTAAAAAGAGCTGCTGTCCGGCAGTAAGGGTTTCGCTTGTAAGCTCGTTTACGTCGAGCAGTTGTTCCAGGCTGATTTTATACTTGCCTGTAATTCCACTCAGGCTGTCTCCTTTTTTTACTGTATAAACAATTCCATCAATTGAAGGAATGCGGAGCTTCTGTCCTGCCGCAAGCTGACGAACGTTTCCAATATCATTTACAGAAATCAAAGTAGAAATGTTTGTCAGTCCAAATTTCTTTGCAATTCCACTGATTGTATCGCCCTGACGAACCTTGTAGGTCTGGAAGCTCACCGGCTGTGTAAAGTTTGGCTTTACTACAGGTGCTTCTACATCTAAAAGCTTTCCGGTTTCATCGTAATCAATTCTTCCTTCAAGAGCAAAATTAGCCATGAGCTTATTCAGAATCTCAATATCATCACCGGCTTCTGTCTGCAAGGCAATAGGACCAGTATGATTTATGTGATGGCTTACGAGTTTAATAGAGAAAAATAAAGTAGTTCCAAATGCAACAGCTGAAGCTGCAATAATAAAAAATGCCTTAGCATTATTTTTAAGAAAATCTCCGGTCTGAGTAACAGCACCGCCTAAAAGCTTAAGTGACGTACGAATAGAAAAATCACTGCGAACCTTTTGTGCAGAAAAGGTTCTGAGCTCCGGAGAAAATAAATCTGTAGTTATGGAAGCAGCGCTGCTTCGCTCTTTATGCCTGAACTGTAATTCCGGTAAGCTGAAGGTTCTGAAAGGTTTGAAGCTTCGCGAACGGGAATTATCCTGAACGTAACTTATTATTTCCATGCTTCAAGTATCGGAAAAAAATAAGGGGTGGTTTAGAGAAATAAATCAAAGGTATTCCCGCAAAAAAGGATATTCACTAAGAAATTCTTCGCGAGGGAAGTTATTTATTAGTTTTTCGAGTTCTGCAAGTTGTGCCGGGCTCAGAAGACTATGGGCGGAGGATGCCGCGGCGAGGAAGTTTTGTTTGCGGGAAGTTATTTGCGGACGTCTTAAAACCTCTGCGGGGTCGGCCGCGGCGATGCCCGGCGTGTTTAGACCTCGGGGATCTAATGTGTACGTTTTTGTTTCTGGACAGGCAGCGAGCCGGGCTTCGAACCACCAGGCAAACATTTTCATGCGGCTGTCGGTAAGTACCGGCGACCCGGAGTAGTCTTTGCCGGTAACGGCATTGGCGCTGTACAGGGAGCCTGCGGTGAATTTATCGGGAGTCGAGAGGCGGCTTGCCAGTGTATGATAAGTTTGTTCTGCTGAACTGCCTTTTATATGTGTCTGCTTATTCGGGAAGGCAAAGTCGAGTCCGGCAGTGTATATTTCGCGCGCTCCTGCCAGATGTGCAAAGTTCCAGGCGCTTGAGGCTACCGAGCCGCCGGTACCAAGGTCGCCGGGTGTGAGCCCAAGTTTTTTTTGCGTAAACTCTCCTACCGGAAACTGTGAGCCGCATAATAAAAGGTTGTTGCAGTTAAAACGGAAAACAGAAGGATACGCACTAACCTCCGTAATAAAAACACTCTGCGGCGCGCTTAACCCTGCTATATGCCGGTAAGCCCAGAACTGTGGATCTGTCAGAATCACAAAATCAGGCTGTACTCCTACACGTAAAAGCGCTCTTAAAGCTGTTTCCACACAAACCGTTACACAACGTTCCTGTAATTCTTTAATATGTGGAAGTATTGTTTCCAGAGAAGGTCCTGCTCCAATAATCAAGAATGGAAGTGCATTTCCTTCTTCATCAAAAGCCTTATTTTCAAGAGCACAAGCTTCCCCGCACTTTCCATATTGCTCAAGATTTTTAAGACTGTTTCTACACCAGAGCTTTCCAAACTTCTTTAAGGTAGCAGCATTAATTTCATTTTTACGCTGATTACGCTTTATAATAGATCGAACTGTATCAAAATAAGGGGCGGCATGTGCAGTAAAGGCCGGAATATCAAAAAAATATGCATCTGAAACACCAGTCTCTCCAATATTTACACGAGAGCCATCTTCCAGAAGCGGAAGTACAGATTCAGCCGGAGCACCAACAGCAACAATCAGCTTTTCAATTTCAAAAACAGGAGTCCAGTCCAGCACGCTCATTGCAGCAAAAAAATGTGCTATATCAGGCTCAATCAATACAACCCGGGGTACTTCGCCACCACGAGTCTTAAGCAGTTTTGCAAGTTCAATTACATGATAGCCAAGACCAAAGCCATAAAATACAACAGCTGATTTTTGGAATACCTCGTCGCGTCCCACAGCACCACTTGCTTCACGTTCTGGATTGTAATCAGAATGTAATCTCACGCCACCTTCACTTGCAGTAATACTTCCATTTTTTGCTGATTCAAGCTTCCAGATTGTTTCCGGTGGCACAGGCAGGCTGCCTGTCATTTGTGCTAATTGCGGGAATCTATTTTTGAATGCGGTAAAGTTTTTATTCCAGATTGAGTTCAATTACCATGTTCTCCGTAACCGGTGTTCCAGGCTCCGGGCTCTGGCTTGTAACCCAGCCGCTTCCGTTTATATTCAGTTTTATATCCGAACGCTCTATAAGAGGCAAAAGCTCTTTCTTTGATTTTCCTATAAAATCAGGGACAACAGAACCAATCTCCATTCCGCGGGATGAAGAAATTGTAATTACACCACTGTGCTCAAGAGAAGCAGCACCGCCGCGGCTCATTCCCAAATGATCAATAATAATATCTGCGGCTTCACCAATTACCGGAGCAACAATACGTCCACCATAGGTTTCGCCCTTTGCCTTCTCTACTACGATGTACAGAACAATCTGTGGCTCATCAACAGGGAAAATCGCAATACAGCTCGAAAGAAAGTCTGTATCGCTATAGCCGCCATGCTCCTTATCTGCCATCTGAGCAGTACCGGTTTTAACACCAATATCAACATCGCGAAGATTTGCACGTGAACCTGTACCACTTTTTGCAGTTGTCTCCATACAGCTCAAAATATAATCTGCAGTATTTTTTGAGAAGACTCTGTTCTTATACTGTGGTTCATGCTCGTAAAAAACAGTTCCATCTTTATTTGTAATTTTATGAATAAACGAAAGCTGAACCGGCACACCACCGTTTCCAATTGAGGTAGCAGCCTGAACCATCTGCAGAGCAGAAACACTTATTTCCTGACCAATTGCAATTGTTGGTTTAGAACGTGCAGACCACAGTGGACTTGTTGTATCCTTTACAGAACCTGAAGTTTCTCCTGGAAGCTCAACCCCAGTTCTTGTTCCAAAGCCAAGCAGCCTGATTCTCGCCATAAATTCGTCTTCACTGATTCTGTCGCTGATTTGTCCAAGAACATCATTGCACGAATAGCGAAGACCGTCTTTTGGAGTACACCAGCCGTGATGCTCCAGACACTTAATTCTGATTGCTTCACCACCGGCAATACGTTTTTCGTACATTCCGTCGCATAGGAAAGAATCATTCGGAGAGATTCCGTGCTCATCGTAAACAATACCAACGGTAAAAATCTTAAATACAGAACCCGGCTCATAAGCTGTCATTGCCGGGCGGTCTACCTTAGATGCAATTGAAGAAAGTCCATATTCATTCAAATCTGCCGAAGGAAGGCTGATATATGAAAGCACTTCACCGGTTGTACAATCTGCTGCAACGAGCATCATGCTTTCGGCCTGTGTTTCGTTCATTGTTTTTTGTGCAACCTGTTCAAGCTTATACTGAAGGTTAGCATCTATACTTAAGAATACATTGCGTCCCTGGAGCGGCTCACCATTTTCATCTGTACCTGTCGGCGAAAGATTTGACTGCTGCGAAAACTCAATACCTGCAAGACCGCGCCCGTCATCTCCCATGTAGCCTATAAGTTGAGATGCAAGTGTATGGTTTGGATAATTGCGTCCAGGAATTTTTTCATAACTCACAAAATTGTAGCCCTTCTCATCTGTAAGCTGCTTGAGAGGCTCATACATTGTCTGCGTAATTTTCTTTTTTAGATAAACAAAGGTCTTATTTGTATTTATGATTTCAAGCACTTCTTCGGGAAGCATTTCAAGAAAAGGTGCAACATCATTTGCAAAACGATTTTTGATTTTTTCATTATCACGGATATTTTTTACCGAAACGCCGACATGGTAAAAGTTTGTCTGTACAGCAAGTGGAAAGCCCGAGCGGTCTACAATTGAACCTCGCTCAACCGCTGGCATATTCTGAGCCACAGGAGTTACGGGTTGAAGAGAAAGCTTTGCGTATGTAAAAAGAAGAACAAGCAGACAGATTCCGCAACAAATAAAAAAGAATACCGTCTGCTTTGGTCTAAAGAATTGATTCACAATAAATTTCCACCCGAATATATTGTAAACCTATTTTGATTTTATTTCTAGATATTAAGTATTACAGTTTATATCTAGTCTTCAAGGTAATTACCAAGCAAATAATTTGCTAAGAATTTTTTCCATTGAATTTTAGGTTTATTCTCATCTCCTCCTAAAACAATACATTTTTCAGGATGTGCAGAAATTTCAGGTTCACTTGCTGCTTGAAGTTTTACAGCCATAGTTAATGCAGTCCATTTTCCAGACCCAAACTGCTCTTTTGTAAACCGTTTAGTAGCACCCATAACAACAGTCATATCCTGTGAATATAAACCTTTTAGCATTTCAACTGTCTGAGTTGTTGTAGATTGAACTGCTACTAAAAGACCATCATTTGTATCAAAATAGAAATATATTTCGGCATTCTCCAATTTTGTTGCTGACTCAGAAGCATTATCACCATCTTCTTCTAGTGCAGCCAGTACTGGAATATCTATCTGTTTATCAGACTTATATTTATACCAACGATTATGTGTTTCATACACAATTTCTTTAATAGTTTCTGCCGCAGCACATCCAGTAATCACAAGTCCGCAAAGTAATACAGCTGATGCAATTAATATTTTTGATAATTTCTTCATAAGTTAATTCTCCTGTATAAAAATATGTTATTTAATTATAAATCACGAAAAATGGTTTGTCAAAGAAACAAAAAAAATACGGTGGTTCAGAAACCACCGTATTTCATTATCAGCTAAATTATATTAGTTTGCAGAGCCAACTAGACACATGCGTCGCCTGCGGCGCCGCGTTGTGTAAGGAAGTTATTGTACTTCGTCGGCTCGCTCACTTAGTTCGCTGCGCCGACGAGGCACATGCGTCGGGCAAGCCCTCCGCTATCTGTATGGAAGTTTATATACGTGTGCGCTTGCGCGCACTGCGATTCCACTCTGCTCGTGGATGTGTTTAGTTGGCAGCGCCAACTAAACACATCCACTCGGCTTCGGCACATAAGGTGTCGCCTACGTATGCTTTACCAGCCTGTTTAATCATTTTTGGGCTGTTGCGAAGGAATTCGATTTCCATGCGAACCTTGTCACCAGGACGAACCTGATTTCGGAACTTTACCTTGTCCAGTGTAGCAAAGAAGAAAAGTCCATCAGCTGGAACAATGTTCAGGTAACGCAATGCTGCGCCGCCTGCCTGTGCCATAGTTTCGCAGAGGATTACTCCAGGTACTACCGGGTACTCAGGAAAGTGACCCTTAAAGAAAAACTCGTTTTCTGTAAAAGTATGCTCACAAACACAGCCTTTTTCATCAGCAGAAATAATTGCGTCTACAAAAAGAAAAGGCTCGCGGTGTGGCAAAAGTGATTTGATATCAGTTGTCAAAGCCATCTTATTTCACCTTTTTGATAATGATTGCACCGTTGTGGCCGCCGAATCCGAATGTTGCAGACATTGCAGCGTCGATGTTCATTTCAATTCCCTTGTTTGGAACATAGTCGAGGTCGCATCCGCCTTCTACATCAGGCTCGTCGAGGTTCTTTGTACATGGTACAAAACTGTCGTTGATTGCCTTTACGCAAATCATAGCCTCTACAGCACCAGTAGCACCAAGACAGTGTCCGTGCATAGACTTTGTAGAAGAAATCTTAAGCTTGCGTGCATTTTCTTCACCGAAAGCAATCTTAATCATATTTGTTTCGCTCGAATCGTTCTTCATTGTAGAAGTTCCGTGAGCGTTGTAGTACTGAATCTCGCTTGGATCCATTCCGGCATCCTTGAGGGCGCGTGTCATACACTTAGAACCGCAGATTCCATCAGGATTTGGAGCTGTAAGGTGATAACCATCACAAGATGCACCGTAACCTGCAATTTCAGCATAAATCTTAGCACCACGTGCCTTAGCGTGCTCATACTCTTCGAGAACGAGAATAGCAGAGCCCTCACCCATTACAAAACCATTGCGGTTCTTGTCGAACGGACGGCTTGCCTTTGTAGGGTCCTCATCAAAACCAGTTGAAAGAGCGTGAAGAACTTCGAAAGATACAACACCGAACTGACAGATTGTAGCTTCTGCACCACCACTCAAACATGTATCAAGGCGTCCGCTTCTAACCATATCAAAAGCAACACCAAGAGCATCTGTTCCAGAAGAACATGCAGTTGCAATTGACTGAACAGGACCATGAAGACCAAAGTTAATTGCGATGTTTCCACCTACTTCATTTGGAATAAGCTTAGGAATAGCCATAGGATTTGTTTTTGTGAAGCCCATCTTCTCAAGACCGAGAACGTCTGCTTCTGTTTCTTCAAGACCACCAATTCCAACACCAAGGATAATACCAGTTTCATCAAGAACTTCAGCATTTCCCATAAGTCCAGAATCTTCGAGAGCCATCTTAGCAGCTGCTACACCAAACTGTGTAAAGCGAGCCATCTTGCGGGCATCCTTTGAATCCATATAAAGTGAAGGATCAAAGTTCTTTACCTCAGCTGCATAATGTACTTTATTGATTGATGCATCAAACTGAGTGATTGGACCAATTCCGCTTTTTCCAGCTTTAATTCCAGCCCAGGTTTCTTCTACAGTATTTCCAAGAGGAGTTACAGCTCCCATTCCAGTAATTACAACACGTCTTGCCATTTTGTTTTCCTTATTTTTATATATTTAATGTTTCTACGTTATTTACAGCTTTACATTCTGCAGTTTCTGCATATCCTGATTTGCCCCAGAGGCCTGTAAGAACAGCACCAACACCAGGTTCAATCAGCTCCCATTCGTTGCCGCTTGCCTTGATGAGGTTGTTCAAAACAGCCTCTTCGTCTGTCCAGCGTACAGGGTTTGTAAGGTGAAGAACTGCATTCTTTTTGATTTCTTCGCCATTTCCAGCCTGCTTTCCAGTTACATTGCTGAAAAGTGTTTTATCAGGATTATTGAAGGTAACACCTGCAATTGCCTTTTCAAAATTATCAGCTGCTTCCTGCATAAGAGGACTGTGGAAAGGACCTGCTACCTGAAGACGGAGAGCACGACGAGCGCCTGCTTCTTTTGCCTTAGCTTCAACCTGTTCAAGAGCATCTGCTGTACCACTAACTACTGTCTGAACCGGGCTGTTAAGGTTTGCAGCATAAGCATCCTTAATACCTTTAGCAAGTTCTTCTACCTTCTCTGGAGGAAGTCCGAGCACTGCTGTCATACCAGGTGCGTGACCTTCGTTTGCCTTAGCAATATTTTCGCAGGTAGCCTGCATAATAAGTCCGCGTTCGCGAACTACCTTAATTACATCTTCAAAACTCAAAACACCTGCTGCATACAAAGCTGGGAATTCACCAAGAGAAAAGCCCATTGCAGCACTTGGTTCAATACCTTTTGTCTTCAAAACAGCCATAACTGCAAGAGAAGCAGTTGTAATAGCAAGCTGGCTGTTATCGCTGCGGCTTAAAGTTGCAGCATCACTTTCCCAAAGAAGCTTTGGCATATCTACGCCTGTGATTTTTGTTACTTCATCAACCACTGCGCGAGCTTCAGGATAAGCATCACAGATATCCTTAATCATACCGGGAACCTGTGCACCCTGTCCCGGAAATAAAAATGCATATTTCTTCATTATTTACCCCTATAAGAATATTCTGCCAAAAGGCACTATAACAAAATGACATTTTATATCATTTCTGTCAAGATGAAACAAGTTCCACAGGGCAATATAAAAATTTGTAAATTTTCTAATGCAGTTAGAGATAAATGGATATATAATATAGAAAGGAGGATTAAAAAATGACAAATGAAAAAGCAATAAAAGCCTTGCGACAGATAAAAACCTTCTGCTCGCCGACTCAGCTGGAAGAACTTGATTATGCAATCGAAGTTCTGGAAAAGCTCGAAAAAGACGGCATTAAGGACCCACTCGCAACTGACTTTAATAACTTGGAGAATAAAAAATGATTGGAACATTCTGGGCCCTGGTGCCTGCTATTGTGGCCATTGCACTGGCACTCTGGACAAAGGAAGTTTACTCTTCCCTCTTTATTGGTATTATAATTGGCGGTCTTTTCTATGCAATTGAAACCGCCGCTGGTTTTCCAGGCTTCTTCAATCACATCTTCAGTGATGGTATGATTGCACAGCTTTCTGACAGCTGGAACGTAGGTATTATTGTATTCCTCGTTGTGCTTGGAATTATGGTTGCCCTCATGAACAAGGCAGGCGGATCTGCAGCCTTCGGACGCTGGGCTAAAAAACACATTAAGACAAAGGCTGGTGCACAGGTTGCAACAATCGTTCTTGGTATCTTCATCTTTATTGATGACTACTTCAACTGTCTTACTGTAGGTTCTGTTATGAGACCTATGACTTCTAAGTACGGCATTTCAAAAGAAAAGCTTGCTTACCTGATTGACTCAACAGCAGCACCGGTTTGTATCATTGCTCCAATTTCTTCATGGGCAGCAGCTGTTGCAGGCTTTGTTTCTGAAGGTGAAAACGGATTTACCCTCTTCTGCAAAGCCATTCCTTTCAACTTCTACGCTTTCTTTACAATTTTAATGATGTTTGCAATGGTATTCATGAAGTTTGAATACGGTGAAATGTCTAAGTACGAAAAAGCACTTGAAGTAATGAACGATGCAGCAGATGACATTGATGATGATGCAAATCAGAATGGAAAAGTAATTGATCTTATTTTCCCAATCGTTGTACTCATTGTAATGTGTATTCTCGGTATGATTTATACCGGCGGATTCTTTACTAAGTTCAACGTTCTTGAAGACGGAACAACCGAAACAAACGGAAACTTCCTGAACATCATTTCATCCTTCTCTGATTCAGATGCTTCTGTTGGTCTTGTACTCGGTTCATTTGCAGCACTGATTATTACAATCATCTTCTACGTTTGTCGTAAAGTTCTTTCTTTCAAGGGAAGTATGCTTTGTGTTCCAGACGGATTTAAGGCAATGGTTCCTGCCATCCTTATTCTTACTCTGGCGTGGACACTTAAGGCAATGACAGACAGTCTTGGTGCTAAAGAATATGTTGCAGGTCTTGTAGAAGGTTCTGCTGCAGGACTTAAAATGATGCTTCCTGCAATCATCTTCGTAGTTGCCTGTTTCCTTGCATTTGCTACTGGGACCTCTTGGGGAACCTTTGGAATCCTGATTCCTATCTGTATTGCTATTTTTGCACCGGGAAATCCTTTGCGTATTATTTCAATTTCTGCATGTATGGCAGGGGCTGTTTGCGGTGACCACTGTTCTCCAATTTCGGATACAACGATTATGGCGAGTGCGGGTGCTCAGTGTGAACACGTAAAGCACGTTGCTACACAGCTCCCTTATGCAATTACTGTTGCAGTAGTGTCATTCCTGACATACGTTGTAGCAGGTCTTACACAGGGAATTGGTCTTGTAGCAAGCGCTATTATTTCATGGATTTTCGGTGCAGCAGTATTGCTCTGCTTCCTCTTCTTCATGAAAAAGCGCTCTACAAAATAAAATTAAGCACGGAAATCAATAGTTTTTCCGGCGTGCCACAGCTTCTCCAGATCGTAGAAGCTGCGTGCACTCTCAGACATCAGATGAACGACGATTGCGCCTAAGTCAATAAGGTTCCAGTCGTCGCCATCTGGACTCTTGCGGTTTGTAACATGAATCTCTAGGTCGTTATCTTTAATATAATCCTTTACCTGCTTATACAAGCCCTGCCAGTGAGTAGAACTTGTTACAGTTACAATTACAAAATAATCAGTCCAGCTGTTGAGTCCGCTGATATCTAAAAGAGTAACATCATTACCCTTTCCATCTTCCATTAATTTTGCAATTTCAATTGCTTTTTCTTCCATTGTTTTCATAATTCACCACCTGCGTCTTTACTGTGCTTTACCTTCGAGACGGAACAACATAACGTCCGTCAAAATCTTTACCAAGGATAATCGTAAAGTCAACGCCCGCATCAAGGCTTGAGCTTTCGGCTTCCTCTTCGGGAGTAGCTTCCCTTATATTCGTACATCGGATAAACTC
>CAMJNC010000074.1 GCA_946407195.1 uncultured Treponema sp. | reverse complement strand
CTCGAAAAAAGGATGGCAAAAAGTGATAGAAGTTAAAAATCTCAAAATCAGCTTTGGAAAGCTTCAGGTATTGAAGGATGTTTCCATTAGTATACAAAAGGGCGAAAAAATCGTAATTATAGGACCTTCAGGCTCTGGAAAAAGTACCTTCCTGCGCTGTCTTAACCGTCTTGAAACTCCAGATGGCGGACAGATTCTTTTTGAAGGAAATGATTTAACTGATCCAGCTACAAACCTCGACCAGTGCCGCCAGAAAATGGGAATGGTATTCCAGCATTTCAATCTGTTCCCTCATCTTACTGTTTTACAGAATATTACTCTTGCACCTGTAACTCTTAAATTAAAAACACAGGAAGAAGCTGAAAAAGAAGCAATGCAACTGCTTGAAAGAATCGGTCTTCCTGATAAAGCAAATGTATATCCTGCAACCCTCAGTGGTGGACAGAAGCAGAGAATTGCAATTGTACGTTCTCTGGCTATGCACCCTGATGTAATGCTTTTTGATGAGCCTACTTCGGCCCTTGACCCGGAAATGGTAGGGGAGGTTCTCGAGGTAATGAAGGATCTTGCACGTGAAGGCATGACAATGGTTGTAGTAACTCACGAAATGGGCTTTGCCCGCGAGGTTGCAGACCGCGTTTTGTTTATGAACGAGGGGTATATTGAGGAAGAAGGCACTCCAGATGACATCTTCCAGCACCCGAAAAGTGAAAGATTACAGCAATTTTTCAAGTCAATTCTCTAAAAATCTCTGAAAAGACTCATTTTGTACTGTTAAAAAGTAACACAGAATCAGCACACTTTCTGTAACCAAGGTTATTTTTTAATAACCAAGGTTAAAATGCGAAAAAAGTTATTGACGGCAGCTTATTTTCACTGTATGTTATAACCATAAATTAAAGTTAAGGTAAAGTTAAAAAGTATGAAGGTAAGAAAGTTATTAATTAAACGACAATTAGCACTAACTATACATAGAAGCGTTGCTAAGAAGAGAGTTTATTCGGAGAGCCGGTTTATTGTCGGTGAGAGAGTTCTTGGACTGTAAGTTTGGAGAGTCTTCAGTCTAAGAACTTTTTTTTTGTTTAAAAATCTTTTATAATTCCTTTAATGATTAAGGAAATCACAATTACAGTAAAACCCGAAGATGAAAAGAATCCGGGGCTTCATAAAAATCTTATCAAAAAAGAACTTCAGAAAAATCATATTAAGGCAGAATTCTTTGAATCTGTTTTCGTAAAGAAATCCATAGATGCACGCCATGGACAGCTTAAGCTTCATTTGCGTTATAAGGTTTATATCGGCGAAAAGCCTGATGCTGGCAGTGACTGGAAGCCAAAGTGGAAGAGTTGTGTTGAAGCAGATAAAGAGCACACAGTAATCATTGTTGGTGCCGGCCCGGCTGGTCTTTTTGGTGCACTCAAGCTTCTGGAAAGTGGAATTAAACCTGTAATAATAGAACGTGGAACACAAACCAGTCAGCGCAGAAAGGATATTGCTTTAATAAGTACAAAGGGCTCTGTAAACGGAGATTCTAATTACTGCTTTGGCGAAGGCGGAGCAGGAACCTTTTCTGACGGAAAGCTTTATACAAGAAGTAATAAACGCGGTGATATAAGCAGTATTCTTCATATATTTAATTATTTTGGTGCAGACGAAAAGATATTAACTGATGCACATCCTCACATTGGAACAGACCGACTTCCTCAGGTAATAAATGCCATGCGCAATAAAATAATTGAGCTTGGAGGCGAGTTTCATTTTAATGAACGCGTTACGGCCCTCGTTACAGAGTCGGCTGGCGGAAAGCTTTGCGTAAAGGGTGTGGAAACTCAGAATGTAGAAAGCGGAGAAAAGTGCCGTTTTATGGGAAAGGCGGTGCTGCTTGCTACCGGACATTCTGCAACAGATATTTATAAAATGCTTGCAAAACTTGCTCCAAAAGCATTGGAAGCAAAGACTTTTGCTGTAGGTGTTCGTGTTGAGCATCCCCGTACACTTATAGATTCAATTCAGTATCACGGAAGGGGAGCAGAAGCAGGTCTTGGTGCTGCTGAATACAGGGTAACAACTCAGGTTGAAGAACGCGGAGTTTATTCCTTCTGTATGTGTCCTGGTGGATTTGTAGTTCCTTCGAGCTCTGGTCCGGATGAAATTGTTGTAAACGGAATGTCTGCTGCGGCTCGTAATTCAAAATGGTCTAATGCGGCAATCGTTGTAGAGGTACGTCCCGGAGATTTTCCTGCAGAATGCATAGAAGAAGCTGTTCGTGAAGGTTGTGCAGAGCTTGCAGGACTTTGCTTCAGACAGCGCATTGAAAAGCTTGCCTTTGAAAACGGAAACGGACAGGCGGCTCCGGCTCAGCGCCTTACAGATTTTATTGCTGGTTGTAAATCAGCTGATTTACCTGCTTCAAGCTATACTCCTGGCCTTGTATCTTCTGAGCTCGGAAGCTGGCTTCCGTCTCATATCTGCGACCGTCTTAAAAAAGGCTTTAAACAGATAGATCAGAGTATGCATGGTTTTATCAGCAAAGATGCCCTTATGATTGCGCCGGAAACCCGTACAAGTACACCGGTTCGTATCCTTCGCGACAAGGAAACTTACGAATGCACGGTTATCAGCGGGCTATACCCTGCAGGCGAGGGCTCGGGCTATTCTGGCGGAATTGTTTCAAGTGCAATGGACGGCGAAAATGCCTGTGGTCATATAGCAGCAAATTTAAAATAACCAAGGTTATTTTAAAAACAAATAGTTATTGGTAAAAATATATTTTTATGTTATAATAGAAGAACTATGAATAAGAACAGAATCAGCTCGGAGAGGGTTGTTGCTGTTGTTGGTCTCGTCTTTCTGCTCGTTGCTGGAATTATTAGTGTTTTAATGAATGGAGACCCGATTTCTATTATTGAAAAAATAGCACCTACAAATATCGTTATTCCTGTAGTTCATTTTTTGTGTGTTGGTCTCGCAATTATTTTTATTATCAATCAGAATTTATATTTTGTGATTGCGATTTTTATGATTGAAAGTGAGCTGACAATCCTTACTCATTATGAGCAGCTTGGAATTTTCTTCTTCTATGCCTCTCTCATTTTGATTCTCTGTAACGATCTTCTTGTAAATAAGCATCGTAAAAAAGTTATTATAATGTTTGTAGTACATCTTATTACGCTTGTGCTCTCATATCCGCATGGAATCAAACACATGCTTATTAATATCAGCTATTCAATTTTCTGCTTCGCCTTTTATCTCTGGGTTTACTACAGACTTAAGGCAAAGCTTTCGTGTCTTTTCCCAAAGAACGTGCGTGAGAACAATACAATTATAGGTAAGCCGGCAGGTTCTACAATCAGCCTTTCTGATTATAACCTCAACGAGCGCCAGAGAACTTTTGTCCTTGAAAATATTCACAACAAATTAAGCTATAAAGAAATCAGCGAAAAATACTTCGTAAGCATTTCGACCGTAAAAAAGATTTTCGCCGAGGTCTTCAAGATTTTTAACGTTTCAAACATAGAAGAGCTCCGGATTCTTTTATTACAATATCAGGTGAAAGAATAACGTTACTCTTGAAAAATCTAATGGGCTCCCGCTGGCGTTAGGTACGGACATGCTCGCTTTCAGCTTTTTGGGATATAAAAAATCACTTTTCTTTGAAAAGTGATTTTTTATTTTTTATGGCTAAGCGCCAAAAGCTTCAAGAGGCAGCCCGCACCTCCCGCCCGCTCCGCCCATTAGATTTTTCATAATCATCGAGTTTCCTTTCCCCATATTGTGATGAACTTTATTTTATGGTATAACTCTACTATGAAAGTTGCGATTTTTTTTGGGTCAAAGTCAGATAAAGACACTATGAAAAAGGCGGCCGATATTCTTACAGAGTTCGGCGCTGACTACAAGGCTTATATCATTTCTGCCCACAGAGCCGGGGCTTTACTTAAGCAGACAGTTGAAGAAGTTGAAAAAGAAGGCTGCCAGGTTATTATTGCCGGCGCCGGTCTTGCCGCAGCCCTCCCTGGAGTTATTGCGGGAATTACAACTCTTCCGGTAATCGGTGTTCCACTCGAGTGCGTAAGTGACAAGTCTAACGGACTTGGCGGAATGGATGCACTTTTGAGCATTGTTCAGATGCCGCCTCAGATTCCGGTTGCAACTGTAGGAATTAATTCTGCTAAGAACGCAGCTTATCTTGCTTTGCAGATTCTGGCTTTGAACGATAAAGAGCTTTCACAGAAATTAAAGGATTTCAGAAAGAAATTAGCAGATGACGCTGCCTCATCAGGACTAGACGTAAAGTTCTAGCGGGTTTTAGGGGTGCAGCCCCTAGGAGAAGGGGTAGCGAACAACGAAGTGTGAGCGAGGGGAAGGCCTTCCCCTTATACAAATAAAAGGAGCAAACAAATGGCAAACTACAAAGAGTCTGGAGTAGATGTAGAAGAAGGTTACCGCGCGGTAAATAAGTATAAGGATCATGCAAAGAGAACTGCAATTCCTGGTCTTTTGACTGGCTTGGGAAGCTTTAACGGTATGTTCGAAGTGCCTAAGGGAATTAAGAATCCTGTTATGGTAAGCGGAACTGACGGTGTTGGAACTAAGCTTGATGTTGCTTTCCAGATGAAAAAGTATGACACAGTTGGTATTGACTGTGTTGCAATGAGCGTAAACGATATTTTGTGCTCTGGTGTTCAGCCATTGTTCTTCCTTGATTATGTTGCCTGCGGTAAGCTCGACGCTGATGTTGCTGCTGACCTCGTTAAAGGTGTTGCAGACGGTTGTGTTGATACTGGTTGTGCATTGCTCGGTGGTGAGACTGCTGAAATGCCTGGCTTCTATGATGTTGGAAAATATGACCTTGCCGGCTTTGGTGTTGGCGTTGGTGAGAAAAAAGAAATGATTACTGGTGAGGATATCCGCGAAGGTGATGTTCTTATTGGTCTTTCTTCTACTGGAGTTCATTCTAACGGCTTCAGCCTTGTTCGTAAGCTTGTTCCAAATGTAAATGATCCATTCGTTGTAAATGGAACTGATACTGGTAAGACTATTGGTGAAGTTCTTCTTACACCTACACGTATTTACGTTAAGCCTGTTATGGAAGTTCTCGGTAAGTACCGCAAGGCTATCCACGGAATGGTTCACGTAACTGGCGGCGGATTCTTTGAAAATATTCCACGTATGTATCCAAAGGCTAAGGAAGGAAAGAAGCAGCTGATTTCTGTTATCAAACGTGCAAGCTGGGATATTCCTCCTGTATTCGGTGAGCTGATTCGTCGTGGTGCTGACTTTGATAACGTTTACAATACTTTCAATATGGGTATTGGTTTTGTTCTTGCTGTTAATGCAAAAGAAGCAGATAGCATTCTTGAAATGTTTAATGCTAATGCTTCTAAGTATCACAAGGATTACTGCCCTGATATGAAGGCTTATAAGATTGGCCGTGTTGAATATGCAAAGGGCGAAGTAAAAGGTCAGCGCGACGCTGTTCTTTTCGAAGACTAAGCTGATTGGGTGCCGGTATGACAAAATTAAAGACAGCTGTTTTAGTTAGCGGTGGCGGTACAAATCTTCAGGCGCTGATTGATTATCAGGCTGCGCAGAAAGAGGCTGGGGCTGAGTGTCCTTACGAGATTGTCTGCGTAATTTCTGATTCTAAAAAGGCGTTTGCTCTTGAGCGTGCTGCCAAAGCGGGTATTCCTACAGCACTTTGTTCTCCATACGCTGTTATGGGCGAAGAGGTTGCAAAGGCTTCTGACCGCGATACTAAACGTCTTGCTGTTTCAAATGCCATGCTCGAGGCTTGTGAAAAGTACGGGGCAGAAGCAATTGTTGAAGCAGGTTGTCTTACTGTTCTTGCCGGCGACATTCTTAAAAAATACGAAAACAAAATTATAAATCTGCATCCGGCTTTACTGCCAAAATTCGGCGGAGTCGGAATGTTCGGTCATCACGTTCATGAGGCTGTTCTTGCAGCTGGTGAAAAAGAAAGTGGCTGTACAATTCATATTGCAGACGGTGGCTGTGATACAGGACGCATTCTCATTCAGAAAAAGGTTCCTGTTATGCCGGATGATACTCCAGATACACTTTATGCCCGCATTGCTCCAAAAGAACACGAGGCTATTGTTGAAGGACTCTGTCTTCTTGCAAAAGAAGTAAAAGCATAAATCACTGATTAAATGATTTTAAAATATTTTTCAATTCCAGAATTCGATAGAACTGGTAATGTAAAAACTCTTTATACTAACTCCCGGGATATTGCCTGGAATTTCGAAGATGAAAAGTCTTACGAAAATTATACGGCTCTTGGGAATCAACTGGGAATCTCTCCTGAAAATATGGTTAAAACAAAACAGATGCATACTGCAGATGTAAGAATTGTAACCAGAGAAAATGGCGGAGAGGGAATCTTACGGCCCTTAGATGAAAATCATCCTTATGACGGTCTTATTACAAACGAGAAAAACTTTCTTTTATGTACGGTAGAAGCAGACTGTGTTCCGGTTTATTTTTATGATCCGGTAAAAAATGTTATTGCCATGGTGCACAGCGGCTGGAAGGGAACTGTAAAAAAGATTTCTGAATGCACAATTAAAAAAATGAATTCAGTTTTTAATTGTGAACCGGAAAATATTCTGATTGCAATTGGTCCTCATATTTGTAAGGACTGCTATGAGGTTGGCGAAGATGTTTTTCAGGAATTCTCCAGCAGCTTTGATAAAGACGAGCTTGCAAAAATCTTCGTTCCAAAAAATCAGGAAAAATATCTTTTGAATTTACAGGAAGCTGTAAAGCTGACGGTTATAAAAAATGGTGTGCCTGAGAAAAACTTTTTTACAACAGACGTGTGCACCTATCATTCACAGATTGAAGGATACAGCTTCTGCTCTTACAGGAGGACAAAGTCTCCTACCCAACGAATGCTTACTGCAATTATGATGATATAAAAAAGTAACAGGAGCCTCTATGATTAAAGCCGTAATTTTTGACATGTTTGAAACTCTCGTAACACTGTTTACGGGAAGAACCTATTTCAGCGAAAATATCGCAGCTGATCTTGGACAGCCGATTGAAGCGTTCCGTAAATGCTGGCACGAAACGGAAAAAGAACGTTCACTTGGAAAGTATTCTATGGAAGAGGGGCTTGCAATTACGCTGAAAAATCTTGGCGCATATTCAGAAGAAAATGCAAAAATGATTTTACAAAAAAGGCGCGAAGCTCTTGGTGACACCTTTAATGATATTCCAAAAGAATCACTCTGGCTTTTAAAAACTCTGCATGAAAAAGGTCTTAAGGTTGGCCTTATTACAAATACATTTTCTGATGAACGGGATTTTATCCGTTCGTCTCCGTTGTTTCCGTTTTTTGATGCAGCAATGATTTCTTACGAGCAGGGGCTTTTAAAACCCGACCCGGAGATTTACCAGCGAATGCTTAAGGCTCTGGATGTTAAAGCCGAAGAATGTCTTTACGTTGGTGATGGTGGTTCACACGAGCTTACGGGTGCACGTTCTGTCGGTATGCAGGCTGTTCAGTGTACCTGGTTCCGGGAACGTGCCTATGAGCCGCATATTCCAAGTCCGATTTTCGAAGATTTCCCGCATGCCGCTGTTCAGGCTGATATTCTGAAATTCTGCTAATTCCACGAAGCGTAGGTAGTGTCTGCTGCGGTCTTCCTGTATCATCTGTAATAACCTGACAATCGGAGGAACAAAATGATTGACAATTACATTACAGGAAGCGTTATAAAAAAATTACGCGAAAACAAAAAAATGACTCAGGAAGAGCTTGCTGAAAAAATCAATGTTACCAGCAAGGCTGTGAGTAAATGGGAAACAGGGCAAGGCTTTCCAGATATTAGTCTTGTGGAGCCGCTTGCAAAAGCCCTTGAGATTTCTGTGATAGAGCTTTTATCCGGGGATTATATTCAGAACAGCAACAGAAGCTCTAATATGCTTAAGAGCCGTTTTTATGTGTGTCCTGTCTGCGGAAATGTAATCCGTACAATAGGGGAGACAATAATCAGCTGCTGTGGAATTACACTGCCACCGCTGGAGCCGGAAACAGAATCTGCATCAACTTCAGCTGAAGATTCTCATTACATTGAAGTTGAACCGGTAGAAGACGAATATTATGTCAGCCTGAAGCATCCTATGACAAAGGAACATTATATTTCTTTTATTGCAGCTGTTAGTGACCAGAGTGTTCAGTTTACAAAGCTTTACCCGGAGCAGGCCGCAGAAGCAAGATTCAAAAGAGCTCGTGTAAAATACATTTACGCGTACTGCAATCACCATGGCTTGTATTTGTGGAAAGCAAAATAATATAAATTTAAAAACTTGACATCTCTGGTGTCTTGTTATATTGTGTATATACAATATACACAATATAACAACGGAGGCATAAATGAATCTTATAGAAGTAAAGGGACTCTGCAAGAACTTTGAATCTTTTAAGCTTCAAAATGTCAGTTTTTCGTTAGAGCAGGGCTTTATTATGGGCTTTATCGGCCGTAATGGGGCTGGTAAATCAACAACCTTAAAGACCATGCTTAATCTTATGAAGTCAGATGGCGGCGAGGTTAAGCTTTGCGGCCTTTCAATGCCAATGGATGAAATTGAAATAAAAAATCAGGTTGGCTATGTATTTGGCGGAGTTGATTTTTATCCGGAAGCAAAAATCCGTAGTATTACCGAAATAACAAAAGCCTTTTACCGCGAATGGAATGAAGAGCTTTACAACAGCCTCTGTGAGCGTTTTGAAATTGACCAGAATAAAAAGTTTAAGCAGCTTTCTGCGGGCATGAAGGTTAAATATTCTGTTGCAGTAGCAATGAGTCATAATCCAAAGCTTTTGATTCTTGATGAGCCTACCAGCGGCCTGGATCCTGCAGCACGCGATGACCTTGTACTGCTTTTTCAGGAATTTATAGAAGATGGAGAGCATTCAATTTTATTTTCAACTCATATTACAAGCGACCTCGAAAAATGTGCCGACTATATCACCTATATCAAAGAGGGAAAGATTCTTGCTAGTACCGAACGTGATGCCTTCCGCGAAAGCTATATAGCAGTTGCCGGAAAAAAAGATCAGCTTACATCAGAGGCGGAAGGAAAAATTATTGGGCTTCATACACATCAGCTTGGTTTTGAAGGAATTATGAAGACTGAAGATAAGGCATTGGCAGAAAAGGGCGGCTTTGAAATCAGCTGTCCAAGTCTGGAAGATATTATGATTCACATTGAACGACGATAGGATGGGGGAGAAAGGGACTATGAAATCACAAACATTAAAGCTCTTAAAAAAAGAAATAATTCTTGGAAATAATATTCAAACCTTCTGCTGGCTTATATGTTGTTTCGGAATGTTTTTTATTCCTTCTTATCCAACATATATTGGTCCTTTTTATATGACGCTTGCGATTATGATGACCTTTGCACTGAATCAGTCTTCTCATGATATTCTGTATACAGTTTTATTACCTGTGAGAAAAATCGATACAGTAAAGGCCCGCTTTTTATATTGCGGAATGCTGGAGCTTTTTGCCATGCTTTCTGCAGTTATTGCACTTATCATACGAACGTTAGTTAGTTTTCCAGCTAACAGAACCGGCATAGGACTCACACCTGCTTATTTTGGACTTCAGCTGATTTTATTTTCTGTATTCAATTTCTTTTTCCTCGGAAATGTTTATAAAAATCCGCTTAAGCCTGGCCGCAGATATTTTGTAGCTGCAGTTTTATACTTTGTCATGTATGCAGTCTGTGAATTCCCTGTCTGGGCTTATTTTTCTGCAAAGGCAAATATAACTGATGAAGAGATTATGAGCTCTGCTTCGTTTGCACATTTAGGACTCATATTTAATTCAAATAATACTGATATGCTTGCAAAGCAGTTTTTGGTTCTCCTTGGTGGAATTTTGATTTTTACCGGTTCCTGGATTATTACCTTCCATCGCTCTGCAAAGCAGTTTGAAAAATACGATTTATAGTTTCGCATGGATATAGTTTTATCTCAAAAAAGTGATAAGCCCATTTATACTCAGATTCACGAGCAGATAGCTGCTCAGATTATGAACGGAGAATTATCTGCAGGAGAAAAGCTTCCGCCAATAAGAACTGTTGCTGTAAATCTTCGTATAAGTGTTATTCCCGTAAAGCAGGCCTGGGAGCAGCTCGAACGTGAAGGTTTTATTTCTACTGCTGCAGGCCGCGGAACCTTTGTCTGCGAACTTGCTCATCACGAAATCAGCGGAAAACGGAATGCCGCTGCAGAAGAGCTTCTTTCGCAAGATGTTAAAGCCTGCCGTGAAATGGGCCTTGCCCTGGACGAGATAATAGAACTTGTTCGAAAAAATTATTGAATTAGGCTGCGGAAAAAGCTGCATTCTTCATCATTGCAGACAACCGCTTCCTGAAGCTTAGGGTCGCAATGGAAAACATGCCAGAGAGGCTGTGCGTCATTTCCGTAGCAGTGGAATTCATTTTTTACGCCGGCAGCATCTAATGCGCTTTTCATGATTGGAGCCTGTGCCTTTAAGAAGTCTCCCTCACAGGTCATAATAAAGGCCGGAGGAAAATCCTTAGTTACATGAGCGGCAGTATTTAAAAGAGCAATTTCTTCTTTAGTACCACCCTTTGGCATAAATCCGCTTAGTAATAATTTTATCTGAGAATCAGTATCATCAAGAGTGTATTTTCCACAGTTTAAGGCAACTCCACGAAGAGTAATATTTTTTTCGTGAATAAAATCAAAGTTTTTACCAAACTCTTTATTTGTAATTGCATCAGTATAAAGAGAAAGAAGATGTCCGCCTGCAGAATCGCCAACTGCAAAAACATTTGAGATATCAAAGCCATATTCAGCTGCATTATCAGCAGTCCACTGGAAAACCTTTTCTGTATCCTGCAGGGAAGCTGGAAACTTTGCTTCAGGTGCCAGCCGGTAAGAATAATTTACGACTGCAAAACCACGCTGAGCAAGTCTCATACAGTACCACTGATATTTATATTTATCACCGTAAACCCAGGCACCGCCATGAA